>CAIUWO010000276.1 GCA_903902895.1 Candidatus Hydrogenedentota bacterium | reverse complement strand
TGCGTGGCGCGAAACCGGCCAACACCTGCATCACGCGGCGCGAGAGGTCGCCATAGAGGGCGTAATTCGAGGAGAACACCACCAGTTGGCGGCGCAACGGCGGCGCCAACTGGAAGAAGGGCGCCTCCATCGCCACCCCCAGCGCCTTGGCTTCATTGCTGCGCGCGACCACGCAGCCGTCGTTGTTCGAGAGCACGACCAGCGGACGGCCATCCAGATGCGGCTGAAACAGCCGTTCACAGGAGGCATAGAAATTCTTGGTGGACCCATCAGACTGTCTCATCAGGTGAATCGCAGTAGATCCGTGAACGGAGACCTGGACGCCCTGCGAGTTAGGAGTGATAGCAAGAGCGTCTCAATTGTCTTGAACCTCTCTGGCCACGCACCTACTCATGTAGATATCTTGCTTGGCGCCTGTCGGCCTCCGGGAGGCAACGGGACATGGGAGAGCGATCATGCACCTGTTTCGTACCGACCTGTCGAAGCTGAGGACCCCGATCGTGATCGGCGAAGAGCCCCTCCTGGTGGACAAGGAGTTATATCGGCTGCCGGACGGGATCCTGGATGAGGTCGAAAAGGTGGTTGGTCTGTTCGATGGCCTCCCTTTCTTCCTGGACGAGACGGGCAACTACGACAGGGACGTCAGCGGATTCTTCCTCTTCGCCGCTGCGGATGGCGCCCGCAGCACCGGAACGCTCCAGGTCTACGCCGAGCAGATCAACCTCTGGTTCCGGTATCTGGCCGCCCAGGGTAAGGACTGGCGCCGAGCCAGTCGGGATGACGTGCGAGCCTACTACCGTGTGCGGCGCCTGAACGGTGGCGTGTCCGCCAGCACCTGGAACCTCGGAATAACGGCCATCGCGAGGTTCTACGAGTGGGCCGCATGGGAGAAGCTCATTCCCGAGACCCCCGTCCCGTACAAGTGGAAGCAGATCCTCTCCGGTGGCGAGGTGCGGGTCGCCAGGCAAGCCGTCGCCATGCTCGACCGGAATGTCGAGAAGCGCGTGCGCTTCGTCACCACAGAGCAGTTCCGCGTCCTCGTGGAGGGTCTCCGCAATCTGGGAGGACGACGCTCTCGTACGTCGTCGCGGAACATCGTTTTGACGAAGCTCCTGGTGCAGACGGGCATGCGCATCTCGGAGGCGCTACAGATGCGCTGCGGAGAGCTTCCCGATCCGGACCACACGCAATTCGCCGGGTTGAAGTCGGTTTCCCTTCGACTCCGTCGGGAGACGACCAAGGGGAATAAAAGCCGGGCGATCCGCGTGCCCAAGCAGATCCTCCGCGAGGTCCACAGATACTGCGAGGATGAGCGGTCGATCAACGTCGAGCGTCGCGGGGACCGCGACCCGTCCTACGTGGAGCCCGAGGAGATCTGGCTAAACGAGGAAGGAGACCCGCTCTCGCGCAACGCTGTGGAAAAGCTCTTTGCCCGCGCCTCAGCCTTGACGGGCGTGGACTGCACGCCGCACTTCCTGCGGCATACGTTCGCCATCTACACGCTGTCCCGTCTGATCCAGCTGATGTTCAACAAGGTGCCGCAGGAAAAAGACAACCTCGACAAGCAGACGTACCTGCGGATCTGCGAGGATCCAGCGCGGAAGGTTCAGCAACTCCTCGGGCACGCGCAGTTGTCCACGACCTACAAGTACCTCGACTACATCAACCTCCATGACAGGTTGACCGACTTAGCCGTCGGCGAGTGGTCCGAGGACTTGGGGGCCACCGAGGAACTGCTCGACCAAGGAGAGCCGACATGAACGCTCCCCCCAACGGACTCTCATCCCTGCGGCACAACCGGATCACCTTCACCGAGGCGCCTCCCGAAGATCGCGTGCCCACGCAGGGTATCGGCGCACTGCGGATTGAACGCACCTTCCCCGATCGCGGCACCGGGTGGATCGATCTATCGGTGCTGGGCGACCGCCCCAGCCTTGCCCGGACGCTTGCGGTCGGCGTCCAGCAGGTTGTCGACTCGTGTGGGTCTCCTGACAGCCTGCGGACCTACCGGAGCTCCTTGGCTGCGCTCGCCAAGGTTCTGAACGAGCGCGAGGCGGCGGGAGGAGCACCCATCAGAAGGCTCGCGGACATCACCGTCCCGGTGCTCGTCGAACTCTCCGACGCGCTCCTCGCCAAGGGGTCGAACACGGGCTACGCGCATCTGTCTCACATCAAACGGTTCTTCCGTGAGATCGAGAACGTCAACCCAGGCGCGTATCCGCAAGACGTCCTCCAGCACCTCAGCTTCGTGGCGATGGGAAGCACGCCCAAGGTCGAGCACAAGCCGCCGTACTCCGACCGAGAAGCGCACCTCATCGAAAGGGCATGTCGGGAAGACATCCGGAGAACGATTGCCAGGCTGACGACCGAACTGGACAGTCTCCGGAAGAACGGGAAGGATCCACGCCGCATCGGCTGGACGGGACTGGCCAGCGCGGTCTGGTGCTTCGAGAACATGCTTGAGGGGAAGTACATCTCGGCCAGCCATATGAAGCGCCTCAGCAGCGGTCGCTGGTGCACGACAGCCGACGTCTTTCGGGCGGTCTACCCGACCGTGGAGGACGCGGTCCCGTTCTACCTACTGCTGTGCCTGAAGACAGGGCTGAACGCCGAGAGCGCCATGCGCCTCAAGAGGGACGGCCTTGAGCCGGAGACCACGAAGCCAAACGAGACGCTGCTCCGCTACGTCAAGGGTCGCTCCGCAGGCCCCATGACCATGCCGGTCCGCACCAACGGCACCTTCAGCCCCGGCGGACTCATCCGGATGTACCTCCATTTGACGCGCGGATGCGCCGAACTCACGGGCGACAACTCGCTCTGGCTCGTGGCGAAGACGGCGCAAGCGAGCGTCGACGACTTCATCGCGGCACCATCGCCCGCGACCTTCACCAGGGCGGTCCGCGCCTTCGCCGAGCGTCATGGTCTAACCGCCGACAACGGGGAGCCGCTCGAACTTCGCGCAGACCGACTGCGGACCACTCGAAAGACGCTCGACTACCGGCGCGCCAACGGCGACCTGATCTTCGCCGGACATGATCACCGCCGCGACAACACGACGGTTGACTACATCAACAACCGCGTGACGGAGGAGATCCACAATCAGGCGATCGTGGCGGGACAGTAGCAGTTCCACGCCTACTTCTCGGGAGCCGTCGTCCCCGATGGGGCGACCACCGAGGACGCCGCGAAGACGATCGGCTGCGACGCCTCCGCGGCTGAAGCAATCCTGAATGGTCAACAGGAGATGCTCATCGCCAACTGCAAGAACATGTTCGACGCGCCGGGCGGAATGCCAGGTCAACTATGCGGCAAGGTGTGGGCGTGCTTCGGCTGCCCCAATTCCGTCTGGACGAGCCGTGTGCTGCCAAAGGTTCTGTGGTACTTGGACTTCTTCCTCGAACAACGGCGAGTGATCCCAGAGTCCGAATGGGAGAAGAAGTTCGGCTACCCATACGCCCTCATCACCTCGCACATTCTGCCCGCCTTCTCGCAAGGCGCCGTCGCACAAGCGAAGCTCGAAGCCGCGTCGCTCCGCATGTACGTCCCGCCCGAGATGAGGACCGCCTGACATGACCGCCACGACGGACCTCGTCCTTCCTAACCCGTCTTCGACTATTCGCGCCCATTTTGGTAACTTCTCAATAACTCACGGCACAGCCTGAGCGGCCAAGATCCGTTCGCGCACGATTTCCGGCAAGGGCGGGATGTCTCCGATTTGCCCGATGCGGTCATTGAGGTAGTCCCAGAAGGAAATCCCGAGCTTGCGGCA
>CAIUWO010000275.1 GCA_903902895.1 Candidatus Hydrogenedentota bacterium | reverse complement strand
GTCGAGCGGATAGGTCAACTGCGGCAGGGGCGTGTTGGCGTCAGCGGGACGGCCCAGCAGGTCGTTGCCCTGGGTCTGCGATTTGTCGCCCGGCAATCCGGAACGCACCCACCATTTGCCCGGGCCGGGATCGGTGTCTTTCGCCAGGACGTCTGCCTGAAACACCTTGGCCCAGTCTTCAAGATAAACCACGTCGCGGTTGTCCGCCTGCAGATGTTGCACAGAGGAAGCCAACTCGGCACCGTCCGCATTGCGGATGACAATGCGGAAATCGGCGTTGACCTGTCCGTCCGGCTGCGCCTCGGGGTAGGGATTGAACACAAGCGTGCGAGTAAACCCCGCCGCACCGCGTTCCAAGATACGACCCGCGGACCAGTCGGCCCAGTCCGTGTCGGGGGCCAACGCCAATGCGGTCTCTGAGATGAAGGGCGTGACCCGCGCGGGCTTCCAGTCATTGGCGTCGGAAGGCGACCAGGAACAGTTCACCGAGACGGCGTTGGGCGCGCCGGCGGGGACTTGATAGGAGATGTTGAAACAGCGGGTTACGGGGTCGACGGTGACGTCCGCGGAGACAGCCACGGAACTTAGGGTGATGAGAACAGCAAGCGCGAATTTCATACGAATGCTCCTGAGAAAATGATCAGCCCCAAGACAAGCACAGTGCCATACGTGACGGTTTCAATGTGCGCCGGTTCCACCTACGGTCCCGAAGGGACCAATGTGAATAGCCGGAGGTGACCGCAGGGAACCTCCGGTACAGTTCGCCAAAACACATCCACCCCGGATGGGGTTGAATGTCAACGTGGCGTATCCCGCATCTGTCCCGGCTGCATTCCAAGCTAATCAAGATGCTGCTCCTCAAATTCTATTCCCGCGTCCTCCAAGAGTGCGCGCAATTCCTCCCGAAACGATATCGCACGGTGGTGTTCCGTCTGTCCCTTGACGTACTCAATGATGGCGTTCTTTTCCCTGTGGCAACAGGTGAATGCACCATAGCCCTCCTGCCATGCTTCAAATGCCGGGAAGATACCCTTTTCCTTTATCCACATCGACGAGGCAACTTTCATATCCTTGATCAAGTCAGCCAAGGCCACTGTTGGGTGCAGCCCCGTGAAAAGATGGATATGGTCCTCGACGCCGTTGATGCGATAAAGATGTGATTTGTGATTCTTGATGACTCCCCACAGCACTTGAAGAGTTCTTCGCGCCGTTCGGCATCCAGCACGCGGCGACGGTCCTTGGTCGAGAACGTAATGTGGTAATAGGTCTGCGTGAACGTGGACATGGCGGACCTCTTCACATTCAACCCCATTCGGGGTTGACCCATTTGGGACCTACTTTCCGGAGGTAACCGGAGGGAACCTCCGGTACCAGTCACCACGACATGCCAACCCCGAATGGGGTTGAATGTGAATCCCGGCAGACATTGCGCATATCCGATGCCGGCGTTTTCAATGTATGTCTTTGTACGGCACCTCTTTTGTGGACACATCGTTAAGCCATTGATTCGCAGGAAGCAACTTTTCGCCGTCATGCATTCGCGGAATATGCATTCCAAGAATCGCCTCCTTGACATCATCAGGCAGATCCCGAATTGCTCCGCCTGTGCTATAGCAGGTGGTGCATCGTTTGTCATCCCAGCCGCTGAACGCCTCATAAATAATGATCAAGACGTCCTCTTCCTTTTCCCCGAAGAGCAACACTGCATTTCGACCGGGGGCGTTGTGCGGTTCGCGCAACATCACGACCAGGAACCCGTCGATATACTCAACTGGCGTCTCGAGCGTTAAAGTCCTCCTGACAAGCCCGTAGTGACTTGGCGACATCATGTGCCTGAGCGTTTTTCTTACGGCTGGAGTATCCAGAAGGGCTCTCGGCGGATTGCCAATGGCGTCACTGGGGTAGCGGCCCATCCATTCCGACAGATGCACTCTCGTCTCTCCGCTTCTCTTTGTCACCCGATTTTCGGGAACAGAAGACGCCTCTGGCGGCCGTTCGGGTCCGATATGTGCGCAACCGCATACTACTAGGATTCCAACCATTGCGGTCCAAGCCCAATGCACCCAAACAAGTCGGCACAAAGCGCGACTCCCCGCTCCACCCAAAGAAGACATCAGCCCGGTTTCTCCGCAGTGTTGGCCAGAAGCCACAGTGCCATTCACATTCAACCCCGTTCGGGGTTGGCCCATTTGTGACCCGCTTACCGGAGGTTCCCTTCGGTCACCTCCGGCTATTCACATTCATCCCCTTCGGGGATTCCTGCACGCATTCCAGCGGCCCGCGATCCGCCAAGGCAGTCCCACCAACAATTCGTCACGAGAGCCTAATTTCTCGTTAATCGCGGATGTCTACACCAGCAGGTTCGCTATCC
>CAIUWO010000274.1 GCA_903902895.1 Candidatus Hydrogenedentota bacterium | reverse complement strand
TGGCGTCCCCTATGTCACCAACAACTACAAGGGCTGGGACACTCACAAGCAGCATTTCGAAACCATGCGCCGCAAACTCCCCGAAATGGACAAGGGCATGGCCGCCCTGCTGCAGGACCTGAGCGGACGCGGCCAGCTCGACAGCACCGTCGTCTGGTGGGGCGGCGAGTTTGGCAGAACCCCAAAGGTCCAGTGGGAGGCCCCCTGGAACGGCGGGCGCAGCCATTTCGGAAACTGCTTCTGCGCCGTGCTGGCCGGCGGCGGATTCAAGGGCGGCCGTGTCGTTGGAGTTTCCGATGCCACCGGCGAGGAGGTGGCGGAACGCCCGGTCTACCCGCAGGATGTCATCGGAAGCATCTATGAGCGGCTGGGCATCGACCCGGACGGAAAACTGCCCAATTCACGGGGACTGGACGTGCAGGTCATGCCCGCCTCGGACAACGGCCCGGGCAAGGGCCGTCTCAATGAGCTTGTTTAAATGGGGAACAGGACAATGACATTCTTAAGACGGTCCATGGTCCTCGCGGCAATCCTGTGCTCCTGCGCCGCATGGGGTGCGTCTCCCCGCGTTGGATATGTCTATCCCGCGGGCGGACAGCAGGGCGCCACCGTTCAGGTGCTTCTTGGCGGCCAGTTTTTGAATGGTGTCTCCGGCGTGCGCATTTCCGGCGACGGCGCCCGGGGCGCCATCGTCCAGTACGGAAAACCTTTGACCAACAAACAGTTGATGGAACTGCGGCGGCAGGTCACGGTGCTGCTGAGGGCGCGGCGCGCGGGCGACAACGGAATGACGCTGGCATCCCTGCTGGCCAATAGCGAGGCCTTTGTCCTGTCAAAGGTGGCCCCCCTGCCCGACCATCCACTGCTGCGCAACCTCGACAGCATGAGCCTCAAAGAGTTGGAGCACTGGGTCGCCCAGTATTCCGATATCAAGAAACGCCAGCCCAACCCGCAGATAGCGGAAATGGTGCTGGTCGAGGTCGCCGTGGAGCCCGGCGCCGCCCCGGGCTGGCGGGAATTGCGGCTCGTCACACCGGCAGGGCTGACCAACCCCCTCAATTTCTACGTGGGAACGCTGCCCGAAATCCGGGAAACAGAACCCAACGACCAAGAGGCCTCACTGGCACCCGCCGACACGCCGGTGGTGCTCAACGGCCAGATATTTCCGGGGGACCGGGACCGGTTCTCCATACGGGCGAAAGCCGGTCAGAAACTGGTCATGCAGGTGAACGCCCGGCGGCTTGTGCCCTATCTGGCCGACGCGGTGCCGGGATGGTTTCAGGCCGTGCTGACCGTCTACAACGCGGCCGGAAAGGAAGTGGCCTTTGCCGATGATTACCGCTTCGACCCCGACCCCGTCCTCCTTTATGAAATTCCGGCCGATGGCGCATACACCGTGGAGATTCACGACGCGCTCTACCGCGGCCGCGACGATTTCGTCTACAGCATTTCCGTGGGGGAACTGCCTTTTGTCACACAGGTCTACCCCTTGGGCGGGCAGAGCGGGGACAAGACCAGCGTGTCTGTCATCGGGTGGAATCTTGCCAACAAGCGAATGACCCTCGACACAAACCCCGGTGGAGAATGGCTGCGCCGGACCTCGCTGGTTCAGAACGGCCTGCTCTCCAACACCTTTCCCTATGCCGTGGGCGGCCTGCCGGAATGCTCCCAGAAGGAGCCCAACGACACCATCGAAAAGGCGCAGACAATCAGCCCCCCCACAATTGTCAACGGCGTGATAGAGCGCCCCGATGATGTGGACCTGTTCCGCTTCAAAGGCAAGGCGGGCGACCGGGTGGTCGCGGAGGTCTGCGCGCGGCGGCTGGGCTCTCCGCTCGATTCGCTCCTCCGCTTGACCGATGCCGCCGGAAAGGTTCTTGAATGGAATGATGACCACGAGGACAAAGTATCCGGTCTGATCACGCACAAGGCCGATTCCTGCCTCTCCGCGCAACTCAAAGAGGACGGGGAGTATTTCCTGCAGCTCTCCGACGAGCAGCACAACGGCGGCTCCGCCTACGGTTACCGCCTGCGGGTAAGCGCTCCCGAGCCTGACTTTGCCCTGCGCGCCACCCCCTCGTGCATCAACGTCGGCGCGGGGCGCGACGCGGTGATCACGGTGTGCGCGCTGCGGAAGGACGGCTTTGACGGTCCCATTGAGTTGTCCCTAAAGGATATGCCCGCGGGATTCACCCTCAGCGGCGGACGCATTCCCGCAGGACGAGAGTCCATACGCCTGACCCTTCGCGCGCCGAGGCAGGGTCCGGACACCCCCATTTCACTGTCTCTCGAAGGTTCCGCCGAAATAGACGGAAAGACCGTCCGGCGCGACGCCTTTCCCGCCGAGGACATGATGCAGGCCTTCCTCTACCGTCATCTGGTCCCGGCGCGGGAGATGCTCGTCTCGGTCACAAACCCACAAAAGCCCGCACCGCCGATTGGCCTGGCGCAGGAAGGCCCCGTCCGCGTCCCCTTGGGGGGCACGGCGCAGGTGGTCATCAACACACCGAAACGGCCCATGCTCCAAAACGTCCGCCTCGAACTGAGCGACCCGCCCAAAGGCATCAGCCTGCACTACCTCACAATCGTACCCGACGGGATTCAATTCACCCTCAAGGCCGAAACAGGAGACGTGGGGTATGCGGACAACCTGATCGTCCAGACCTTTGTTGAACTCGAGGGGCAGAACAAGAACGGCAAACCGGCCAAGAAAAACCAGCGCAACGAACTGGGCCCCCTGCCCGCCATTCCCATTGAAATCGTGCAGCCCTAAGACAACTGATTTCGCGGGTCCGGCGGCGCACCCATCACTTCCTGGGCACGACAGTATCCCAATTGGCTCTTTCCCGGTGCCAATTAGGCCCGAAGACCGACACGCACAACCTGAACCTATTCCGCCACGCCAGTCATCCGTTTCCTGCCCGCAACAAGTAGGCCCAGCAACAGCAGCAACACGGCCCAGTCGCCATGGCCGCCCGTCACCGAAGCGCCTGAAACGCCCGAGGACAGGGTGCCGCAGGAGGGCGCGGCCGGCGGGGGGCCCTCAAGCCAGATGGGTGACGATATGGCCTCGTCGTTGCGGCCGTTGCCGTCGCTGTCCACCGTTTCCGTGACAATGACATAGTAGTAGGAACTGCCTGAATAGGCGGGGTCGGCAAATATCGCCTCCACGGGATTGCCGGAAACGGTTTGCGTCTGGAGCAATGCGCCGTCGCGGTACAAACGAATCTGCTCAAAGGACTCGCCGGGGGCGGTGCCCGCCTTCACGGTGAAAGTCCGCGGTGCGGCCTGCAGCCGTGACCCCATCGGGTACCCGGCACAACGGAAATCGAGTTGGAGGGCCGTGTTCTCGGTGGCATAGAAACGGCGCTTCTCATAAGCGTCAATAACCGCCTCGCGCGTGAGTTCTTTGGCCAGCACGGCCGTGCGCGTGGCGTTTAGGGTCCCCCAGGTGGGTTGATGGTTGTCCTGCCCAATGACCGGCCCCAGTTGCCATCCCTTCAGGTTGCCCTCGTCCCAATAGCTGTAGTCCGTGTCCCAACTGCCGGAATAGTAATAGCGGTCAAAACTCTCCCAGTCGTTGCAGACCTCAATGCCGACCATCTGTTCCACCACCGCGTCAGACCGCCGAAGCCTTGCCAACTCAAGCCCCAGCGCATCAAAGTAACCGGGGTGGTTGAACAGGCCAAACGCCTCCGGTGTCCCAGCCAGCCAGTCGTAGAAAGCCGGCAGAGAGAAATTCTCAAGACAGTTGGTGATGCCGATTGAATTGAGCACGTTGATGTGGCCCAGGACGGGGTTGGACCATTCAAAGCCCCAGAGCGTCACAAAGCTTCCCGGCGCATAGGTGGCCTCGGCGGCATCCTTCAACTGCTGCCACTTGTTGTCCCACGGCCACAGCGCGAGAAGTTCCGCGTGGTCAGTCAGCGAAAAATAGTCCAGGCGCCCCTTGTCCCGCGCGTGGACGTACGCCTGCAAAGGCGTGCCGGTGCCGTCGGACAGCGCGCTGTGCGAATGAAAGTAGCCGAAATAGACGCTGTATTCCTCGTTCGCCACCGGGACATAAGCGGTCGCCTTCGCGTTGGACGAAACGGGCGCCGCGTAGGGCCCCTTGGCGGCCAACCCTGCGGCGACCTGGGAGGCGCAGGTCTCCGAAAGTCTCCTGGCTGTGTCGCGCGCCTCCGCGTTTCCTTGAAAGTCCTTCTCCCTGCCCGCACTTAGAAACTCCCGGCACTGGTTCCAGGTGGTCGCGGCTTCCTTCCCGCGTAGGGCGACGGCAAGGACCGCGCTTGGCGTAAACCCCTGTTCGCCGTAAAGTCCTGACAGCACCATGAACTCCTCGGGCGTGGGTTCCCGGTTTTGTGTCAGTTGATAGGACAGCACCACGTGCTCGCCCCCCGAAGTCGACTTTGCGTAGTCGGCAGAGTCGAGAAGGGCAATAACGCGCGCCATCCCCGCCTGAACGGCGGCGGCGTCTTCCGGCAGGCGCGCGGCATCCGCGCCGGCTACCCCGCTGCCGGAGAGAAGGAACACAAGCAGGGACAGGCCCAACAAATGAAACTTAGAACCAAGCATGCCGGAACTCCTTCACTCAGGAACTCACAGTTCCCAACTTATTGCCATCGGCCAGTTTTTCGCATTATACTGCCCAACACAGGCACAACCAAAGACATTCCGACCCTTTGGGAATCTCGCATTTCTTTGTTGTCCGAAACTCCGGGCACACAACCGGAATCCGGCAGACGGGGCATTCCTTCTGGCAGCAGGAATTGGAGCATGCAAATTCGGTGTTGGTTTCCCAACAAGCAGTCTTACGGAGACAACACGTGCGCAAACCCAAGAAGGCGCTTGCCGCATTATTCATCCTGCTGGCAATGGAAGGCGCATGGGCGACCGAGGGAATTCTCCTTATGGGGGACGACCCCATCCGTGTGGGCCGCGCCGGGGCGGCCGTGGCGGCGCATGGCGACGCGTCCTGGGTCATGTTCAATCCGGCCGGTCTGGACGGTCTCGAGCGGCGGGTCGAATTCGGCGCGACCGTGGTTCACTCGGTCGCCACCCTGCATACCAGGGGCATAGCCCAGATTCCCTTTGGTGGAAAGATGGAAGACAATGAGTGGAACGGCTTCCCTTCCTTTGGGGTGGTTCTTCCCGCCGACCACGGCACCTTCGGCCTTGGGCTCTACGTTCCCGCGGGCGCCATGGTCCATTTCCCCCGGTCCCGCTCCTGGGTGGGGCTTTTCGAGGGCCTCAACGACCGCCGTCTGGAATTCATGCAGCCCCGCCTGACCCTGGGCTATGCCTGACCTATCCCCAGTTTGGTGCCACCTGCAAGGTGACCAGATGCCGTAGCGCGTCCAGGGCGTATTCCAAGCGCACACCCTTGTTCCTGATGTAGAAGAACCCCATGCGCAGCAGGTTGATGACGCGCGTCCTGCGTGT
>CAIUWO010000273.1 GCA_903902895.1 Candidatus Hydrogenedentota bacterium | reverse complement strand
TGAAGCTGTGGGACACCGCGACGGGCGCGGAAATCCGCACCTTCGGCGGGCATACGGGCCGCGTGGCCTCCGTGGCATTTTCCCCGGACGGAACAAAGGTCCTCACCGGGTCACTAGACAAAACCGCCAAGTTGTGGGATGCGGCGACGGGCGCGGAGCTGCGCACCTTTCCCGGGTATGCGTTCGGGGTCCATTCCGTGGCGTTTTCCCCGGACGGTACCAAAGTGCTCCTTGCCGGGGGGGATGAGTCGCCGGGCGCCAAGGTAAAACTCTGTGACGCGGCAACAGGCGCGGATATTCGCGCCTTTACCGGCGCTGTGGGTCCCGCGTGCTCCGTGGCTTTTTCCCCGGACGGGACCAAGGTGCTTGCAGGATCGCAGGCTGGGGAACCGGGTGCCACGGTGCGACTTTGGGACGCGGCAACAGGCGTGGAAATCCCCGTCTTCACCGGTGGCTGGAACTGCGTGAGTTCCGTCGCGTTTTCGCCGGACGGGACCAAGGTGCTTGCTGCATGCGGAACGGCAAAACTGTGGGACGCGACCAAGGCGACCGGTGATGACAACAGCATCCAGGAAGCCATTAAGGCGTCGAAAGATAGAATTGCCCAGGTGGGCGCCTTTTCGGTCTCCGCCAGCGTCGATATACGCGCGGTGTTTCTTGACAAGGATCCGAACCGCGTCTACGAACTGAAGAGGACGTTTAAGGCGGTTGTGGACGGGGTACGCCTTCGGGAGACACAAACCAACCAGCTAGTCTGGTTTCCCGATGAAAGTTCTCCGGCACAAATCCTGACAAGAGACGATGTGACCGTGTGCGACGGTGAAAAGGAAGTTGTCTACCAGGCCGCGGACAAGGATGCATGGATTAAATCGCCCCAAGGTTCTGAAGCCATAAATCCGGCCCGCTTGTGGATTACGTTTGGCGGCGGCAAGAGTTTGGACGTCTTGCTGGCACAGAAAGACACCAAATGCCTTGGCGTGCAGAAACTGGAAGGACGGGAATATCTTGCCTATGAGATGCCCTCTCTTCAGCCGGACGGTTCTCCCGAACCAGGCATGACATGCCGGCTTTGGTTGGATCCGGCCAATAGGTACTATCCTGTGCGGATGGCCCGTGGCAAGATGAAAGGGGGGGAATTGGAGGTGGGCTACGAAGTCCAGACGCTGAAGTCAGAGGTGGGTGTTCTGTGTCCGGTGGAAGTGGTGGAACGGCTCTACCTTTATCCCGAGGGCAAGAAACTCATGTTTACAGAACGGCTGTACCATTTTGCCGATTTTCAGCCCAGGGTGGAGATTAACGACGATACATTCAAAATAGATCTGCCCAAGGGCACAACCGTACACGATGAGATTGCGGGCACAACCCATCAGATCGACGAATGGTCCGCCGGTGCTGTCAGAGAATTTAGGCGGATGACGAAATCTGCCCGCTGAGACGCTTTCAAACGCCACCGCCAACCAAAATCAGAAGCTAAACACTGCGAGAACCGCACAGGCAAAAGCGGTACTGCCTCCGGCACAATACTTCTATGGGGTCACCAATTCCGGGTATGAATCGTTGCCCCTTTTCGTTTCGAATCGATGTCACTGGAATCAATGGGATTAAAGGAAACGCGGAATGACAGGTCTAGAATTCATCAAGGTGGTCGCAGCGAGTGGCGGTGTCGGCTCTATCCTGTTCCTTTCTCGCCGGGCTTTCCGAGGCATAGAGGAAAAAGTGAATCTCATTTACGCGGAACGTACCAGCCCGGATGCCGATGTGCGCGCTAAATGCATGATAAAACAAAGCTATTATGAGGAGCCGGGCGTGGCTCAGATTAAGGACGGAACGCTGACGATTATCGGGGTGGCCTTTGCAGAGATTCAAGTTCCCCTGCACCAGGTAAGACTGGTCGGCTTCCGAAGGAAGAACATCGTTGGCCGCTCCGGATGGTGGATGAAATCTATCTTTACGCTTGACACCCCTAAGACTACCGGCCTGAAGTTGGGATTTTCGGATCCCGAACCGTGGATTCCTTTCTTCCAAGGAAAATGAGTGGCAGAGGATTGAAACCGTAGCTGCGTGCGGCATTCGAGCGCGCCGGCAACTACGCCGCTTTGTCTGATTTCGCGCGTTGAGCCAGCCACGCCAGAGGCGGACAAGCCAAAGCGGTGTCGCCGCTGCGCTCTGCCACCGCAGTCCACACAAAGCCGGGCTTCGCGTTCGTAATGGGGTTCCCATCCTGGGCACGCCAATCTCCTGATTGGCTTCGGTAGAACTGGCAGGGCTTGTGGTCGCTATCTGGCCGGAGAAAATGCCAATCAGGAGATTGGCGCGCCCAGGGAAGCAGCGCCCTAGACAGCCGGGGGCGGCTGTCCTACATTTACTCCGTTGTGACGGGCTCTTCGGGTGTCTCGTTGTTCAGCGCGGAGTCGAGGGCGTGCCAGGCCAGGGTGGCGCATTTCACGCGGACGGGAAACTCTCGCACGCCGGCGAATACTTTGAGCTTGCCGAGGGCCGCCTCGTCGATGGGGGCGGTGTGGTCGGTTTTGAGCATGTGGTGGAAGGCGTCGAAGAGGGCCTGGGCCCCGTCGCGGGTCCTGCCCTTGACCAGGGTGGTCATGAGCGAGGCGGAGGACTTGGAGATGGCGCAGCCCTGCCCCTCGAACTTGACGTCGGCGACGAGGTCGCCGTCGAACTTGAGGTAGATTTTGAAGGTGTCGCCGCAGAGCGGGTTGAACCCTTCAACAACGCGGTCGGGCGCTTCCATGGGCCCGAAATTCCGTGGGTTCTTGTTGTGGTCGAGGATGACCTGCTCGTACATGGCGCGTGCGTCGGACATTAGGCGAATATCTCCCTGACCTTGTGGAGGCCGGCGACCAGCGCGTCGATTTCGGCGCGGGTGTTGTAGAGGCCAAAGGAGGCGCGGGCGGTGGCGGCCACGCCGTAGCGCTGCATGACGGGCTGGGCGCAATGGTGCCCGGCGCGCACGGCAATGCCCTCGTCGTCGAGTATCTGGCCGATATCGTGGGGATGGGCGCAGTCCATGGTGAAGGAAATGGCCCCGGCCTTCTCCTTTGCGTTGCCGACAATGGTCAGCCCCGGTACCTGCTTCAGTTGCTCGGTGCCGTAGACCATGAGGTCGTGCTCGTGCGCGGCCACCCTGTCCATGCCGAGCTTGGTGAGGTAGTCGGCCGCCTCGCCCAGGCCGATGACCTCGGCGATGGGGGGCGTGCCCGCCTCGAAGCGCGCGGGGATGTGCGCGTAGGTGGTCTTTTCAAAGGTCACGGAAAGAATCATGTCGCCGCCGCCCTGCCAGGGGGGCATGCGATCGAGCAGTTCGGCGCGGCCGTAGAGCACGCCCACGCCGGTGGGCCCGCACATTTTGTGCCCGGCGGCGACAAAGAAGTCGGCGCCGATGGCCTTCATGTCGATGGGCATGTGCGGCGCGCTCTGCGCGCCGTCGATGAGCACGCGCGCGCCGGCCTCGCGGGCCTTGCGGCAAATCTCGGCCACGGGGTTCACCGTGCCGAGCGCGTTGGAAACGTGGGTCACGCTGACCATCTTGGTGCGCCCGTTGAGCAGGCGGTCGAACTCCTCCATGATGAGCTCGCCGTCGTCGTTGATCGGGATGACGCGCAGTTTGGCGCCGCGCGCCTCGCACAGCATCTGCCACGGCACAATGTTGGAATGGTGCTCCATGTGGGAGATGAGCACCTCGTCGCCCGCGTTGACAAAGCCCTTGCCGAAACCGTGGGCCACCAGGTTGATCGCCTCGGTCGCACCGCGGGTGAAGATGGTCTCGCAGCCCACCATGGTGCCCAGGAAACTGTTGATCTTGTGGCGGGCGTCCTCGTAAAGGTCCGTGGCGCGCTGGCTGAGGTGGTGGACGCCGCGGTGCACGTTGGCGTTGTCCTCGCTGTAGTACCGGGAGATGGCGTCGATGACGCACTGCGGCTTCTGCGAGGTGGCCGCGCTGTCGAGATAGACAAGCCTTTTGCCGTTGCGCACGATGCGCTTGAGGATGGGAAAATCGCGGCGCACGCGGTCCACGTCGTAGGGGGCGGTTGCTGCCATGGGGTTATCCGTTAATGCCGGGGCTGAAGCGCCGGTAGATGATGCCGTCCAACCGCTTGCGGAGCGCGGGATCGGGAACGCGCCCGGCGAGGTCTTCGGCGAAGCCGTAGGTGAGCATGCCGCGCGCGGTCTTCTCGTCCACGCCGCGGCTGCGGAAGTAAAACACAATCTCCGGGGGCGGCGGGCCCACGGTCGCGCCGTGGGTGCATTTCACGTCGTCCGCGTAAATCTCCAACTGGGGCCGGGTTTCGACGCGCGCCGTTTCGGACAGGAGCAGGTTGTTGTTCAACTGCACCGAGTCGGTCTTTTGCGCATCCCTGACCACCAGCACGCGCCCGGTGAACACGGAGCGGCTGGTCCCGTCGAGCACGCCCTTGTAGGCGATGCGGCTCACGCAGTTGGTCGCGCCGTGGGTTATGTGCAGGTTGTTGTCCACCAGCCCCGCGTCCGCGTTCAGGTACAGCCCGTTGAGGTGGGCCTCCGCGCCGGACTCGCCGAGCAGCACGCACAACTGGTTTCGCACGATCGCGCCGCCAAGCGTGATGCTGAACGAGTCGAAGCGGCTGTCCCGGCCCTGCCGCGTTTCGGTCGTGCAGAGCCGCCGCCCGGCTTCGCCCGCGTCGATGACCTCGCAGCGGGTCAGCGCCGCGCCGTCGCCCACGACAATCTCCTCGGCCACGTTGTCGAAATGGTGCTCGCCCGCGCCCATGGAGACGCTGGTGACCGCAACGGTGGCCTTCGCCATCGCGTCGAGCACGATCAAACTCCGGTAGTGCGCGGCCACGTTCGGCTGGCGCTCGGTGGCGATGCACAGGAAATGCACCGGCCGGTCGAGTTCCACGCCTTTGGGCACATACAGAAAGGGGCCGTCCTGAAGGAAGGCCGTGTTCAGCGCGGTGTAGGCGCTGCGCCCGCCGAGGCAGGACCCGAGATGCTTGCGCACCGCCGGTTCTGCGGGGCCGGTCATGGCCTCCGCAAGACTTCCCGCGTGCGCTCCGTTCGGCAGCAAAACTGCGTCGGAAATGGCTGCGTCAAAGAACCCGTCCACAAAGACGAGATTAATCCAGCCGTCAATCCGGTGCGGGGCGGTGTCAAAGGCCGCCAGGTTATGGCGGGGCATGCAGGTGATGGAATAGTAGGGGCTCTCCACCAGCGGTGTGAGGTTCGTCTCGCGCCACTCTTCCATCTTGGTGTGCGGAAACACGGCTGCGGCAAACTCTTTTTCGCCGCCTGCGCGCAGCTTCCCGAGCCACGACGGCGCGGGCGTTTCGGCCAGCCGGCGCAGGTCGCGCAGGTAATGCTCGCGGGTCAGGTCAAAGACCGTGGTTTCTGTGGTGTTGGTCGGCACTGCTTGTCCTCTCATGCCGGCGCGCCGGCATCCTCCTCGGTCTTGAGCCAGTCGTAGCCCTTTTCCTCCAGTTCCAGCGCGAGCTCGCGGCCGCCCGATTTCACGATGCGCCCCTTGTACAGCACATGCACGAAGTCGGGCACGATGTAATCGAGCAGGCGCTGGTAGTGCGTCACCAGGATAAAGGCGCGGTTGGGCGAGCGCAGCTTGTTCACGCCCTCGGAAACGATCCGAAGCGCGTCGATGTCCAGGCCCGAGTCGGTTTCGTCCAGAATGGCCAGCCGCGGCTCGAGCACGGCGAGCTGGAGTATCTCGTTGCGCTTTTTCTCGCCGCCCGAGAAGCCCGCATTGACGGCGCGCGAGGCGAAGTTCGGGTCAATCTCGACCATCTTCATCTTCTCCTGCAGCAGCTCGTCGAAGTCCATCGCGTCCAGCTCCTCCAGGCCCCGGCTCTTGCGGATTTCATTCATCGCGGCCTGCAGGAAGTAGCTGTTCGAGATGCCGGGGATTTCCACGGGATACTGGAACGCGAGAAACAGGCCGAGCCGCGCGCGCTCTTCGGCGGGCAGGTCGAGCAGATCCTGGTCCAGAAAGGTGACCCGGCTCTTTACCCGGTCCACGTCGTAGGCCTCGTGCCCGGCGAGCACCTGGGCCAGCGTGCTCTTTCCGGAGCCATTGGGCCCCATGATCGCATGAACTTCGCCCTCCTGAACCGAGAAGTCTATACCCTTGAGTATTTCCTTCCCGGCGATGGACGCATGCAGGTTGGTGATTTCGAGCATTATCCGACACTCCCTTCAAGGCTGACACTGAGCAGACGCGAGGCCTCCACGGCGAACTCCATCGGCAGGTGGTCGAACACCTCCTTGCAGAAGCCGTTCACCACCATCGAGATGGCGTCCTCCGGGCCGATGCCGCGCGACTGGCAGTAGAACAACTGGTCCTCGCTTATTTTCGAGGTGGACGCCTCATGCTCCACCCGCGCCGACGTGTTGCGCACGTCGATGTATGGAAAGGTGTTTGCCCCGCACTTGTCGCCCAGCAGCAGGCTGTCGCACTGGGTGTAGTTGCGGCTGTTTTCCGCCCTGGGCATGACGCGCACCAGGCCGCGGTAGCTGTTGTCGCTGCGGCCCGCCGATATGGTCTTGGAAATGATGGTGCTGCGCGTGTTGCGGCCGAGATGGGTCATCTTGGTGCCCGTGTCGGCCTGCTGCATGTTGCGGGTCAGCGCCACCGAGTAGAACTCACCCACCGAATTGTCGCCCATGAGCAGGCAGCTTGGGTATTTCCACGTAATCGCCGAACCGGTCTCCACCTGCGTCCAGGAGATGTGCGAGTTCTCGCCCTCGCACTTGCCGCGCTTGGTCACAAAGTTGAAGATGCCGCCGCGGCCGTTCTCGTCCCCGGCGTACCAGTTCTGCACCGTCGCGTAGCGGATGGTCGCGTCCTTGTGCGCGACCAGTTCCACCACGGCCGCGTGGAGCTGGTTCTCGTCGCGCATCGGCGCGGTGCAGCCCTCCAGATAGCTTACCTGCGCGCCCTCGTCGGCGATGATCAGGGTGCGCTCAAACTGGCCCGTGTCGGAGGCGTTGATGCGGAAATAGGTCGACAGGTCCATCGGGCACTTGACGCCCTTGGGTATGTAGACGAAGGAGCCGTCGCTGAACACGGCCGAGTTGAGCGCCGCGTAGAAGTTGTCGCCCGTGGGCACCACGCTGCCGATGTACTTCCTGACCAGGTCGGGGTGCTCGCGAATCGCCTCGGAGATGGGGCAGAAGATGATGCCGCGCTTGCCCAGGATTTCCTTGTGCGTCGTGGCCACGGAAACGCTGTCGAACACGGCGTCCACGGCCACGCCCGCCAGCAGCTTGCGCTCGTCGAGCGGTATGCCCAGCTTCGCGAAGGTTTCCAGCAGTTTGGGGTCCACCTCGTCGAGATTCTTCGGGCCCTTGCGGGCCTTGGGCGCCGAGTAATAGCGCAGGTCCTGAAAGTCGGGCTTTTCGTAGTGCACCTTGGCCCAGGTGGGTTCGTCCATCCGCAGCCAGTTGCGGTACGCCTTCAGACGCCATTCCAGCATCCACTCCGGCTCACTCTTGCGGGCGGAAATGGCCCGGATGATGTCCTCGTTTAGGCCCTTGGGCAGCTCGTCCGCCTCGATGTCGGTGGTCCAGCCATATTTGTACTCGCCCTTGGCAAGATCCTCCACCTCGCGGGTGCTGCGTTCGACGCGGCTTCCCTCGTAGGCGGCGGTCTCCAAGTTGTCTTTCGGCGTGGACATTCAGTTTTCTCCATAATTCGTGGTTTGAGCGCGCAAGGCACTCCTTCCGCCGTGCCACAGCCACTTATGACGGCAACAGTATCGGGCGCATTCTCTATTCCCCCGGACCTTTGCGTCCGCCCCGATGGCGGCAGGATGCAAGCAATGCGCGGGTGATGTGCCGTTGTTTGCCGGAACGGTTACGCAGGCAGGCGGACTGTTATTCTGACACGCTGGCCGGTCATGCCGCAAACGGCTGTCATTGTGTATCGTGCAGCCAACGCTTCGGAAAATGTGGGGCAGCCGCCCCCGGCTGTCATCCCTAGCCCGCATATCTCACCACGTCATTGCGAGTTGGACACAGTCCGACGAAGCAATCTCTTGAAACGACGGTTCTGACAGGGCGAGTCTA
>CAIUWO010000272.1 GCA_903902895.1 Candidatus Hydrogenedentota bacterium | reverse complement strand
GTTCACGCAAAGCCGCCAAGGCGCGAAGACGCAAGGAAGAGGGAACCAAGGAACAAAGGATGAGGGGGTGGGCCGGGATCGTTAAATAGTTCGTGAATGGGCGCGTTTATGTGTACTTTGCGGTCCATGCGGTTCAAAGTAGTAGGACGTTGGCCGCAAAGAACGCATTTGTGACCACGGAATACCTGTAACAGCAGCGCCGCAACCAAAGAATCCAGAATTCAGAAGGAAAGACGGCAGACAGGAATGTCTGCCCACACTGCCACAGAATCGCCGCGTCTTGCGGTGATTTCTAGACATAGTGGCACGGATTACAACTGTGGACTTCCTCGCTTGGCTTAGACAGGCCGCAGAGTCGCTCCAAGTTTCTTCGCAAACGCTTCCCAATTTTTTTTGCCGGACATCCGTGAAATCAGTGCTATCCGTGTTTGATAGGGTCTGTGCGCACCCCAAGAACCGGCCCTGCGGTAGAATGAGAACTGGACCCTCTTTTTACAAATAAAGAGTCTTTGCACAAAACGCTTCGCATGGTATAATGCTGTTGGGTTTATAGTAGAAGTGGTCTTGTGGGAACCTTTTCCTAAAAAACAGGGAGGAATGTGTGATGAAGCATGCGAGGGGTCTTTCAGCGGTTGCGGGCATGTCTATTTTTGCGCTTGCGGCGCTTCTGTGTTCGGCCGGTCCAGCCGGGGCGCAGGCCGACCCGGTGACGCTGCTGGAAAGCTTTCCCGCCGACCAGGCACCCGAGATTGTGGCCAACATCGATGGCAGGGCCGTCTATGCCGAACGCATGTCAGGGAGTCTCTACGCCACCGACGGCATCCCCGGTGGCGCGGTGCTGCTCCAAAGCGCGGGCAAGGCCATGTATGCATTCAAGACGGCGTACATGGTCTACGAGAAATCCCCGGCATACATCACCGGGGACGAGAAACCCTACGGCCAGTTGGGCGACAGCTATCTTTGGAAGACCGACGGCACGCCGGAGGGAACCGCCCTATTAAGCCATGAACCCAGCAAGAAACATCTTCTGATCGGCGCGTTGGGTGACGTCATGTTCTTTGCCAAGACGGAGAATATTGTTTTCCAGGTGTGGAAGACCAATGGCACGCCAGACGGGACACAGTTGGTAAAGGAGTTCTTGACCGCTGGCACCGGCACATGGCGGATTGAGGGCGCATTGGTGAAAGACGGCAAGTGCTATTTTGGTCTCAGGTGGAATTCAAGTATGTCTTTGAGTGGCTGTTCTCCCTGGATAACCGACGGCACAGCGAACGGCACGGAGCAGTTGGTGGATTGGATTGAGTGCCTCGGCGAGAGTCCGCGGACGCTCCTTATGATGAACGGGCAGCCCCTGTATCTGGCACACGGCATCTACCATTCTACCATCTTCGGCTCTTACAACGACGAGCAGCTTGGACCCTGGATCATTCCATTGGGCACCACCCAAGAAACCACGCCGCTGCCTAGTCCAATCCCGTCTCTTTCATACAATCAACCCTTTGGTTCAATCACTCAAACGAACGGAAGGCTTTTCTATCTCGCGGCCGGATATTCGGACGAAAAAGGCGTGTGGGTGAGTGATGGGACACCTGCGGGCACCCAATCGCTGAAGTCGCTCAGGCCCGACCTCGTCTTTAATTCCTCTTATTTTACCGGCCCCGTCGCGCTGGGCGATGCGGCTTACTTTACCGCCTATGAGGCCACGGCCGGCTACGGCCTGTGGCGCACCGACGGCACGGCGGAAGGCACCGCTCTTGTCAAGGCCATGAAAAACCCGTTATACGGAGCCGATTGGGGACAGTTGGACCAGCTTAAGGTCTCAGGGGACCTGCTGTATTTTCGCGATTCCCATGTGGACCTTCACCCACAGGTCTCCAGATATCTGTGGCGCGGTGACGGGACCGCCGAGGGCACTTTTCAGGTTGGCGAAGTCTACATGCCCGTGCCCTATAGCTCCCCGGAGGTGCGCGCCGGCAACAGCTTCCAGTCCTTTGACCTCGATGGGGTCCTCTATTACTTCGCCAAGGACGCCGACCACGGCATGGAACTCTGGCGCAGTTCGGGAATGCCGGAGACCACTGTGCTTTGCGAAGACCTCCTTGCCGGGCCGGAAGGCACGGCGATGTCCACGCCCGCGCTGGTTGGACGCAATGTGCTCTTCACCGCGCCGACACCGGCCAAGGAAGGCGGGAGTGGCATGGGGCTGTGGTCCATGCCCCATCCATTCAGCATCGTGCCCAACATGGTGGGCACTCCCAGTGACCAGGCCCTCACAGCGCTGGAGAGGGCAAACCTGGCCTCGGGCGTCATGGGCGCGCAGTATGACGCGGCCGTCCCCAAGGACGCGGTGATTTCGCAGTCGCTGGCCGCAGGCGCGCGGGTACCGCGCGACACCGCCGTGGACCTTGTGGTGTCGCTCGGCCCCGAGCCGGTGGTGGAAGGTGAGGGCGAACCCCAATTGGAAGGCGAACCCCAATTGGAAGGCGAGCCCCAATTGGAAGGCGAGCCCCAATTGGAAGGTGAGCCCCAATTGGAAGGTGAGCCCCAGATAGAGGGAGAGCCGCAAATTGAGGGTGAGCCCAGTCTTGAGGGCGAAGTGCCCGTGCTGGAGGGGGAACCGGAAGGCGAACCCGCACAGGAGGGCGAGATTGCACAAGAGGGTGAACCGGTCCCGCCGCTGGCCACCGTGCCTGACTTGGCCGACGCAGACGAAGAGACCATTCAAGCCACATTGGTCGCGGCCGGGTTCGTTCAGGGCAGTGTGACCCATGTCTACAGCGACACCGTTCCCATGGGCGGTATTGTGTCCCAGCAGCCGCCCGCGGGTGCCCAGGCCGCGCCGGGTTCGGCCGTAAACCTGGTGATATCGTTGGGCCCTGAACCGGCCGGCTGCTTGGGCGGCCACGGAAGCTGGGTCCGCACGCTGGGTGAACTGCTTCTTTCCGGACTGGCGCTGTTTCTCATGGGCGCATTCCACGAGCGTTTCTGATAAGCTGTCCTGAACGAATGTGGGACAGGCGCCCTCGCCTGTCATTCCCTGGGACGACAGCCGGGGGCGGCTGTCCTACATGATGGAATCGGGTCGGCTGTCCGCCACGGCGGTATTGCCGCGCAACCGGACGGTTATCGGAGACAGACAATGCTTGGAACAACTCAAACGTGCCTTGGGCTGATGCTGGTGGTGCTGGCGGCGGCCCCGGCGTTCGGAGCGGACGAACCTATGAAGAGCGGCGTCTCCCCCACCCTTGCCCCCGCGGCCTATGCGCCGCTGCCGCTCGGCAGTGTGCGCGGCGCGGGCTGGCTGCAGCGGCAGTTGAACGTTCAGGCCAACGGTCTGTCCGGGCACCTGGAAGACTTCTGGCCGGACATCAAGGACAGCGGATGGATGGGCGGCAAGGCCGAGGGCTGGGAGCGCGCGCCCTACTGGCTTGACGGGTTCATCCCCCTCGCCTACACCCTTGACGACCCGAAACTGAAAGAAACGGTCCAGCGGTGGATGGACTACATCCTGACGCACCAGCAGGAGGACGGTTGGCTGGGTCCGGTGCGGAGCGCGGGCTACAAGGACTACGATGTCTGGCCGCAGTTCATCATTCTCAAGGCGCTGCGGCAGTATTTCGAGGCCTCCGGCGACGACCGGGTGATTCCGGCCATGCTGCGCTGTTCGAAGAAGATTGACCAGACGCTCGCTGACAAACCGCTCTTTGACTGGGGCAAGTACCGCTGGATGGATTTTGCGCTGGTCGCCCAGTGGCTCTACGAGCAGACCGGCGAGGCCTGGCTGCTCGACGCCGCCGCCCGCGCCCACACGCAGGGCTTCGACTGGCGGGGCCATTTCGAAAGCTTCAAGTTCAAAGAGAAGATGCCGGGTGACAAGTGCATCCTCGACACGCACGTCGTCAACAACGCCATGGCCATCAAGGCGTCCGGCGTGTGGTACCGCCAGTCCCAGGAGGAAGGCGACAGAACCGCGCCGGACATGATGATGAGAACGCTCGACACCTACCACGGCCAGGTGACCGGCATCCTCACGGGCGACGAGCACTATGCGGGCAACAGCCCCTCGCAGGGCACCGAGTGCTGCGCGGTCGTCGAGTACATGTTCTCGCTGGAGACGCTGCTCTCCGTGCTGGGCGATCCCGCCTTCGGCGACCGGCTCGAGCGCATTGCGTTCAACGCGCTGCCCGGCACCTTCACGGCGGACATGTGGGGCCACCAGTACGTCCAGCAGGCCAACCAGGCGCTCTGCCGCCTTTCGGCCGACCGCGTCTACACCAACAACGGCCCCGACGCCAACCTCTTCGGCCTGGAGCCCAACTATGGCTGCTGCACCGCCAATTTCAGCCAGGGCTGGCCCAAGTTCGCGGCCCACCTCTGGATGAAATCACCCTCCGCCGACGGTGTGCCCGAAGGCCTCGCCGCCGTGGCCTGGGCGCCGTGCACGGTGGACACGAAACTCGACGGCAGGCCGGTCCATGTAGAGGTGCGCACCGACTATCCCTTCCGCGACACCATCGAGATTATGGTCCGCGCCGACGGCAAATTCCCGCTGCGTCTGCGCGTGCCCGCATGGGCCGAGGGGGCCGCGCTGGAAATCGCCGGCGAGGCCGCCGTGCCAATGCCCCCCGGCGCGTTCCACACCGTGGACCGCGAATGGACGGGCGAGACCATGCTGCGCCTGAAGTTCCCCATGGCCGCCAGGGTCGAGCGCCGCTACAACATCAGCGCGGCCGTCAGCCGCGGCCCGCTCGTCTACTCGCTCCAGATCGGCAGCTACTGGAAACACCTGCGCGGCGAAGCGCCGCACGACGACTTCGAGGTTTTCCCCACCACCCCGTGGAACTACGCCCTCGCCCTCGACCCGTCCACCCCGGCCAAGGGAATTCGCTTTGAGGAAGGCCCCATCGGCGAAAACCCCTTCGACCCCGCCACGCCGCCCGTCCGCGCCGTGGTCCAGGGCAAACTCGTACCCGACTGGACCATTGAGCACAACGCCGCCGCGCCGCCGCCGCAAAGTCCCGTGGTGTCCACACAGCCGCTGGTGGACCTTGCGCTGGTGCCCTATGGCATCGCGAAACTGAGGATTACGGAGTTTCCCGTGCTGGCGGAATGAGGGGAGGGGCTGGGGGCTGATGCCAATGGACAATGGACAATGGACAATGAACAATGGACAATGGGGAGCATGGAAGGGGAGGCTCTGGGCTCTGCGGAAGGGGGCGGGGATCCAATGGGCAATGGATAATTGACAATGGACAACGGGGAGGAAGGCGGAATGCGGGGAGGGGCTGGGGGTTGATGCCAATGGACAATGGACAATTGACAATGTGGAGTATGGAAGGGGAGGGTCTTGGGTCTGGGGTCTGATGTATCGCAGACACCGATAGGCAACCCACTGGACAATCCCTGCCCACCGTTCGGAGCGCTGAAAGTGCGGTACTTGTCAGCCCGGCCTGTGAGGGCCGGGTACGCGGACGCCATCACCAATACAAAGCGCTGAAAGCGCGACACTGACCATCCTGGGCTGTAAGGCCCGGCGAAAAGCAGGGACAGACATGCCTTTCAAATTGCCGAAAGGCACGTTAGTCCCTGTTCTTTGCGTTCCCGTTGCTGAATTGAAACCCGTCCGCAAGTCTATTCTTCCACCGGCTGCAAGACCAGTTCCACCGTTGCCTCCGCTCCGTTTTCCACGGTGACGACTCCCGAGGCCATGCCGGCGATGCGCATGCTGTTCTGGCTGTATTCGACCATTAGCACCGCGATGGTATAGGTCCCGGGGGGAAGCATATCGAAGCGCAGGGGGCCATTGTTTTTCACCGTGCCCCTGGCCACGGACTTGCCTGTAGTCTGATAGTCTAACAACGCGTCCGCGGAGTTCACCGGCGCATTGCCGGGCAGCACGCAGACAAACCCGCTGGTGTGGGGCGACGATATCACGCCCCGGATGTCTGCCACGATGACGCCCGTATCATTGGCCTCCAAGTCCTGCCGCACAACCTGCCCGGCAACGGTTTCCACAGGGGCAACCACTTTTCGGGAGATTTCTGAAACGCCTGCGCGCACGCTTGCGCGCAGCGTTCCGGAACCGGCCGGCACGGCGTCGAACTTGAAATACCCGTCCGCGTCTGCCTGGGTAGAGCTGGTCGATTCGACATCGTCTTTGGTGCAGGTGAATCTGACAGAGGCCGAGGTCGCAGGGTGCCCGGCTAAGCGGACCTGCCCCTCAACGCCCGCCGTCGTATCGGGCAAGTCCAGCGTCAGAGAAAGCGTCCGCCCATTTTCGACGGTGATGCGCTTGGTGATGCTGCTCATCCTCCTTGGGTCTTTCACATCCTTGTCAAACCGCACCCTGACCTCGGATTCGCCGGGCGGCACCTGTTCGATGCGGAAGGCGCCGTTGGGATCGGTCCTTGCGCAAGAGGGAAGCATGTATTCCTTCGTTGAGCGTGACGGGCGTGAGATTTCGACTTCGACGCCCGCAGCCGGTGTGCCGCCCGAGGTGACGGCGCCGTCGACCGTTCCGCCGCCGAATAGTACGACATCCACACTGGAAACGCCGGGCCGGTAGGGTGCGGAGCCCACGGCGTATTCGGTGTGCCGGGCCAGCACGAATCCGCGTTCCAAGGGAAGGCTCTCGATCTGAAACGCCCCGTCGGCGTCGCTGCGCGCGACCACGGCGGACTCGTCAGTAAGATTCTGGCCGACGCGATCAAAGTTACTGGTGAGCAGAATGCGCGCGCCGGAAACGGGCTGTCCGTCAGCGTTCAGCACACGGCCGGACAGGCTCGAGGCGCGCTCCAGCCGGATAAGCACATCCTTGATGCTCGTGTTCCCTTTCAGGTCGACGTTTTCGTACTTCTCGATACAGCCGGGGACGCGCACCCTCAGCATACAGGTGTCCCTGGCGTCGACATTGCTTAGTGTGAAGCGGCCATCGGCATCGCCGATTTGCACGGGACCTTCATTGGGCCGGTAGATCTCGAAGCGGGTGACGGGCTGGCCGTCCCACGCGCCGACTATGCGGCCCTCGATGGTGACGCGCGGCTCCATCACGAAGTCCACATTGCTGGCACCGGCCTGAACCTCCTGAAGGTCCGAAGTTGCATACGCGTCATGGCGCGCGTGAACGAAGCAGGCCCCCTCCTCCAGTCCTTCAATCCGGTAGTATCCGTCCGCATCGGTCCGTAGCGGCCTGACGGAAGTATTGCTGCCAAAACAGGTGGCGTCCACGGTTACGCCCGGCACGGGCTTTCCGGCGCTGTCCCTCACGTGGCCCGATATCTGGAGCGTTCCCGCAGCGGCGTCGGGCGTCGGCTTGTAGACCAGTGCGACATTTTCGACGGTTTGTCCCCATTTCACATCCACCTTTGCCAGCGGGGCGGATTTCGACGCCGAATTGGCCAGTCTGATCTCAGCCGCTCCCTCGGCCAGCGCGTTGAACTGGAACGCCCCGTCCTCTCCCGAGGTAGCGCCGATGGAGTCGATCATCCGCCCGGATACCGCATACAACCTGCTGCCCTCGAGCGGTTTGCCATGCTCGTCGGTGAACCTTCCCCGAATGACGCCCCCGCGGTGCAGTTGCACCTGGACATCCTTCAGCCCGCTTTCGGGAAGCGTGAGCGGCCCGATGAGTTCGCTGGCCTCTTCGTCCGTTCGGGCAAAGAGTCGGCAGTCGTCTCCCGCGGCAAGGCCGTGAATCGTGAATGTCCCGTCTTCCTTCGTTGTCGCTTCCTGCCAGTCACCTGGCAAGCTCGCCTGCACCCGAATGCCGACCGCGGGCTTGCCGCCTGCATCCCGGACGATGCCTGAAATGGGCGCGCCGCCCAGCAGCGGCGCAAAGTCAATGTTCTCGATGCGCTCGCGTCCGGTGACGACTACAGCGAGGCCGTGATTCTTGTTTGGGGACAGTGTCATGCTGTACTGGGGGTTGCCCGCGGCGTCGCAGACGGTGATGTCGTTCTTCAGAAACACGTTGTATTTTCCAGGCTGTAGCCCCTCGAAGAGGTACCGGCCGTCGCGGTCCGTGTGCGCCTCATACCAGGAGCCGCCCGAAACAATGCTCTGGTCGTCCTTGTCCCGGTCCACAGAGAGGACTGCGCCGGGAACGGGAATGCCCGTTTCCTTGTCGGTGATGCGGCCGGTGACGGACGCGCCCGCAGCCAACATGAAGAGCATTTCGGTCTTGTGCTCGTCCGCAGGAATATTGACGATGACGGGCATGTCCTTTAGGACGCGCGCGTTGTCGTCGAGAAACACATGATAGGAACCCGGGGGGCAGTCAGGCAGTTCGAAGCGCCCCGCAGTCCCGGTATGCGCGGTCAGTCGCTGCCCTGTCGCATCAGATTCGAACATCAGTGCGAGGTTTTTGCAGGGGGCATTGGAGCCCTCCATCAGGAGACTGCCGGTAACGTTTGCTGTGCCCGGTGCGGCCGCAGTCGCGGCAGGAGTGGCAACCGCGGCCGCCCTCGCCTGAACCGGTGCGGCTGACGGCGCAGGAGAGGCTTGCTCGATTTGCGGCACGGGATTCGATTTCTGATAGTGGACGGTTTCATAGCCGACAAGGCCCAGCGCGGCCACCACGACGGTCACGACCAGCGCGCCTTTCAGGCTGAGCATGCCGCCCAGGAGGCTGGTTCCGACCGTGGCGGCGGGGATCAGTTCGCTGCCGACAATGGCCAACTTGCCCAGCGAGGCGGCAAGTGCAGGCGGCAGCGCACTGGCCTTGGCCGATGCGCCCAGCGCCCCAAATGCCGCGGAAGTGAGCGTCACGCCGCGCTTGCCGAGCGACTTGCGCACGCGCTCCAAGCCCTTGCCGATCCGGTAGGGAATCGTGCTCCGTGCCACGCCCAGAGTTTGCGCAATGGACTCCTGCGTCTGGTTCTCGAGGTAATACAGCACGAGCGGCGCACGAAGGCGCTCCGGCAGCGCGTTGAGCGCCTCGTCCACCAGCGCATAGGCCTCCTGCCATTCGACGGCTTCGCCGGCAGTGTCCGTCTCCATGTAGGCCGTTTCGCGGATGACCCGGCGGGTGCTGTTTCGGAGTCGCTGGAGGGAGCGGTTGGTCGCCACGCGGTGCAGCCATGCGCCGAGATAGGCGCCGGGACGGCCCCCCGCCTTGGCGAGCGCCTCGAAACACTCCTGGGCGATGTCCTCGGCCTCCACGGCATCGCGCACGATGCGCCTGCAGGTGGCGTAGACCATGGTGGCGTGCCGGTTTACTATCTCACGGAACGCATCGGGGTCGCGCTGTTCGACCCATTGCATCAACAGTTGACTGTCATTCACTGGCGGCATCCCTTCGCAGGCATCAAGTGCTTTCTACCCCTACTATTCCCTTCGGCCACCGAAATGTCAAAAAAGGCATGCCCTCAATCGGATGTTCGCGGAGTAAGGCGGGGGTCTCGGGGCTGATGCCAATGGACAATGAGGAAGAGGCAGGATCTTAGGTCTGGGGTCTTAAGGGGGCGGGGATCCAATGGACAATGGATAATTGACAATGGGCAACGGGGAGGAAGGCGGAATGAGGGGAGCATCGGAGGGGGCGGGGGCGGCGGCGTTTAGCCTGGCGAGGATGGCCTGGCCGAGCGGTGTTTTGGGGGCGGATTCGGGACGGAGCCGTATCTGCTCCTCCAGGGGCAGGTCGTAGAAATTTTCTTCGTCGGAAAAGAATTCTGGGTCGTTGAGGTCGACGCCGATTTCTTCGATGAGTTCCTTGTAGAAATTGGCGTCTATCACGGGAGGCGCCGACGCCGACGGCGGCGGCGGGGGCGGCGGGGCGAGTTTGTTGACGGTGTCTTCGAGTTCTTTGAGGGTTCTGCGGAGGCGGTCGCGGGATTTGCCGATTTGTTCGGCGAGTTTGGGATCGGGGATGGCGGGTGCGGCGGGGTTCCCGTTTTCTCGGGAATGACCGGGATCGGGCATGAGGCTGCGGTCGAGGCGGCGGCAGAGGGTGTGGTGCACGAGGTAGTCCTGCACACGGAGGATGAGGAAGGTGGTTTCGGGAATTTGGCGGTCGGCGAAGGATTGCCGGAGGGACCGGACGATTTCGGCGGCGGCCTGGCATTCTTCGGGGTCCATCCAGGCTTCGCCTTGGGCGAGATCGTTGAGGGTCATGGTTGGGGTCTCCTGTGAAAAGCAGTTGTTCGCACTTTCAGCGCTTGCATTCCGCGCTGATCCTGTTTCCCGGGGCGTTGCCCCGGGCTGTCCTCTTGTGCGCCTTTGGCGCGCCGAAAAGTGAGGACGCCTGTGTCGGATTTGCCGGCGGCGCCGCCGGCAAAGAAATGCCCCCGCCTTGGCGGGAGCGGCGGGCGCTTGCAGTTGCGCAACAAGCGCCCCTATAAGATCTGCACGGAGTGTTGCATTTCTTATATGAGTGTGTGCGGATAGTAGGGAGGAAAAAGGGGGGCGCACAGCATTGCGACAGGAGCCGGGAGTCCATGGATAATTAACAATGGCAACGGGGAGGAAGGCGGGGGGAGGGCAAGGCCTGGGGTCTGGTTCGGGAAATTCTTGCCCCGCCCCCCGGCGTTACAAATGACATGAGCACCTATCTCGAATCCATCACAACCGAGTACCACCGATACAAGAAGCTTGCTGAGGGGGCCATCCGGCAGGTGGACGATGCTGATTTGACCACCGCGTTGGACCCGGAGGGGAACTCCATCTCCGTTATCGTGCAACACATCTCGGGCAATCTCAAGTCGCGGTTCACCGATTTCCTGACTTCCGACGGGGAAAAGGCGTGGCGGGACCGGGACCGGGAGTTCATTGAAAAGGCGCTTGTCCGGGTCGAACTGTTGAATCTTTGGGAGGACGGCTGGGCGGTGTTGTTTGACGCGCTGCGCACGCTTTCCAGCAATGACCTGGACAAAGAGGTTCTTATTCGCGGCGAGGCGCTCTCCGTCCCGGAGGCGCTGAACCGTTCGCTCGCGCACGTCGCGTATCACGTGGGCCAGATCGTCCTCCTGGCGAGAATGAGCGCCAAAGGGCGCTGGCAGTACCTCAGCATACCGAAAGGGCAATCGGCGGCGTACAACCAGAACCCAACCCTGGAGAAAGTGCCCCACCAGCCCATTCAGCCGCCGCTTTGACGCCTCATCGGAATTATTGAACCACAGAGGTCACGGAGGTTCACAGAGGAAGCGGGGAGACCTTGATTGTCCGGTTTATGGCACCATGAACCCGTCGCCCGACGTCCCTTGGAAAAGGGAGGGTGGGCAAAAGAACGGCAACCACGGAAATCTTGGAGCGGCCGCTGGCCGCAACCAAAGGAAAGCATTTTAACCACGGAAGGGCACGGAATTACACGGAAAAGGCAGAATACAAATTGACATGGATGAGCAGGATGGACAGGATGAATTGAAGGAGCGGGGCGGCTTCTTTTCTCTGTGTTCCCCGGTGGCCTCTGTGGTTCATCTACTTTTATCCCAATGCCTTATGGACGTGAAGGCCAAAATTCTTCGAAAAGATTGAAGAATTTGACAGACAGCAGTACGGAGTTGCACGAATAAGACACGTACCGGGAATGCAGGTCATCTTGTGCCATTCCTTGCGATCTTTGCGTTCTATGTGGTTTGATTGAAGGCGTCATTGAACGCAAAGAGAAAGCAGGCTGCCTGTGCTCAGCGCCGTGCATGGCGTGACAAGGGAAGCAAGGGCCAAGGAGGACCGGATGAAGCAACTCGCCGTAACCCGCGGACATGCATGTTTCCGAAATCTTGTGCTGCCGGGATTGATTGCCTTGTGCTGCGGCGCGGTGAACGCGCAGGCGGGAACACCCGTGCCGCTGCCCGGCCCGTACAAGGCCGAGTGGGACTCGCTCAAGACGCATCCGGACCCCGAGTGGTTCCGTGATGCGAAGTTCGGCGTCTACACGCACTGGGGTCCCATCACGGTGGCCACGGAAGACGCCCCGGCGATGATGGAGTGGTACGGTCGCGAGCTGTACCTTCCGAAGAACCCCGCCTTCAAGTGGCACCAGAAACAGTTCGGCGACCAGAAGACGGTCGGGTACAAGGACGTCATTCCCCATTTCACGGCGGAGAAGTTCAACGCGGAGGAATGGGCCGACCTATTTGAACGGGCGGGCGCGAAATTTGCCGGCCCCGTGGCGATCCACCACGACCATTTCGCGAACTGGGATTCCAAGGTGACCCGCTGGAACAGCATGGCCATGGGACCGAAACGGGACATCACGGGTGAACTGGAGAAGGCCGTGCGAAAGCACGGCATGAAGTTCATGACCTCGTTCCACCACGGGTACGCATGGCGCTATTATGAGCCGGCCTTTGAATACGACGCGGCGGACCCGCAATACGCGGACCTATACGGCGAGCCCCACGCCAAGGACGCCCCTCCCACGCCGCGCTTTCTCAACACCTGGCTGGCGCTGGTGGACGAGGTGCTGGGCAAATACCACCCCGACCTGATCTGGTTCGACTTTGAACTGGGCACGGTGATCACGCCCGAATACCAGCGGCGCATGTTCGCCGACGCGTACAACAGCGCGGCGGCCGGGGGCGGCGAGATCGCCGTGACGCACAAGCATCCGGAGATCCACCAGCACACGGGCGTCCTGGATTTTGAGCGCGGGCGCGAGGACAAGCTGACGCCCTATCCGTGGCTCACGGACACCTCCATCGGGCCATGGTTCCATCACGGCATCGCAAAATACCGTCCGGTCAACGAACTGGTGGATGTGCTGGCGGACATCGTTTCCAAGAACGGGTGCCTGCTGCTGAACGTGGGGCCGCAGGCGGACGGCCGCATTCCTGACAAGGCGCAGGAAATGCTGCTCGCCATGGGCGACTGGCTGCGCGTCAACGGGGAGGCCATTTACGGCACCAGGCCCTGGACCATTTTCGGCGAGGGGCCGACCTCCATGAAGGGCGGCGCGTTCAGCGAGGAGAAGCGCCGCCTGACCTACACGGCCCGGGACATCCGCTTCACCACGAAAGGCGGCGCGCTCTACGCCATCGCACTGGACTGGCCCAAGAACGGGAAACTGACCGTGACGTCACTGGCTTCGGGACCTGGCGGGACGGGGGGAAATGTCTCGCAGGTCAGCCTCCTCGGCCATGCGGGCAAACTGAAATGGAAACAAACCAACAGAGGACTGGCCGTTAAGCTGCCCAAAGAAAGGCCGTGCGAGCACGCATACAGCCTGAAGATCGAGGGGGAGGGGCTCAATCCCGCAGTTCGTTAGCACCGCGCCGTTTTGCATCCAGACCGCCTCACAGGACCACCTCTTCGGGCCACAGTTCGCGCCTTGACGCGCCCCAAAGCTTGCCGATGTAGTCGATGGACACTATGTCCTCGCAGGCGTGCAGCCAGAAGGATCCGCTGTCTGAAAGGACAAATTTTTCGCCGTCATCTTTCAGGAACCCCATCAGCCGCAACAGCCGCAAATACCCGCCGTAGGCGCGGTCGATGTCCTCGCCGAAACGTTCCCGGTAGGCGGTGCGGCTGAACCTGGTTTCGTAGATCCGCCAGTAGAGCCACCCGGCACGCTGCATGCGCTCCGACAGGTCGAGCGTCAGGGCAACGGGCAGCCGGTCCTCCTCCAGCGCCTTCACATAGCCGGCCGCGCCGAAGGTGTTCAGGTAGAACAGGTCGCGGAGATAGGAGCCGCCGCTGGCGCCGAGGCCGATGTAGGCGGGCACGGTCACCGAACAGTACCGCGCAACACCCTTCCTGGTGAAGGCCCACGCCGAACTGCGCTCGTATCCCGCGGCGTAAAGAACCTCCTCGAAAATGGCCAGCATCTTCCGCCGTTTTAGGCTCAGGCGGATGCTGTGATTGTCCGCATGCTCCGTGCGCCCCATGGGCGTGTGGGGAAACAGGAAGATCGGGTAGGCGGCCACCTGGTCCACGCCCATCGCCACCAGTTCATGGGCCGTCTGCCCGACCTCTTCCAGCGTCTGGCCGGGCAGGCCGAACATGACATCCACATTCACGCAGTCAAACCCGTGCGCGACGGCACGCCCCACCGCCTCCTTGACATTGCTGACCGTGTACGGCCGGTGGAGCGTCTCCAGGTGCCGGTCAAACAGCGCCTCCACGCCGATGCTCAGGCAGCGCACGCCCATGGCGGCAATGGCGTCCAGGTTGGCCGCGCTCAGGTGGTTGGGGTGGCTCTCCATATGGATGTCGCACTGCAGGTTGAAGACACGGCGGAGCTGCCCAATCATGTCCGGGAGGCCGCTGTGCAGCATGGTGGTGGGGGTGCCGCCGCCGATGTAGCAGGAACTGACGGGCTTGCCGTCCAGCAATTCCGCGTAGAGGCCCATCTCCTTCCTGACCGCCCCGGCATAGGCGGCGGCGAGACCGCCTTGATAGATTTCCTTGTTGTAGGGGCAGTAGGGGCATATCTGGGCGCAGAACGGAACATGCAGATAGACGCCGATGGCGTCCGTTTTCGCCAGTTCGGCGCGCAGGGTCTCGCGCGACGGGACCGCTTTGGTGAAACGGATTTCCCGTTCCCCTGTAAGCCGCTTGAGCAAGAACTGCCGGATGAACTGTTCCATCACGCACTCTCCCACGCCTCGCCGCCGTTCAAAAGTACTTGAAGGCGTTGAGTATGGCCGAAGGCTTCAATTTCAGGGTCTGGTCGATTTCCGCATAGCTGAGATACCCGCACTGCCGGCAAAGCTCGGGGTCGTGGGAAAAGCGGCAGCAGGGGTAAACGGCGCCCTTCTCATAGACCGAACAGGCGGCCATGGGGCGCTTCCAGTCGTTGCGCCGCGCCGAGAGCAGTCCGGCCCGCGAATTCAGAATCTTGTGGCGTTTGCGCAGGCGCAGCAACTCGTCCAGCACGGCGCGCCGCTCACCGGGTTCCAGATACAGATCGTCGTATCCGTAATAGGGCGTGTGAAAATAGAAGAACACGCCGCGAATATTGGGGATGCCGTCCACATGGGCCGTGAACGCGGCCAACTCGTCCCGGTTGCGCCGGTTGATTGTGCAGTTGATGAAGAGCGACCGATGGGCCGAGGCATGGATGTTTTCCATGATGCGGTCGTAGGAAACGCCGCGCAGCGAATCGTGCGTCTCCCGGAGGCCGTCCACACTGACGAACACCGTGCTGGCGGAGGTGGTGATGGGAAAGGTCCCGTTCGTGTAGACGACGACCGTCAGGAAACCGGTGCGGCGGGCGTGGGCAACGATGTCCTCCAGGGTGCGCGGTCCGTCGCGCCACAGGAACGGCTCGCCGCCCTCCAGGTAAAGGCAGCGCCCCCCCTCCCGGTAATAGGCATCAATCGCCGCGGTAGCCTCCGCAAAGTCCATATCCTGGTGGCCGCGCTCGTCCAGCCTGCAATGCGCGCAGTGCAGGTTGCACCGGTTGCTGAGCACCAGGCCGCGGATAAGGGGCATGGTTTTACCGAAGAGATGGTGGTTAATGACAAACCTGAGTCCGTACAGCGAGGCGTTCATGAAGCACTCCTCACGCTTAAACGGCTTTTGCGGCACACCGCGGCGGAATGCCCCCTGTGGCGTATACCCCCGCGCGCCGTGGACAGCTTCTGGAATGTCGCACTTCACCGTTCGGCAACTTGCGCCATGATCATCATCAGATTGAGCATAGCACATTCTTTTCGCCCGCGGTGGAACTATTTGCCGGCGGTGCCGTTGAAGGACATGGGAACACGCCCGTCGCGCCGTTGGCGTTCCGGGGAAAGCGGTCTTACCCGGTGAAAGCCGGACCGGTCAGGGCCTTCCAGTTCTCCTTGTACAGGAAGAAGGCGATGCCGTCGGCATTGGCGCGGCGGACGCAGTCGGCTGTTTCGCCCATCTGGGGGTCGTCGATGTGAACGATGGGGGCCAGTTCTTTTCCAGGGACCAACGCGCGGGCCATGGCCGTTTCATGGCCGACGGCCTGCGGCGGCACGGCCGTCTGGATATGTCTCACTTTGCGTGAGGCAACGCACTGCGTCATGCCAACGAGGCTCAGGACAAGGCTCATGGCCGCCTCCTCTTCCGGCGCGCCGGACAGGCCCAGCTCCTCGGGGATAATGGTCAGTTCCCAGTTGAGGCAGGCGATGCCGGGCCGGTCGGAATAGTTGCGGTAGAACATGGGGCAGAACACATCGACGAACTCGGCCAGGTCGGCGTAAGACTGGCCGACGAGCGGCGCGAGGGACGGGGTGAAGATGTACACGCCCATGCGCTTGCCCGCGGCGTGCAGGATTTTGGCGATGTCGCGGAAGTGCTCGGTGCTGCAGACCCGCCGGAACCGCAGCCAGTCGAGCACGCCGGGGTGGGCGGTCAGCCATTCAATCACGCCCACGGGCGACTGCAACCAGGGCCATGCGCCCATGCCGTCCTTGAAGCCGGTGATGGCAGCGTGCAGCGCGGTGACGTCCTTCCTGATGAGCGCGAAGTCGAAACCGAGCGCGGCGGCCTTCCTCTCGCTGTGCGCGGAGAAGTCGGTGAAGAAGGCCATCAGCCCGGACGCGGGCGAGGCGAAGCGGCACCCGTCGACGAGCACCCCGGTGATACCGGGGATGGCGGCCATCTGCTCGTAGGATTTGAGGTTGCGCTCGCGGATGACGGGGCTGTTGGGCGAACCGGAGCCGAACCAGACGCGCGGGGTGCCGGTGATGTCGAGGGCAAGATTCTCCTTGTCGTCCTCGCCGGTGCCAAAGGCGCCGCCGCACTGCCATGACTCCATGCCGGCGGCGGTGACCGCCTCGACGGTCCTGGCATCACCGCCCACAACAACGTGGTAGCCCAGTTCCCTCATTGCGGGGGCGGTCTCGGCGGGCTTGTCGCCGCAGCCGTAGATCCAGTACCGGTACGCGCCGTCGGGCGTGTTCATTTTGGCTCCTTCGGCGGGTTCCGTGGCGGCCGATGCGTTCACGGCTCCCGCAGCCAGACCGCCGGTCAGGGCGGCCAGTTCGAGAAAGGCGCGGCGGCCCAATGTCTGGCTCATGCTGGTCGGTTCCTTTGGTTGCGCAGTTTCAGGCGCAAAAGCTGGCGCTCACGAAACAGGGGCTTGACGTTCCCAAGCCTTAATGCCCCGGCAGACGTGCGGATCTGAAACACTTTAGCCGACTGGCGCCAAGGGTCTTCTTCTTGCTCTTGCTCTTAATCCTGCTCCTGCAACTGCTCCAGTTTTGGACCATAGAAATAACGAGAGTAATGAAACTCTTTCTGGAAAGAGCCTTGTGTAACTTTCATAGTTCTCACTAATTTCGAGCGCGATTAAGAGCAAGAGCAAGAAAGAAGAGCAAACAACCACGCCATTGGGCTGGACAGTAACGCAAACCCGTTGTTCCGAATTCGTGACGGGATTATGCCTGTTCGGGGGATTCTTCCGCCAGCGGAAGCGTGAGCACAAAACCCCGGTCGGGGCCGTAGCCGATGGTGCCGCCGTGATAGTCGGCCACGGCGCGGACGGCGGTGAGGCCAAAGCCGAGATGGGCGCCGCCCTTGGAGGTCATGAACGGCTCGTACATCGCCTCACGGTCGGCCGCCTCAACGGGGGGGCCCGAATTCCATATCTCGATGCAAAGCTGCCGGTCGTGCCGGTAAAGCCGCAGCCGCAAACGCCTGGGTTCGGCCGCCTCCAGCGCCTCCTCGGCGTTGAGCAGGAGGTGCACCAGCGCCATTTGCAGTTTTGGGCCGTCGCCAACCATGCGCGGGGGCGCCTCGGGGCAGTCGAATTCCACGCTTATCTTCTGGTGGCGCAGGGCGTGCTCCCGAAGGCGCAGGGCGTCATGCGCAACCTTTTTCAGATCGACCGGGTTGTGCAGGTCCCAGCCCTTGCGCGCCACGGCGTTCAGACTGGACACGACCTCGCTGCATTTTTCGGCGGCGTCGATCAGGTGCTCAATCATCTGGCGGGCATCGTCGGCAATGCCCGAGTCCATCTGCACCAGGTCGGCATAGGCCATCATGGCCGTGAGGTGGTTGTTGATTTCGTGGGCCGCGCCGTTCACGCAGCGCCCCACTTCCGCATGGTGGAACAGGCCCGCAAACCGGTCCAGAGCGCCGGGTTCGCCAGGTTCATATCGTTGCAACGGCATGTATCCACCCTCCGTTGGTGCTGAACTGCGCCTCCAACATCCTAATTCTGCCACAAGCGGGTTCAGGGTACAAGGAAAAAGCGGGGGGCGGCGAAAAGAAATCCCCCGGGCCGCGCGTTTCGATGCGGCCCGGGGGACTGGGTGTCCGTAGCGGGTCAGAAGTTTTCGGTGACGGCCCTGGCGAATTCGCTGCACTTGAGCAGCGTGGCGCCCTCCATGAGCCGCACGAAGTCGTAGGTGACGCGTTTCTGGGCGAAGGTCTTCTTGAGGCCGGCGATAATCGTCTCGGCCACTTCATTCCAGCCCAGGTATTCGAACATCATCACGCCGGACAGCACGAGGCTGCTGGGGTTGACCTTGTCGAGGTCGGCGTACTTGGGCGCGGTGCCGTGGGTCGCCTCGAAAATTGCGATGCCGGTTTCGTAGTTGATGTTGGCGCCCGGCGCGATGCCGATGCCGCCGACCTGCGCGGCAAGCGCGTCGCTGGCGTAGTCGCCGTTGAGGTTCATGGTGGCAATCACGTCAAACTCGTCCGGGCGGGTGAGAATCTGCTGCAGGAAGATGTCGGCTATGGTGTCCTTCACAAGGATCTTGTCGCCGGGCTTGCCGTTGCAGTCGTCCCAGCCCACGGCCACATCGGAGAACTCCTCGCGCACGAGCTCATAGCCCCACTTGCGGAAGGCGCCCTCGGTGTACTTCATGATGTTGCCCTTGTGCACCAGGGTCACGCTCTTGCATTTGTGCTCAATGGCATGGTTGATCGCGGCGCGCACGAGCCGCTTGGTGCCCGTGGCGCTGATGGGCTTGAGGCCGAGGCCGGAATCGGGGCGGATGTCCCACCCGTAGGTGGCCTTGCAGAAATCGATGAGCTTGAGGGCCTCCGGGGTGCCCGCTTCCAGCTCGAGGCCGCCGTACACGTCCTCGGTGTTTTCGCGGAAGATGATCATGTCCACCTTCTCGGGGGCCTTGACCGGGCTGGGCACGCCTTCAAAGTACTGGATGGGCCGCACGCAGGCGAACAGGTCCAGTTTCTGGCGCAGGGTCACGTTGAGGCTGCGGAAACCGCCGCCGACCGGGGTCGTGAGCGGGCCCTTGATGGCCACGCCGTACTCGGCGATGGCGTCCAGGGTCTCGTCGGGCAGGTAGGAGCCGCACACCTTGTCGGCCTTTTCGCCGGCATAGACTTCCATCCACGCGATTTCGCGTTTTCCGCCGTAGCAATGCTTGACGGCGGCATCGAACAGAAACTTGGAGGCGCGCCAGATGTCCGGACCGGTGCCGTCACCCTCGATGAAGCCGATAATCGGGTGGTCGGGCGTCTGGGGCTTGCCGTTGGGCTTAACTGTAATCTTGTCGCCGTCGGGAACCTGAATATGCTTGAACTGACCCATAACTTTTCTCTCCTTTGTTTATGATATCGTATAATATACCATAACTTTACCGGGATAGTGTCTATTTCTCCGGAAGGGTCACGAGGCGCACTTCCCTGACGTGTGGGATGGCGCGCAGTTTCTCGAGCAGGTCCTCACCCAGCGTCTGGTCGAGGTTGAGCACCGTAAGGGCATGGCCGCCCTTGGCGTCACGGCCCAGCATGAGGCTGGCGATATTGACGCCGGCCTCGCCGATGGCGGTGCACATGCGGCCCACAATGAGCGGCTTGTCCTCGTTGGTGCAGACCAGCATGTTGCCCACCGGCACGGCGTCGACGCGCATGCCGTTGACCGTGCAGATGCGCGGGTCGTTGCGGTTGAACAGGGTGCCGCGCAGGTTCACCGTCTCCTCGTCGGTCTTGACGGTAACGCCTATTTCGAAGGCATAGGACGACGCTTCGGGGCTGCGCGTCTCGCTGGCCATGATGCCGCGCGCGCTCAACTGGCTCGGCGCGCTGACCATGTTGACCGTTTCGACCATCGGGCGCAGAAAGCCGGTAAACACGGCCGTGGTGACCAGATAGGTGTCGGCCACGCCGGGGTCGCCGATGTAGGTGACCTCGATGGACTGGGGACGGCCCTTGACGTAGCGCGACTGGAACTCGCCCATGCGCTCGGCCAGGAAGAGCAGCGGCTGCAGCGTTTTGCGGGTTTCGCTGTCCAGACTGGGCACATTGACGGCGTTGACGATGGCGCCGGTCTTGAGGTAGTCGACCATTTGGTTGGCCACGTCGATGGCGACGGTCAACTGGGCCTCGTCGGTCGAGGCGGCCAGGTGGGGCGTCATGACAATGCTCTCAATATCGGTAAAGGGGTTGTTCTCAAAGGGTTCCGAGGTGTAGACGTCGAGCGCGGCGCCGGCGATAACGCCCTGTTTGAGCGCCTCGGCCAGGTCCGCCTCGTTGATGATGCCGCCGCGCGCGCAGTTTATGATGCGGCAGTTGGGCTTCATCTTCTTCATCTCGGCCATGCCGATCAGGTTGTTCGTCTTGTCCGACTTGGGCGCGTGGATGGAGATGAAATCGGCGTTGGCGTAGATTTCGTCCATGCTCACCAAGTCAACGCCGAGCGCCTCGGCCTTGAGGGGGCTGAGGATGGGGTCGAAGGCCAGCACTTTCATTTCAAAGGCCTTGGCGCGCTTGGCCAGGGCGCCGCCGATGCGGCCCATGCCCACGATGCCGATGGTCTTGCCGAAGAGTTCGGCGCCCATGAACGCCTTGCGGTCCCATCGGCCGGCGTGCATGGAGGCGTCAGCCTTGGGAATGTTGCGGCACAGGGCCAGCATGAGCGCAAAAGTGTGCTCGCAGGTCGAAATCGTGTTGCCGCCGGGCGTGTTCATGACCACGATGCCCTTTTCCGTGGCGGCATCCTTGTCGATGTTGTCCGTGCCGGCCCCGGCCCGGCCCACCACCTTGAGGCGGGTCGCATTGGCGAGGGCCTCCGCGTTCACCTTGGTGGCGCTGCGGACCACGAGCCCGTCGTAGTCGTTGATGATGGCGGCCAGTTCGGCGGGCTTCTGCGGCGCCTTGACGTCCACTTCAAACCCGGCATTGCGGAAGACTTCGACGCCTTCCTCACTCAGATTGTCCAGAACGAGTATGCGGTGCATGATGTCATCCTCCGGCAACGGCGCCATGGCCGCGCTTTTCGCAACACAAGTAATGATAGCTGTTTACAGCCCGGGAAAACGACCTTCCGAGAACGGAACGCCCCGCCGCGGAGACGCCGCCGGGAACTGAAGCGCCTGAAAAGGCTGCCCATTCCCAACGGGCGGCATAATAAAGGAAAAACTTCTCGATTGTCAAATGCGGGGCGCTTTCCGCAGGACAATGAGCCTGATTTGCGCCCTGCCAGCCAGGCACCATGGGTGAAAAGCTATTGCTCCAGCGTCATCAGCGCCTGCAATATCTCCACCCGCGCCGTGTCGGCGCGGGGCGGCAGGAGCGATGGTTTCCAGGGAAACTGCCCATTTTCGGGAATCGCGGCGCAGACCTGTCCGGGCAGTTCCTTGAGCAACTCTTTGATGTCCTCGCGGTCGTCGGCCGTGCCTTTGCGGTCCTTGAGCGCCTTGTCTAGCATGACGAGGTACTCGTAGTCCTCCACGCCCTCGCGCATGGCCTCAAGGTGTTTGCCGGCGACGACGGTTTCCGGGTCGATGAACATCGGTGTGTAGGCGGCGCGCGGCTGCGGATACTCGTTCCATGACGAGCCGCCCGCGCCGTCGGTGAAGGACCAGAAATAGGTCGACACGGCTCCAAAGCGCCAGCAGTCCCACGCCTGAAGACGGCAGTAGCTGTAGGGGTCGAGCTGGCGCATGGGCCCGCTGCACGAGTAGAACTCAAGCACCTTGCCCTTGGCGCGCTGGTCGGCGAAAAAGGCGCGGTAGTCCGCGCCTGCCTTGTGAAACAGCGGGCGGTTGGGGCAGAGCACGTCGCATTGGGCGGTCATCTCCGGCATTGCCTTGGCCATGTCGTCGTACGTGGGGTCCTCCCACACGCGAATGCCCGCGCCGGAGGCGTGGATGGCTTTGGCCCAGGCCGTGATGACCGCGTCCATCTTGGCCTCGTAGGGTTCGTCCACCAGCAACACCATCAACTGCGCCGGGTCGAGGCCCGCGCTGCGCATGTACCGCGCCCAGAACGTTGCCCAGTCGCCCACGGCCCGGTCGAATTCGGGCGTGCCCATGGCCCATTGCTGGAACTTGTCACTCACAGCCGCAAACACGCAGTACTGCCGCGCATCGGGCCAAAGCACCCGCCATGCGTCGAAGTTGGCCGTGTCGGGCGGCGCGGTCATCGCGCCGACGGCGTCGTGCGCGCCGAAGGGTAGCGCTCCGGGCAGCGCCCAAGGCGAATCCACGAAGTATGCGCGCATCATTTTCACGAGCGCGGGCCGGTTCTTTTCGGTCACTTCGAGGTGTCCGACCGCATTCGTGTAGTCCCAACCGCCCATATGCAGCGTGGGCCGGTCGGGAAAGCGGAACGGATAGACCTGAATCGTGAGCGGGATGGCCTGTTCGGCGGCCATTACCATGACCCCATACACGCCGGGCTTCAATTCCTTCGAGTTCACCGTGAGCCACAGCTGCTGCACGAGGCCGGGGACCACGCGGGGGTACCAGCTTCCGTCAAACTCCTTTACGGGCAACAGCGCCGCGGCCACGGGGTCGCCGGTGCGCGTGTCAGTCCAGGCCACGGAGCGCACTTCCACACAAGGCTCTTTCAGGTCTGCGGGCAGCCCCGATATGTAGACCTCCATCTCGGCATCGGTGGTGGATGCCATGTTGAACGCCACCGAGCGGGTCTCGTTCTGCATCATGTCGAGACGCAGGCAGGCCGCGCCGGCACCGGCCGGTCCCGGCAT
>CAIUWO010000271.1 GCA_903902895.1 Candidatus Hydrogenedentota bacterium | reverse complement strand
GTCCGCCGCCGCGTCCACCGCCGCGCCCGCCGCGGTCACCCCGCGGGCGGCCGCTGTCGCGGGGGGGGCGGCGGGCCGCGCCGGCCCGCGCCGGGTCGTCCAGTCCGGCGACCCGCTCGCCGGGGACGATGTCGCCCAGGTAAATCCAGCACTTGACGCCGATGGTGCCGTAGGTCGTGTAGCTCGTCGCCGTGCCGTAGTCCACATTGGCGCGCAGCGTGTGCAGCGGGACGCTGCCCTCGCGGGACTGCTCGGTGCGGGCGATTTCCGCGCCGTTGAGCCGGCCCGACACGCGCAGGCGTATGCCCTTTGCGCCCAGGCGCATGCTGTTCTGCATGGCCTTTTTCATGGCGCGCCGGAAAGACACGCGCTTCTCGAGGTCGAGCGCGAGCCGCTCGGCCACCAGCTGCGCGCACAGGTCCGGCATGACCACCTCGCGGATATCCAGCATCACTTCCTGGCCGGTCAGCATCTCGAGCTCCTTGCGGAGCTCCTCCACGCGGTCACCCTTCTGGCCTATCACCAGGCCGGGACGGCCGGCGAACACGATAACCTTGGTCTTGCGGCCGGCGCGCTCGATGTCTATCTTGGCGACATCCGCGCGGCCCTCACCGACGTTCTTGTCGAGACGGCGCTTGAGGTAGCGGCGGATTTCGAGGTCCTTGTGCAGGAGTTCCACGTAATCGCGCTTTGCATACCACCGTGACGACCAGTTCTGGATGACGCCCAGCCGGAAGCCAAAGGGATGAACCTTCTGACCCATTTCTTTCTCCTTACTTGTCCGTAATCACGAGTTCAACGTGGCTGCTGCGGTGGCGAATCTTGCCTGCGCGGCCGCGGGGCATGGACTGGAAGCGATAGAGGGTCCGGCCCTCGTTCACCGTGATCCAGCTGACGACCATGTCGTCAGTGTCTATGCGCTGCCGCTTTTCACGCGCCTCGTGCTCCGCGTTGGCCACGGCCGAATCCAGAAGTTTCCGGATGGGCTCGGCCGAGCCCTTGACGCAGAACTGCAGGATGTCGCGCGCAGCGGCCACCCGCTTGCCGCGGATGAGACCCGCAACCAGGCGCGCCTTGCGGGGCGCGATCTGCATGTTTCTTAATTTCGCAATTGCCGTAGGCATCCGTTGGACTCCTATCACTTTCCGCCCGCGTGACCCTTGAAGGTCCGCGTCGGCGCGAATTCACCCAGCTTGTGCCCGACCATGTTCTCCGTCAAGAACACGGCAATGAACGTCTTGCCGTTGTGAACGGAGATCGTCAGGCCCACCATGTCGGGCACGACGGTCGAGCGCCGCGACCACGTCTTTATGACGCGCCGGTCACCCGTGCTCTGCTGCCGGAGAACTTTCTCCAGCAGCGAACCCTCAATGAAATAGCCTTTCTTTAGCGAGCGGGCCACTTCTTAGTCTCCTTGTCTTCCGCGCGGCGCGCGGACTCAGGCGTTACGCCTACGAATAATGTACTGGTTTGTCCGATTGTTCTTCTTGCGGGTCTTGTAACCCTTGGTCGGCTTGCCCCAGGGGGTCACCGGGTGGCGTCCGCCCGAGGTGCGGCCTTCGCCGCCGCCGTGCGGATGGTCCACCGGGTTCATCACAACACCGCGCACCTTGGGCCGCCGGCCCATCCAGCGCGCCCGGCCTGCCTTGCCGATGTTGATGTTCTGATGCTCTTCATTGCCCACGACCCCGACGGTCGCGCGGCACTCGCTCAGCACGCGCCGCATCTCGCCCGAGGGCAGACGCAGCGCGACATAACGGCCTTCCTTCGCCAGAAGCTGGCAGCCGTTGCCCGCGGACCGGGCAATCTTGGCGCCGCCGCCGGGCGTCATCTCGACATTGTGCACGTTGGCGCCCAGCGGAATGTTCGCCAGCGGCATCGTGTTGCCGACTTCGTACTCGGGCTGCGTGCCGCTCATCACGGTCTGGCCCACCTTGATGCCGTTCGGCGCGATAATGTACCGCTTCTCGCCGTCCGCGTAGTGCACCAGCGCGATGCGCGCGCTGCGGTTCGGGTCGTACTCAATCGCCGCGACGGAACCCGGAATGTTGTCCTTGTCCCGGCGGAAGTCGACGATGCGGTACTTCTTCCGCGTGCCGCCGCCGCGGCGGCGCATCGTGATCTGACCCTGGTTGTTACGGCCGTTGATGCGCCGCTTCATGACTACCAGGCTCTTCTCCGGTGTCGACTTCGTGATTTCGGCAAAGTCCGAAACGCTCATCTCCCGTCGAGACGGCGTGTACGGCTTGAATCGTTTCAGGGGCATTGTCCGGCCTCCTCAGATAAGTTCGATCTTGTCGCCCGAGCGCAGCGTCACGATGGCCTTCTTCCAGGCCGCGCGCCGGCCCGCCCGGCGCGACGCCATGCGGTTGCGCACCTTGCCCTGGTAGTTCATCGTGTTCACCGCCACCACCTTGATGCCGTTGGCCTGGAAGATCTGCTCGATAGCGTCGCGGATTTGGCCCTTCGTCGCCTTCGGGTTGACCCGGAAGGTGTACTGGTTGGCCTTGGCCGTCTGTATCTGCGCCTCTTCCGTGATGATGGGGCGCTCAATTATTCTGTGCGGGTCCACTCTCATGACAGTCGCTCCTCAAGCTGCGCCACCGCTTCTTCCAGCACGACTATCCGCACCGCGCGCAGCACGTCCAGCACGTTCACGTCAGCCGCCGTCCGCACCATCACGCGCGGAAGGTTCCGGGCTGACAGCAGCAGGTTTTCATCGTTGCCCGCGGTGACGATCAGGGTCTTGCGTCCCTCGGGGGCCACCTTGCCCACCATCTGGGCGAAAGGCTTCGTCTTCGGCGTGTCGAGGGCCAGGCCCCGCAGGACGCTAAGGCGCTCGCAGCGGACCCGGTCGCTCAGCGCGCAGCAGAGGGCCTGGCGCTTCATGCGCACCGGCAGATTCTGCCGGTAGTCGCGGGGCACGGGTCCGAAGATCGTGCCGCCGCCGCGCATGTGCGGCTCGCGGCTACTGCCCTGGCGGGCCCGGCCGGTGCCCTTCTGGCGGAAAGGCTTGACGCCGCCGCCCGAAACCTCGGCCCTGGTCTTCGTCTTGTGCGTGCCCTGGCGCTTGTTCGCCAGCAGGCCGACCACAACGTCGTGAACCATCGCCTCGTTGACCGGCGCGGCAAAGACGGATTCAGTCGCGTCCACGGCGCCCACGTCGGCGCCCTCCACGTTTATCACTTTCAGGGATGCCATTATTTGGACCCTTTCACGCTGTGCTTGACCACCACAAACCCGCCGCGCGCGCCGGGAACCGCCCCGCGAACCACGAGCAGGTTCTTCTCGGGGACGACGTCCACGACCTGCAGGTTCTGGACGGTAATCTTGACATCGCCCATGTGCCCGGGCATCTTCTTGCCCTTGACCACCTCGGACGGGTCGGCGCTGGCGCCGATGGAGCCCGGGGCCCTGTGGAACATGGAGCCGTGGCCGCCGGGGCCGCCCTTGAATCCGTGGCGCTTCATGACGCCCTGGAATCCTTTGCCCTTCGAGGTGCCGCAGATGTCCACATGGTCGCCGGCCTTGAAGATGTCGGTGCGAACTTCATCGCCCGCCTTCAACTCACTGGCCGCCTCCACACGGAACTCGCGCAGCAGCCGCTTGGGCGGCAGTCCCTTGGCCTTGAAGTGATTGAGCAGCGGCTTCGTGCAGCGCTTCTCCATCACGTCGTCAAAGCCCACCTGCACCGCCTCGTACCCATCGTGGTCCTTGGTCTTGCGCTGGACCACTGTGCACGGCCCCGCCTCGAGGAGGGTCACGTCAATCCAGAGACCTTCCTCGGTGAATATGCGGGTCATGCCCAGCTTTCGCCCCAACAAACCTTTCAGCATCGTGTCTAGTCCTTAAACGTGGTGCACACTATGGCCCGGGGCCGTTCGCGCGCTCGCCGCCGTTATTGCTTGATTTCCACGTCCACACCCGCGGGAAGCACCAGTTTCATTAGCGCGTCCACCGTGTTGGCGCTCGGGCCGACAATGTCGATCAACCGCTTGTGCGTGCGCCGCTCAAACTGCTCGCGGGACTTCTTGTCAATGTGCGGCCCGCGCAGCACGGTCAGCTTTGACATGGTCGTCGGCAGCGGCACCGGACCCCGCACCTCGGCGCCCGTCCGCTTGGCGGCGTCCACGATACCGGCCGTCGCCTGGTCTAGCAGGCGGTGGTCGTATGCGCGCAGCTTGATTCTAATCTTGTGGCTTGCAGCCATTTCCTACTCTCCGACCTGGCACCTCGGCCGCAGCACATGCCGCGCGTAAGGCGCCGGTTGAACCCTGTAACGGAGCCGGCCCGCCTGGGCCGCCCCCCGCAGCAGCGGGATTAATCCAGAATTTTGGTGACCACGCCGGCGCCGACCGTGCGGCCGCCCTCGCGGATGGCGAAGCGCAGCTCCTCGGTCATGGCTATCGGCATAATCAGCTCGCCCGTAATCGTCACGTTGTCGCCGGGCATCACCATCTCCATGCCCTC
>CAIUWO010000270.1 GCA_903902895.1 Candidatus Hydrogenedentota bacterium | reverse complement strand
GAGGGCATGGAGATGGTGATGCCCGGCGACAACGTGACGATTACGGGCGAGCTGATTATGCCGATAGCCATGACCGAGGAGCTGCGCTTCGCCATCCGCGAGGGCGGCCGCACGGTCGGCGCCGGCGTGGTCACCAAAATTTTAGACTGACAGCCCAGTACTGGCCGGGTTGCCGCCTCCGAGCGCCGGGGGCGGCTGTCCGAAATGGTTTTCCCCTGCAGGGGTGTAGCACAACGGCTAGTGCAGCGGCCTCCAAAGCCGAAGGTTGGGGGTTCGAATCCCTCCACCCCTGCCATATTTATAAACCGGCGCACAGGTAAGGACGAGAGCGAGCCATGGCCAAACAGATTGCGGCAGCTGAGGCGAAACCAAACCTCATTCAGCGCCTCCGTGAATTTTACGAGGAGGTCATGGTGGAGATGCACAAGGTCACCTGGCCGACCCGGCCGGACCTTATCACCTCGACCAAGGTGACGCTGTTTCTTATAGCGGTCATGGCGATTATCATGTTCGGCTACGACAACGTGCTCGGAGCGGCGGTCATGCTGCTGCTCAGTGTTTCGGGCTAGGGAGCGTTCAGACGTGTCCGACAAAAAAGAACATAGCGATGTGGCGGAGGCCCTCGGGAAGTCCCTTCTTGCGGACGACGTCCCGGGCGGCGCCCAGCTGCGCGACGTCCCGGACGACGGAATGGTCCGCCGCTGGTACGCGCTGCACGCGCACTCCGGCCAGGAGGGCACGGTGCGCAGCATGCTGCTCGCCAAGGCGGCGCACTTGGACGATCCGAATCTCATCGCGAACGTGTTTGTCCCCATCGAGGAGATTCAGGAGACGCGGGGCGGCCTGAAGAAGGTCTCGCGCCACAAGTTTTTCCCCGGCTATGTGCTGGTGCAGCTTCCCGAGCACCCCGAGCGGCACGCCGAAGTCTGGCATCTGATCAAGGACACGCCGGGCGTGACCGGTTTTATCGGTTCGCGCACCGTTCCCGTGCCGCTTGAGGACGCGGAGGTGAACGCGATCATCGAGGTGATTCGCGGCGAGCGCGAGCGGCCCAAGCCGAAAGTGGATTTCGAGGTGGGCGCGCGCGTCAAGATCACCGAGGGTCCCTTTGCAAACTTCCTTGGCAAGGTGGACGAGATCAATGTCGATCGCGGCACCATCAAGGTTATGGTTGAGATATTCGAGCGCCTGACCAGCATCGAAGTTGAGTTCTGGCAGGTCGAGCAAATCTGACGGAGAGCGTTTCCCCATGGCACCCAAGAAAAAGACATTAAAAGCCCTTGTGAAACTGCAGTGCCCGGCCGGCGCGGCCAATCCCGCGCCCCCGGTGGGCCCGGCCCTAGGCCAGCACGGCGTGAACATCATGGAATTCTGCAAGCAGTTCAACGAGCGCACCAAGGAGCAGGCGGGGCTTATCATCCCCGTCGTGATCAGTGTGTTCGACGACCGCAGCTTCACGTTCATCACGAAGACGCCGCCGGCGCCGGTGCTGCTCAAGCGCGCCGCGAAGCTGGCCAAGGCCTCGGCCGCGCCGAACAAGACCAAGGTCGGCTCGGTGACGGACGCGCAGATCGAGGAGATCGCGAAGCTTAAGATGCCCGATCTCAACGCGGCCAGCGTTGACGCGGCCAAGAGCATGATCCGCGGCACGGCGCGGAGCATGGGCCTCCTCGTCGAGGGTTGATTCCAGACGGTTTTTCAGCGCCGCGCCGATATCCGGCGCGGCGTTTTCGCCGCAATTGCCCCCCCCCCGGGGAGCCCGCAACGGTGGGAGGGTCCTCCGGGGCCCGCATGAACCACGGGAGCACAAGACATGGCAAAAGACAGCAAGCGGATGAAGGCCCTCCGGCCCAAGGCGGACAGCACGCGCTTCTACACGATCAATGAAGCCGCCGCCTCCGTCAAGGAATGCGCCACGGCGAAGTTCGCCGAGACGGTCGAGCTGGCCTTCCTGCTCGGCGTCGACCCGCGCCACGCCGACCAGATGGTCCGCGGCGCCGTCGCCCTGCCGCACGGCACGGGCAAGACCGTTCGCGTTGTGGTGTTCTGCGAACAGGAGGCCCAGGTGCAGGCGGCCAAGGACGCCGGCGCCGAGTACGTCGGTGCGGAAGACCTGGCGAGCAAGATTATTGGCGGCTGGACGGATTTCGACGCCGCCGTCGCCTCGCCCGACATGATGAAGCATGTGGGCAAACTCGGCAAAATCCTCGGGCCGCGCGGCCTCATGCCCAGCCCCAAGGCGGGCACCGTCACGCCGAACGTGGGCCAGGCCGTCAGCGAGATCAAGGCCGGCAAGATTGAGTACCGCGTCGACAAGAACGCGAACATCCACGTGCCGGTCGGCAAGGTGACTTTCACTGAAGAGCAGATCGTGGAGAACGTCACGAGCGTGCTTGAGGCCATCGTCAAGGCCAAGCCGAACGCCTGCAAGGGCGTGTACCTGAAGTCCATCTGCATGAGCAGCACCATGGGCCCGGGCTTCCGGCTCGACGCCGCCGCCCTCTTCACCCAGTACCGCTAGACCAGGCGCGGACAGCACAGTTCATCCCGGCCGGGACGCCCCAGGGCGTTCCGGCCGTTGTGCATTTCGGGAGCCACAATCCACCTAGGCCAACCATGGACGGCATGGACGATATGGACGATATGGACTCCCGCTGTTCATTTCGGTTCTTCGTCCATCTCCCCATGTCGTCCATTATGAAACCCGCACCCCGCCGACAGTTTCCAAAACCCTCGTGTCTCGCGTATCATAAGACCCCGGACTCAACCCAAGGAGCATTTCCCGTGACACCGACCATCGCCGCGCTTGGACTGTTGTGGGGCTGTCTTGCCGCGAACGCGCAGGACGGCGGCTGGAGCGCGCAGTGGATTCGCGAGGACAGGCCCCCCTATGCCGACGAGGAGGCCTTTTTCGGCGACGACCCCGCGCCGCTGCTGCGCAAGGAGTTTGACACGGGCGGCAGGAAAATAAAGCGCGCCACCGTGCGCGTGACCGGGCTGGGGTATTACGAACTGTACGTCAACGGAAAACGGGTGGGGGACCATGAACTCGACCCCGGCTGGACGGTCTATGACAAGCGGGTCTTCTATTCGACCTTCGACGTGACGAAGGCGATGCGCCGGGGCAGGAACGCGGCCGGCATTATCCTGGGCAACGGTTGGCGCAACCCGCTGCCGCTGCGCATGTGGAACCGCTACAATCCCCGGGACGTGCTGGCGGTCGGGCTGCCCGGCGCGATCATGCAGCTCGACATCGAATACGCGGACGGCACCAAAGCCTCCATTGTTACCGACCTGTCCTGGAAGACCGCGCCCTCGCCGCTGCTGCGCAACAGCGTGTATCTCGGAGAGGTCTACGACGCGCGCCTGGAACAGACCGGTTGGGCAACAGCGGGCTTCGACGACAGCGGATGGAAGTCCGCCGTTTTGGCGGACCCGCCCAAGGGCGCGCTGCAGGCGCAGCCCATGCCGCCCATTCGCGCGGGGGAAGACATTGCGCCCGTCAACATCACCCAGCCCAAGTCAGGCGTGTACATCGCCGACTTCGGCATCAACATGGCCGGCCGCGTCGAACTGCGCTGTTCCGGCCCGGCCGGCACGCGCATTACGGTGCGGTATGGCGAATTGCTTTACCCCGACGGCACACTGAACCCCATGACGGGTGTCTGCGGCCAGCTCAAGAACAGCGAACTGCCGGAAGGCTCGAAGCAGCCTGTCACCGCATGGCAGGAGGATGTCTACATCCTGCGCGGTCATGGCCGCGAGGTGTGGCATCCGCGCTTCACCTTCCACGGGTTCCGCTACGCCGAAATCACCGGCTTTCCCGGGCCCCCGGAAAGACGGAACATTGTCGCCCAGCCCCTGCACACGGACGTGCCCTCGGTGGGCGAGTTTGAATGCTCCAACAAGATGTTCAACCGCATCCATGAAATCACCCGGCAGACCCTGCTGAGCAACCTGCACAGCGTCGAGTCCGACTGTCCACACCGCGAGAAATTCGGCTACGGCGGCGACATCGTGGCCGCGGTGGGCATGGCGCTGGCCAACTTCGACATGGGCGCCTTCTATGCCAAGGTGGTGCGCGATTTCGGCGACGATGTGCGGCCCAACGGCGGCTTCACCGAGACGGCCCCCTTTGTGGGCATCGACTCCGAGGGGCTGGGCGAGGGCTCCGGGCCCATTGGCTGGGGCACGGCCCATCCGCTGCTGCTGTGGGAACTCATCCGCTACCACGGCGACACGCAGCTCGCGGAGGAGCAGTATGCCGCCGCCATGCGCTGGATTGCCCTGCTCCACTCCAAGGCGGTCGACGGTCTCCTGAAGAACGGCATCGGCGACCATGAGTCGCTGGTGGAAAAGGACACCACTGTCAGCGGAACGGCGTTCTACTACTGGAACGTGGCGCTCATGGCCCGCGTCGCCCGCGTGCTTGGCAAGACTGACGATGCCGCGCGTCTCGACGGCGAGGCGGCCGCCATCGCAAAGACTTTTGACGAAAAGTTGTACGACCCCGCCACGGGCCGCTACGGCCTGGGCACGCAGGCGTGCCAGGCCTTCGCGCTCTACCTCGGGCTGGCGCCCGAGGCGCACCGTCCGCCCGCGCTCGACGCGCTCAAGGCCGACATCGCCGCGCAGGGCAACGCGCTGACCACGGGCATCTTCGGCACGCGCTTCATGCTCCACGCATTGACGGACATGGGCGAGGGAGAACTGGCGTACAAGATCGCCGACCGCCGCGCATTCCCCGGCTGGGGGCACATGATTGAAAAGGGCGCCACCACGCTCTGGGAACACTGGGAGTACAGCGACAACACCTTCTCCCACAACCACCCCATGTTCGGCTCCGTCGACGAGTGGTTCTACAAGGAACTCGCCGGCATCCAGCCCGCGCCCGACGCCGTCGGCTTTGACAAGATCATCATCCGGCCCCGCATCCTCGGCGGCCTGAAATGGGCCAAGGCAAACTACCAAAGCGTGCGCGGCCCCGTCGCCTCGGCATGGAAGATTCGCGGCGGAAAGCTGCGCCTCAACGTCACCGTCCCGACCAACGCCCACGCCGAAATCTTCGTGCCCGTGCGGGCTGATGGTTCCGTGGACGTTCTTACCACGCCCAAAGGCGAACGCGCGGCCAAACCGCTCCGCCACGAAAACGGCTATGCCGTATTCGCCGCAGGCCCCGGAGACTGGTCCTTCCGCACGGTCTGGAAATAGCGCGAAAAGTGCCAATCCAAGCGCTGGCATTCAGCCCGCCACGGTCCTTGCCGGGCCGTGCGAATAGCGCAGAACTGTAAAGAAAACTCTGTTAGTTAAGCTGTATTCCACCACACAGAACCCACAAATATTTCTTTGCGTATTTTGCCAATCGGTGCTATTATGTCTATGGCGGACGGCTTATGAATCATGGAAGTGAATGGCTGACCGTTTCTTTAAGGACCGTGTCCGTTAGGGAACAACGGGTTAAGATACCCAAAAAACGAGGGAGTGGGGCCATGAGCAGAATCAGCAAGAAATGTCTTTTTGGCCGCGGCAGCGCTGTGCCTGCCCTTCTGCTGTTGACACTGACGGGCATGCTCGTTTCGACGGCGTCGCATGCGGCTGTTTGGCGCGTCGATGTGGCATCCACCGCGTCTGTACCGGACGGATTAAGCTGGGCGACGGCCTACCCGGCCATCCAGCAGGCGGTCGATGTGGCCGTGTCCGGCGATGAGCTTTGGGTCGCCAAGGGCACCTACACCGGCACCAACGCGGAGGTGGTGAACTTAAAGGCGGGCATTAGCCTGTACGGCGGCTTTGCCGGCACGGAGGGCACCCTTGGCCAGCGGGACTGGAAGAGCAATCCAACCATCATCGACGGGGAAAACACGCGCCGCTGCATTACCGCCGTGCCTTCAAGCGCCGTGAACGGGTTTATGATCGCGAACGGGTATGCGCAAGAACAACCGGACGGGACCATGAATGGTGGCGGCATGTATGGCGGTACGGCCACGAATTGCACATTTGCCGGGAATTCGGCAGACCGCGGCGCCGGCATGTACGGAGGTGCGGCCACGAATTGCACATTTGCCGGGAATTCGGCAGGCACCGGCGGCGGCGGCGGCATGCATCAAGGCACGGCCACAAATTGCGTATTCACTGGAAATTCCGCGGCATATTGGGGTGGCGGAAAATTTGAGGGCGTGGCGACCAACTGTGTTTTCAGCGGAAATATATCTGGTGGCATGTATGAAGGCACGGCGACCAACTGCACCTTCAGCGGAAACTTGAATGATGAAGGGCCAGGTGGAATGTCCGGTGGCACGGCGACAAACTGCGTGCTCTGGGGCAACGTCCCCGAAGAGACTGGTGGAACAGCCGTCTCCTTCTCCTGTTTGTCCAAGGCCACGGAGGGTGCCGGGAACATCGTGTCCAATCCGGCCTTTGTGAATCCCTGGTCGGGCGATCTGCGGCTGCGCGCCACTTCGCCCTGCATTAACGCCGGCACGGCGGTTGGTGCGCCGTCGGTGGACCTCCTGGGCCGCGCGCGTCCCCAGGGTGCGGGCATTGACATGGGAGCCTATGAATTCCATGCGGGGGATGACGAGCATGCCGAGATTCGGCCTGCCGTGGTCCGCGTTCGGGCGGCGTCCACCGCGGCCACCCCGGACGGACTGACTTGGGCGACGGCTTTTCCCACCCTGCAGGCGGCGGCGGACCAATCGGGATACGGCGGGGAAATATGGGTGGCCGCAGGCACCTACACGGCGGACGCCGGGGACGAGGTGTTGAAACCGCTTCCGATAACCGCCCTTTACGGCGGATTCGCGGGGACAGAAACGGCGCGTGACCAGCGCGATCGGGCGGCCAACCCGACTATCATCGACGGTGGCGGAGCGCGCCGGTGTGTTAGCGCGGGTGATTCGGTGTCGCTGGATGGCTTTACGCTCCAGAACGGCCATGCGAGTAACGGCGGCGGGATGTATTACGGCACGGCGACGAACTGCACCTTCATCGGGAACGCGGCCGTCCGCGATGGCGCCGGCATGTACCGCGGCACGGCGGTTCAATGCGCCTTTGAAGGGAACCAGGCGGGCCGTGGGGGTGGTGGGAAGTACCTTGGCACGGCGGTCGACTGCACGTTTGGCGAAAACTCTGCTGACAACTCCGGTGGCGGGATGGCCAACGGCAGTGCTGTCAACTGCGCCTTCGGCGCAAACACGACGAAGTATTTCGGCGGCGGGACCTATCACGTCACGGCGACCGACTGCACCTACACCGCCAACTCATCGGGGACTAGCGGCGGGGGGATGTATGACGGCACGGCGACCAACTGTGTTTTCACAGGAAACTCGGCAGAACTCGGTGGCGGAATGAAGGAAGGCACTGCTGTCAACTGCACCTTCAGCGGGAATTCGGCCACCGAGGGCGGTGGAATGTATTACGGCACGGCAGTTAACTGCATTTTTTGGCAAAACGGCCCGAGCGAGTTTTTTGAAGCCTCCCTGTCCTTCTGCTGCGTCACGGCGGCGGTGCCCGGCGCGGGCAACATCGTGGGCGACCCGCTCTTCGTGGGCGCAGCTTCCGGAAACTTCCGGATTCCGCCCGGTTCGCCCTGCATCGACGCGGGAACAGCCGACGGCGCCCCCGCCACGGACATTACAGGCGCGCCCCGTCCGCAGGGGCCGGGCTATGACATGGGCGCCTATGAAGGAAAGACTTTCGTAACCGTGCCGGACCTGTTCCGTCTTTCCCGGGCGGCGGCCGAAGACCTGGTTGTGGCTTCAGAGTTGCGCGTGGGCTACGAAACCGAGGCGTACAGTGCGACGGTGCCAATCGGTCTTGTTATCAGCCAGACCCCTCTGGCGGGTGTCGAGGTCGTGCCGCAGACTCCGGTGGTTCTGGTCATTTCCAAAGGCCAGCCGCCGCCGCCGGGGACGGTGCCGGAACTGGTCGGACAGGCGCTGGAAGCGGCTGTCGCGGCAGTGACCCAGGCGGGATTCGTCGTTGGAACGGTGACGGAGCAGTACAGCTTCACGGTGCCGGAAGGGGTCGTCATATCCCAAAGCCTGCCCGCTGGCAGCACTGCGCCGTCCGGTTCTGTCATTAACTTGTCGGTTTCCGCGGGGCCGAGGCCGGCAGGCCTGGTGTTATATGTCAATGCGGCGTCCACCGCCCCCGTTCCGGACGGTGAAACATGGGCCACCGCCTATCGCGCCATCCAGACCGCCGTGGATGCGGCCAACTCTGGCGGTGAGGTCTGGGTGGCGGCAGGAACATACACCGGCGCTGGCACCGAAGTGGTGAAGCTCAAGTCGGGTGTTTTACTCTACGGCGGCTTTGCTGGCACGGAAACCATCCGTGGCCAACGCGACTGGACCAAGAACGTGACGATTCTGGACGGGCAGCAGGCGCGCCGGTGTGTTGTGGCCGCGGACGCCACCAGTACCGTTGACGGATTCACCGTCCGGAACGGCAAAGCAGGAAACGAGGGCGAGCCCCCGATCGGTTCCAGTCGGTCCGGCGGCGGCATGTTTGGCGGCACGGCAATTCACTGTGATTTTACGGGAAATTCATCTGCTATCGGCGGCGGGCTGTGCTCGGGCGCGGCCAACCACTGCACCTTCAGGGGGAATGCCGCAGAGATGTTCGGTGGCGGCATGTATGACGGTACGGCCACACAGTGCAGCTTCACCGCCAATACGGCTGAGTATTCCGGCGGCGGCGCGGTCGGTGGCACGATCATCAATTGCATGTTTGTCGGGAACTCCAGCCACGGTGACGGCGGTGCCATGTTTGGCGGCGTGGCAACCAACTGCACCATTACCGGAAACTGGGCAGACACTTACGGCGGTGGCATGTACGAAGGCACGGCAACCAACTGTGTGATTTGGGGCAACAGCCCAAATGAGCAGGACGGGACAGACATCTCCTATTCCTGTTTGCCCCTGGCAATTCCGGGCGCCGGGAACATCATTGCCATACCAGGGTTTGTGAATCCCTGGGCGGGCGATTTTCGCCTGCGAGCCGGTTCACCCTGCGTTGACGCCGCCACGGCCACCGGCGCACCGTCCACCGACCTGTTGGACCGCTCGCGCCCGCAGGGCGCGGGTGTCGATATGGGCGCCTATGAGTACCATTCGGGGGACGATGCCGACGCCCGGGATGCGATTGCGGTGCTTCGGGTGAATGCGGCCTCCACCGCCGCCAACCCGGACGGCCTGACATGGGCCACCGCCTATCCCACGCTGCAGGCGGCCGCAGACCAGTCGGGCTACGGCGGGGAAATCTGGGTGGCTGCGGGCGCCTATGTGGCCGGTGCGGGGACCGATGTGGTGAAACTTTTGCCGGGAACCGCCCTGTACGGGGGGTTTGCGGGCACAGAGGCCGCCCGCGGGCAGCGTGACTGGGCAGCCCATCAGACCGTGATTGACGGCCAGAATGCACGACGCTGCGTGATGGCCGATGGCGCGTCCTCGCTGGACGGGTTTATCCTGCAAAACGGAAGCGCTGAATCCGGCGCGGGCATGTTCGGCGGCACCGCATCGGACTGCGAATTCACGGGAAACGCGGCGACCACCGGCGGCGGCGGGTTGTATGAGGGCACCGCCATCCGTTGCATCTTCAGGGAAAACGCTGGGAAATATGGCGGTGGCATGTTCGACGGAACTGCGATTGACTGTAGCTTCACGGATAACCAAGCCGAAGAAGGGGGCGGCAAGTGGGATGGAGGCGGAAGGATTTCGGGCACGGAAACCAACTGCATCTTCAGTGGCAATACCGCGAAACGCTGGGGCGGCGGAGGGTACATGGGCAAGGCAACCAACTGTATCTTCACCGGAAACTCGGCTGTATTAGACGGGGGCGGTCAGTACTCGGGCGATGCCGTCAACTGCATTTTTTGGGGAAACACCCCAGTCGACGTTAATAACACCGAGGTGACCTATTCATGCCTGTCCGTGGCCACGGCGGGCATGGGCAATATCGTGGCCGATCCGCTGTTCGTGGACGCCGCCGCCGGTGATTTCCGGCTGCAGCCCGGGTCGCTCTGCATTGATGTGGGCACGGCAGAAGGAGCGCCCGGCACGGATATCCTCGGCATGGCCCGGCCGCAGGGCGCGGGATACGACATGGGTGCCTATGAATGGAAGGGGACGATTGCTGTGCCTGATGTGGTCGGGGTGGCGCTGGAAGCGGCCATAACCGCATTAACTGATGCAGGGCTCACCGTGGGGACGGTGACGGAAGAGTACAGTCCCACTGTGCCGGCCGGGTCCGTCATGGCCCAGAGACCCTTCGGCGGCGGCACTTCGGTGCCCGGTTGGCCCATTGGCCTGACCGTCTCGAAGGGGCCGCGGCCGCCACATCTTCTGTGGTACGTCAACGCGGCCTCGACCGCCCCAAACCCGGATGGCACGAACTGGGCCAGCGCCTATCCCGACATCCAGTCTGCGGTGGATGCGGCCGTTTCCGGAGATGAGGTGTGGGTGGCCAGGGGCACCTATACCAGCGCGAATACCTGTGTGGTGGTCTTCCGGTCGACCATTGAGCTTTATGGGGGCTTTGCGGGAACGGAGACCGACCGCGTCCAGCGGGACTGGAAGAGCAATGCGACAATTGTCGATGGGGAAAACGCACGGGGGTGCGTCTTGGCCCGCAACGACTCAAAGGCCATTGTGGACGGATTCACCCTCCAACACGGGAAATCCATTTCCGGCGCCGGAATGCACTACGGCACGGCGGTCAACTGCATCTTCAAGGAAAACGAGGCCAGGAATGAAGGTGGCGGCATGTGTGAAGGCGATGCGATCAACTGTGTCTTCACGAGAAATCGGGTGACGGTTGGCCGCGGCGGCGGGACGAGCCAGAGTGGGGTGCTGAATTGCCTGTTTGTCGAAAACTCGGCGAAAGGCTCGGGCGGCGCGATGAGTTACAGCGGCGGGTTCAACTGCACCGTCACCAGGAATACCTCGGGCGACGAAGGTGGCGGGATATATTGCGGCAGCTTCGCCTACAATTCAATAATCTTTGGAAACAGCCCCGATGACATTTTCAAAACGGAGGTCTCCCATTGCTGTCTGCCCCAGGCCGAAGCGGGCACGGGGAACATCATCGGCAACCCGGGCTTTGTCGACCCTTGGGCGGGCGACTTTCGGTTGCGTGCCGATTCACCCTGCGTGGATGCAGGCACCTCATACCTGCCTGTGAGTGACCTGCCGGCCATCACACAAGACTTGCTGAGTCGGGCGCGGCCTCAGGGGGAAGGAATAGACATTGGCGCCTATGAATATTATGCCGGTGATGATGCCGGTGCCGTTGACCCGGCCACGCTGCGGGTCGATGCCGCATCGACGGCGGCCAACCCGGACGGTTTGACCTGGGAGACCGCCTATCCCGCGCTTCAGGCCGCGGCGGACGCATGTGGCGGCTATGGCGCGGAAATCTGGGTGGCAGCGGGCACCTATGCCGGTGCGGGGGATGAGGTGGTAAAACTGCTCCCGGGCACCTCGGTATACGGCGGTTTTGCCGGCACAGAGACAGACCGTGACCAGCGCGACTGGGCGCAGCACCTGACCATCATCGACGGGCAGCAGGCGCGGCGCGGCGTTACCGCGTCCGATTCCTGCGCCGTGGACGGGTTGACCATCCGGAACGGCAAGGCGGCCCAGGGCGGGGGGATGTCCCACGGCGTCACGAGTAACTGCACCTTCACCGGGAACACGGCGACGGGCACGCTCTACAGTTACGGCGGTGGGGCGCTTAACTGTATGGCGACCAACTGCATATTTACCGGGAACTCCGCTGGCGGTAGTACGTACGGCAATGGTGCCGGGATGTACCGCGGCACGGCGGTCAACTGCATCTTCAACGGCAACTTCACGACAGGCAACAACGGTGCCGGCGGAGGCATATACGAAGGCACGGCGGCCAACTGCACTTTCCACGGAAACACCGTTAATTCCGGCACCGGCAGTGGCTGCGGCGGCGGGGCGGTTCGCACTATCGCCACCAACTGTATCTTCAGCAATAACGTGGTCCCCAACGGCACCGGTGGTGGGATGTACTGGGGCACGGCAATCGACTGTGTTTTCTGGAACAACACGTTGGAGCAATTCCCGGGAACCACCGTGCCTACGCATTACGCCGTCTTCACCGCTGACCCGCTGTTTGTGGACGCGGCCTCCGGCGATTTCCGGCTCCAGCCTGGTTCGCCCTGCATTGACAGGGGTACGCCCGCCCATGCGCCTTTCACGGACATTCTGGGTGTGCCCCGGCCGCAGGGCCTGGGTTATGACATCGGCGCCTATGAACTGGAAAGCCCGATAGTCGTTCCGGATGTGGTCGGCCTTGCCCGCACGGCGGCACGTGACATTATTGCCGCCGCACGGTTGTATGTGCGCAATGAGACGGAGGAATACGACCCGGAAGTCCCGGACGATCATGTCATACGCCAGACACCTTTGGCGGAAACCATAGTGCCGGGAACTTCACCGGTAGACTTGGTGGTTTCCAAGTGGCCGCCGCCGGTGGTGGTGCCAAATGTGGTGGGCCAGACCCAGGATGCGGCCACGGCGGCAGTCACAGCCGTGGGGTTGGTTGTGGGGGTGGTAAGCCACCAACACACCCTCACGGTGCCGGTCGGCACGGTGATGGGCCAAACGCCGGAGCAGGGTTCCGAAGTGTTCCCCGGCGGTCTTGTGGATTTGGTTGTGAGTGGCGGCGGCATTGCCGTGCCTGATGTGGCGGGGCAGACGCAGGCAAACGCGGGCTCGGCGCTCACGAGCGCAGAACTTGTCGTCGGCACCGTGACAGCGGTGTTCAACCCGACCGTGCCCATGGGCAGTGTGGTCTCCCAATCCCCGGCGCCCGGTATCGCGGTGCTACCCGGGGCGGCCGTCGATTTGGTGGTTTCCAAAGGCCCTGAACCGGTGCTTGTGCCGGACGTGACGGGACAGGCACAAAACGCGGCATCCATAGTCATTGCGGGTGCCGGTCTGGTCGTCGGAACCGTGACGCAGCAGGACAGCGCGACCGTTGCCGTCGGCGCGGTCATCTCGCAGAGCCCCGCGGCGGGCGCGTCCGTGCTTCCGGGTACGACGGTTGCCCTGGTCATTAGTCGCGGCGCGCTGCCGTGCATCGTGCCCGATGTCGTGGGGTTACCGCAGGCGCAGGCCGAGTCGGCCATCACCGAGGTGGGCCTGGTGGTGGGCCGCGTGACCCAGGTCTATAGCGACACCGTGGCGGCGGGCATCGTCCTCTCGCAGAGCCCCGCGGCCGGTGCGGAACTGTCGCCGGGCAG
>CAIUWO010000269.1 GCA_903902895.1 Candidatus Hydrogenedentota bacterium | reverse complement strand
TGTGACCCCGGCCACGCTCAACCTGCTCGGCTTTCTCCTGCTTCTGGCCGGGTGCGCGGGTCTGGTCGCGCCGGAGATCGGCGGCGGGTCCATACGGCTTTTCCTGGTCCGGCCCATTCGGCGCAGCGAGTACCTGCTGGCAAAGTTCATGGCCGGGGCCAGCTACGCCGTGCTGCTGACCGCGATCACCGCCGCGGGCGCCTGGGGCATTGCCTGGGCGCTGGGCGAACTGCACGGGGTGGCCTTCGGCGGCGAGCTGGTGCACAGCAGCGAGTCGATGGCCTGGGCCTACCTGGCCGGCGCGGCGTTGAGCCTGCTGCCCATGCTGGCAGGCGTGGCCTGCGCGCTGCTCGCGTCCGTGTGCGCGCGCGGTTCGGGCACGGCCGTGACCGTGAGCGTCGGCCTCTGGCTGGTCATGGACATGCTAAAGCACCCGCTGGGCATCGACGCCTATGTGTTCACCACCTATCTTGAGGCCCCCTGGCAGGTTTTCGTCAACCGCTGCGACGGTCTTGACGCGGCCTGGTGGCCCATGGCGGGATGGTGCGCCGGTGTGTCGGTCGCCACGGCCGTTCCGGCCCTGGCGCTGGCCGTGCTCGTGCTCCACCGAAGGAATTTCTCCGGATGAACATCCTGGTGGTTGCCTGCCTCGCGGCGGGGGCAATCACCTTCCAGCCGCAGGAAACGCCGGGGCTTTACGCGGGTCCGGTCCCGGCCTTCACCGAACAGCCCTCCGTGAACTATCGCCAGACCGACATGAACGGCGACGGTTTAGCCGACCTGCTCTTTGACAATGCCCTGTGGATTCAGCAGGCCGGCCTGTTTCCACCGGAGATGCGTCAGCCTTTGCCAAAGGAGGCCGACGGCGCCCTCCTGGATGCGGCCAACGGCCGCCTCTACTGCATCAACGCCGGGCGGCTGGCAGTCCTGCGCTGGAAAGACGGGGCGCTCGGGGCGGAAATGGACCAGAAACTCGACTGGCCCGCCCCCGGAAACGGGGCCGATGCCGGACTGGGCCGTTTTCTCCACGATCTGGACGGCGACCACCAGCCCGAATTGATTGCCGTGGACGAGCACGCGGTCACCCTTTTTGCCCTGCGCGGAGACCATTACGTGAAGGCGGCCCAACTGGCCGGCATCCTGCCGGAACTGCGCCACCTGCAACTCCCGCAACAGCCCGTCTGGCCCAAGTCGGGTCGGGCACTCGCATTTCCCGCGCGGCAGATGGCCTGCGACCTGCTCCTGGACGGCCCGTCGCTGTCGGTGCTCTTTCGCGACCCGGTGCAGGGGGGGCAGTTTGTGTTCCAGCGGGAAACCCGAACGCTCTCCGCCGGGGACGGCGGCGGCTACACCGCAGATGCGCCGGTCATCGCGCGCAGCGCCCCCGTTCCGGAGCATGTGCGGCCCTGCCGGCTCAACGGGGACGACACGCCTGACCTCGCCGGCTGCAAACGCATTGATTCGACCGGCCGCACCGTTCCGTTTTCCATGGTTGAAACCTGGGCCAGCCTGGACGGCGGCAGTACCTTCGAGGTGCGGCGCGCCGCGGCCATGGACCGTTTTCTGCCCCAGATGCCCTTCGTGGACATGGACGGCGACGGACTGTTGGACATGGTCACCGAGTCCACCGGCCTGTTTGAGGGCGGTGCCCGCGAGGTGGTGGAGCGCTTCATGACCCGCGCCGCCATCGGCCACACGGTGCGTGTCTATCGGCAGCAGCCCGGCGGCTTTTCCCGGGAACCGGCCGCGGAGTTTCATGTGGACATTGCGCTCGAAACCGCCCCGTGGCGCATGCCCCCCATGTACGGCCGCTATCAGACGGGCGCGCTGGTCAACGTCGCCGGCGATTTTGACGGCGACGGCCGCCGCGACATGGCCGTGCGCGACCAGGCCGGCCGGGTGGCTGTCTGGCTGGCGCGGGGATGGGCCTTCTCTCCCTCCCCCGACGCCGTGGTCCGCATCGACCCCGCCGCCGACTTTGCCGTGACGGATGTCAACGGTGACGGACGTTCGGACATCATCGAGACCCGCACGGCCGCCGGCAGTCCGGCGCGGACGGTGGTGGTCCATTTCGCCGCCTCCGGGAAAGGGGGCACGCCATGACCTCCCTGATCCTTGCCGCGTTCAGCCTCTGCTGCGGCGCGCTGTTTTCGCTCCAGACCATTCCGGTGGAACAGCCCGACGCGCAGTGCTTCTTCGCGGAGACGGACGGCCGGGGCTGCGGTGACCTGGTGGTTATCGACGGCCACCGCCTGGCCGTGCATCCCGGCGCCGAAACCGCGGAGTCTTTCTCGATTCTCCTTGACCCCGAAACCTCCGCCGTGGACGTGGCCGACATCGATGGTGACGGACAGCCGGACCTCGTCGCCGTTGCCGGCGACCGGGTGCTCAAGTACAGCATGGAACCAGCGGGCCCCCGCGAGGCGCAGCTTCTCTTTTCCTCCCACAGCCAGCTGTCCGCCGCCACGCCTCGGCCCTTCCCCCACGTTTTGGTTCTTGCGCGGGGCGGGCGTTCCCTGATTGCCCTGCCCACGGCGGACAGGCTTGAACTGCGCGCGCCCTCGGGCGAACTGGTCGAAAGCCATGCCATCGGCCTGGACGCGGCGCACCGCGTCAGTTTCGGCCAGCCCTTCAGCGCGCTGCCCGTGCAGCCGCCGCGCCTGGGCACCCCCGGCGCGCTGCAGATGCGCATTATCCAGACGGCCGCGTTTGTGCCGGCGCTGCCGGAGGGCCTGGTGCCCCTCGACCCCGCGGGCGCGCCGCAGTGCGGCGGCAGCGTGGCGCAGGCGGCCGTTGCGGCGCGCGGCGACCCGCCCGAATCGTGGCCGTGGTTCCGCCTCCATCCCTCGGGACCGCAGGACGACGAGCGTGTGTTCTTCGCCTATGACCCGAACGGGGCGCGGGAGACGCTGGTGAGGGTGCGCCGGGCGCTTCCGCCGGTCAGCGGACGGGGCCGCGAACTCAAACTCTCCGGCGCGCAGCGCTATCCGGGGATGGCGATTCCCTCGTCCACGAAAGTGCCCGATTTCAACGGGGACGGCTACGCCGACCTGCTCCTCTGGAACGCCGCGGCCCCCGCGCCCACGGTCGGCGCCGTCACCCGGGCGCTGACACAGGGATACTGGTCGGTCCGGCTCACCGTACATTTGTTCGATCCCGCGTCGGGCCGCTATGCCCCCGTTCCCTTTGTGGTCATCCCGTTGCAGGTGCCCGTGGCCTGGTTCCTGGCCGACCCGGGCAGCCCGCCCGTGCGCCATCTTGTCCTGGACGAGTTCAACGGCAACGACCGCACCGACCTGGTCTGCGCCACCGCGCCCGACAAACTCGCCGTCTGGGTTGCCGTTCCCTCGGGCATCCGGCCCGACCCCCATCAGGAAATCCAACTGCCCGGACCGGTCCAGCGGGTCGAACTGCGGGGCGACCTCGACGGCGACGGCCGGACCAGTCTCGTGCTGAGCGGACCCGGGGCCTTCTACGTGCTGCGCGCCCGCAAGGGCGGGTGACCCGCATTCCCAGCCCCGGTCACTCCGGAAACGGGTGCGCTTGTGCGCGGCGGGAAAGCCCCGCCATAATACCGGCTTGAGCCCATACTTGAGGATTCATCATGACCGACACGGCCAGTCCGCCCGAAGCCGCCCCCGCAAAGCCGGAACCCCGCCTGCGCCTGTGGCCGGCCCTTCTGATTGTGGCCGTCCATCTCTCGGTCTCGCTGTACACCCTGTACTTCGGCGCCACCAACAAGCAGAGCATGGTGGGCTTTATCGGCGCGCCCGTCCTGGCGCTGTTGCTCCTGACCGTCTGGTGGCTCGCGGCAAGCCGGGCCCCCTGGCGTGCCCGGCTCGTCGGACTGCTGCTGGTTACAGCGGCCCTGTTGTGCACATTCGGAATACAGGGAGCCAACGGACAATTCCATCTCCTGTTTACCCTTCCGGTCATGACCACCGTTCTGGTGGCGGCATTGGCGGTTACATCCGGGATGTCATGGCGCCTGCGGCGGTGGGTGCTGGCAGGTGTGGTCGTGGCATGCACGCTGGGCGTAAACACCCTGCGCGCCGAGGGACTGAGCAGCAGCCTGACCCCCGTGCTGGCATGGCGCTGGAGTCCGACCGCTGCCGAGCTGCTCCATGCCGCGCCCGTTGCGGAGGCGGATGGCACGGCCGTCCTGCCCGCCCAGGCGGGCCCGGGCGACTGGCCCGCCTTTCGCGGACCGGCCCGGGACAACCGCGTGACCGGGGTAAAGTTCTCCACCGACTGGAGCACACCGCCGCGTGAACTGTGGCGCAAGCGCATCGGCCTGGGCTGGTCCTCCTATGCCGCCGTGGGCGACTACATATTTACCCTGGAACAGCGCGACCGGGAGGAACTGGTCACCTGCAGCCGCGCCGACACCGGCGCCGATGTCTGGGTAAACCGGACACAAACGCACTACGACAACGACATGGGCGGGTCGGGGCCGCGCGCCACACCCACCTTTGACCAGGGGCGGCTGTACACGCTGGGTGCCACCGGCACGCTCCAGTGCCTTGACGCCGCCACCGGCAAAGCCGTCTGGACACGCGATATCAAGGCCGACGCCGAAACGGGCGTGCCCGGATGGGGTTTCTCGAGCTCCCCCCTCGTTGTGGGCAGCAGGCTCATCGTGTTCACCAACGCGGGCGACGGCAAGAGCGTCATCGCCTACGAGCTCCAGTCGGGCAATCCCGTCTGGCGCGCGGGCCACGGCGGTGGCGGATACAGTTCGCCGCAGCTTTCGGTTCTGTGCGACACACCGCAGGTGCTGATGGCGGGAGAGTTCGGCCTGTGGTCCCTTGCCCCGGAAACGGGCCAACTGCTGTGGGAACGCGCGGTTGCCAAGGAAATGAACCCGCGCTGCGCCCAACCGCTGGTTGCCGAAGGAAACACGGTCTTGCTGGGCAGTCCGGCGGGCGCCGGTGCGCGCATGTTCCAGATTCAGAAGAACGACACCGCATGGACCGTAGAGGAGAAGTGGATCAGCAGGAAGTACCGGCCCTACTTCAACGACTCGGTCTTCTTTAAGGGCCATGCCTACGGGTTTGACGGCGACCGCCTTGCCTGCCTGGACACGGCCACCGGTGAAATGTGCTGGCAGGGCAAACGCCACGGCGGCCAGGTGCTGCTGCTTCCCGACATGGAGATGCTGCTGGTGGTGAGCGAAAAGGGCGAGGCCATCCTGGTCCCCGCGACCCCGACCGAATACAAGGAAGTGGCCCGGTTCAAGGCGCTCAACGGCAAGACCTGGAACCATCCCACGATCGCCCATGGCAAGCTCTTTGTCAGGAACGCGGAAGAGGCCGCCTGCTTCGCGCTGCCCGGCGCACAATAGAAAAAGGGCGTGCCCGTTTCGGACACGCCCCAATCATGCTTCTTCACTGAATTGGCGTTACAGCGTCCAGCCCTCGCGGTAGGGCGGATTGATCATGGCGGTGGCCTTGTCGTTGTCGGTGAAGGTCATGGAATCTTTGTTCCAGCGCAGCCGGATACCCGGAATCCGCTTGGCGATGTTGCCCAGCAGCGCCGTTTCCGTGAGCGGGCCTGAATAGTCGAAGCCGGCGTCGGCCGCGCGGCCCTCCTTGCAGGCCGCGATCCATTCCTCCTCATGGGAGCCCTTGATGCGCGGGATGGTCTCGGGCACCTTGACGTCCTTGAACTTCTCCTTGGGCAGCAGCATGGGGCTGTTGCCGTAGACGCCGCCGGTGATGAACCCGTCCTCGCCAATCATGATGAAACCGCCCTCGGCGTCGCCGAGCAGGCGCGGATTCTCAATGCCCTCGATTCCCGGAACCCGCAGGCCGTCGTACCAGAGCAACTCCACCGGCGGCATGTCACCGCGGGCGGGGAAGGCATAACGGACGATGGACGCAAGGGGATAGGTGTCGGGGTTCAGGTCCGTGTTGCTCGCCTCAATCGAGTCGGGCGCGCCGAGATTGAGCGCCCAGTACACCGGGTCAATCGTGTGCGCGCCGCGATCACCCATCATGCCGCAGCCGAAATCCCACCAGCTCCGCCAGGTCATCGGATGGTACGTGGGATGGTACGGCCGTTCCGGCGCGGGGCCGAGCCAGAGGTTCCAGTCCAGCTTCTCCGGCACCGGCGGCGTCTCCGTCGGGCGCACGCCCAGCTTGGAACTCCAGCTGGCATGGCCCCAGGGATAGTAACTCAGGTCGCACCATGCATGAACCGTGCGCACCTTGCCGATGGCGCCCGCGGAGACCCACTCGTTAATCTTGCGGGCATCGTCGCTCGAATGTCCCTGGATGCCCATCTGCGTGCTGACCTTCATCTCG
>CAIUWO010000268.1 GCA_903902895.1 Candidatus Hydrogenedentota bacterium | reverse complement strand
CTCTTCATCACCATCGGCAAGGCCTTCGTCGAGGAGCAGACCCGCCAGTACGGCACGGACCACTATTACGCCTCCGACACCTTTATCGAGATGAGCCCGCCCAGCAACGACCCGGCGTTCCTGTCCGGCATGGGCAAGTCCATCTACGCGTCCATGAGCGCCGCTGATCCCGAGGCCGTGTGGGTCATGCAGGGCTGGACCTTCTTCAACAATCCGAAGTTTTGGAAACCGGCACAATCCAAGGCACTTCTCGGCGCCGTGCCCGACGACCGCATGCTGCTGCTCGATCTGTTCTGCGACAAGAACCCGGTCTGGAAAGTGACCGAGGCCTTCTACGGCAAGCCCTGGGCCTGGTGCATCGTCCACAACTTCGGCGGCACGCCTGCCATGTTCGGAAAGCTGGACACCATCGCGCAGGGCATGCCCGGCGCGCTAGCCGACCCGCAGCGCGGCAAACTCTCGGGTATGGGCATGATGATGGAGGGCATCGAGAACAACCCCGTCGTCTACGAGTTGACCGCCGAAATGGGCTGGCGCAGCGAAGCGCCCGATCTGGAAGGGTGGGTCCGCGACTACGCCCGGCGCCGCTACGGACAAACGGACACGAACACCGAAGCGGCGTGGCAGGGCCTCCTCAAGACTGTCTACCAGTCCAGCGGCTCCCCAAAGTCCGTCATCTGCGCGCGGCCGGACTTGAAAGATCAGTCCATGCGCACGGGCACCCCCGGCATGTATGACACCGTCATCCTGATGGAGGCCTGCGAAAAGCTGCTGGCCGCCGCCGACCGTTTCGGAGCGGAGGACACCTACCAGTACGATCTGGTCAACGCGGTGCGGCAGGTGCTGTCGAACCTGGCCGAACCGCTCCAAGCCGAATGTGCACGCGCCTACAAAACACGCGACGCCCAAGCCCTGAAAGAGGCCTCCAGCACCTATCTGGACCTGATTCGCGACATGGACGCCCTCCTCGCCACCCGCCGCGAGTTCCTCCTGGGACGCTGGATCGGCGCCGCAAAACGCTGGGCGGCCAATCCGGAGGAGGCGCGCCATTACGAGTGGAACGCCCGCAACCAGATCACGCTCTGGGGACCCAGAGAGTCCGAACTGCACGAATACGCCCACAAGCACTGGAGCGGCCTGATCACCAGTTTCTATCTGCCTCGCTGGACCCAGTTCCTCCAACGGCTTGATACGTCCCTGTCTGAAAACAAGCCCTTCAATACAAAGCAGTGGCAAGACGACATTATGGACTGGGAAGCGGCGTGGACCCACGAAACAGACAGTTTCCCCGACGCCCCCGCCGGCAACGCCGTGGACGTTGCCAGGGCCCTGCTGGAGAAGTACGGCCCGCGCGTCCGTCAAGATTTCGCCGCCACTACCGAAAGCCCCACCCTCCAAAGCCTCAGCACCGGCAAGCCCGCCACCTGTTCCAGCAGCCTGCCGCCCTACCCCGCCAATCTCGCCAATGACGGCATAGTGGGCGACACGGACCAATACTGGGCTACCGACACCAACCTAGACCCGAACCCATGGTGGCAGGTGGACTTGGAACAACCCCAAACGGTGGGCAGGGTTGTGGTGATCGCCTATTACGGTGATGAACGGCAGTACGGGTTCACCGTGGAAACGTCGCTGGACGGCAAGAACTGGGAAATGGTGGCAGACCGGCGCGACAACATGCTGCCATCGACCAGCAAGGGCTATACGTGCCGGTTCACGCCGAAGACCTGCCGTTATCTGCGGATAAACGAAACGTCCAGCAGCGCCAACACGGGACGTCATTTGGTGGAGGTGGCGGCGTTTTCGGAATAGGGTTGACGCGCATATCTCACCACGTCATTGCGAGGAGGACGCGGTCCGACGAAGCAATCTCTTGAAACTACGGTCCTGAAAGGGCAAGCCTATGGCGAGCAAGAGATTGCTTCGCTCCGCTCGCAATGACCGAGCGTCCTGTGGTTTTTGATTGCAAGCGCATCGTTGGCACCGTTTTTCGAAGGCGTGGCGTGAACTGGTGAGATATGCGGCCTGAGGTCGCCCCGCTCGGGCGGATACGGCCCCGGAACACACAAAACCATTGAAACGCACCGTTCCGCAGTGTACGATCACGGCCCAATCGTGCTGTCGATGGTTGCGTCTGCGCGGGGTGGCTTGAATGAGCACATGGGGGCACCGTGGCCCGCCAATGGGGCATGGTGCCGCGCGCATGGCGACCTTTTCCACAAGCGTTTTCCGTCCCGGCCTAAAGAACATGAAGTATTCCAACCTGCAAACACAATACCTGAACGCGCTTGACCTGATGTTGAACGCGGAATTCTCCAAGGCGGACGCGCTTCTGGAGATGCTGGGCACGGCTGTGCCCGGCGACCCGCGTCTGGTCTATGGCCGCGCGCTGTGCCTGTTCATGATGGGCCGTCCGGACGAGGCCAAGGCCCTCTGCGAACGGTTGTCGATGGAGTTCAAGGCCCCCCGGGGACAGCGGCTGCAGGATGCGTTCGCCGCCGCGAGCCAAAATGACAGCGCTTCGCTTCCCCCTGCGGCAGAATCGAGCGCCGACCCCACGCCTGCCGTCCGGCGGCGCTGGTGGCCGCTGGCCGCGGCGTGCGCGGTGCTTATGCTGGTCAGCGGCTGCATGTGGTTTGCCTATCCCGTGCTGGTGCGGCTGCAGGAGCAGGGCGGGCAGTTGCCCAGCCTCAGCGCGGAAGTGCCTGAGGCGGTGCCTGTGGTGCAGGACACCCCGGCGCTCCAGCCCTCTTTGGCGACACCGTCCTCCGCACCCGTTTCTCCCGAACCGGCCGCCGCCGCCGGGTCGGACGGGCGGCCCGAAGAAGACGCCCAGTCGCTGGCGGCCCATTTCAAAGACATGGTGCAAAAGTTGGCCGCCGCCGCCTCAAATGATCCCTCCGGCTATTTTTCCGAGGCCATAAACAAGGCGGCGTGGAAGACGCGTCTTGAAGGGTTAAGCCTGCCGGAACTTCCCCAAGGCCCCATGGCCTCCGTGGTGGAGTTGCAGCCGTACCGGAGCGCGCAGACGCTGAGCAACGCCAAGGGCGATTCGGTCACCCTCACCAACCTCAACCCGCTGGTCGGTTCGTGGTATGTCTTGGAATACGCCGTGGGTGGCAAAAAGCAGGCCTTTCATCTCGAGGTGTTCCCGCTGGCAGCCAATCAGCACCAGAAACCCCAACTCGCACTCTATGCCGATGGGTTGGCCCTGGTCCTCAAGAAGGAAACGCAGTATTTCCCGCTGTGGCCCGAAGCCGGCAGGGAACCGGGGCAGACGGCGCCAGATTCCGGGAACAGTCAACTCAACGGCGCGCCGGTACTGTCCGAGGTTTTCAAGACGATGGCGGCGGAGCGGACCCCCGTGGGGCTCCTGTGCAACAACATGGTGCTGGTGCGCCAGCAGCGGCCTGGTTCCACCTCGCGGATGGAACTGGCCACGGACATTCTGCGGGAGACCCGAGTGGGCGACTGGGTGGTGGAGGCGCTCAAGCCCATGCTTATTCGCCCGCCCGAGGCCGCCGAGAGTCAGGCCGGCATCGCTCCGGTTCCCGGTGGAAACAATCCGGACAGCCCGGACGACGCGCTGGTGGCCCCCTCCTTCGCCAAACTCGCGCACAAGCCGAAACTGCTCAATATTGAGACTGAGGCGGATGGTCAGAGCATGTCCTACGGGCGCTGGTACAAGGCGGTGCGGCATGCCGGCGTCTACGTCAGCGTCCTGGCGCCTTCTGCGATAGACCAGACTGTCCTCGCAAGCTATCCCGACCGTGTAGACCCCATTGGCGCGCCTGGGACGGGCAGTCAGGAAGCCGGCAGCGTGGTTTATATGCTCGCCATCGACCTGGAACGGTATGGTTTCGGCTACGCCATCGGCGCCGAGCACCCCGGTGTGGGCTGGTCGGTTAAGGTAAAGAAAGCTCCCGGGACGGACGGCCCGGACGGTTTCGGCGTCCGGGCTCCGCTTGCCACCATTGGCGCGCTGCCGCCCTATCTGGTGGACACGGTGGCGGGCGCCTTTGTCGGTGGATTCAAACGGGAGCACGGTGTATACACCGGGGGGGCGCTATCCAAGGTCAACAACAACAGTCATTTTGGCTTCGTGGAGAATGGTGTCGTCCTGAGCCGGCTCAATCCGGGACTGGCCACGGCCATTATCGCACCGGACGGCACGATGGATATGCGGACCTGGCCCGAGAACGGGGACAACGATTTCCGCTACATACTGCATGCCCGGCAGAATGGCGTTCCGATTATTGAAGGCATTGACGCCAACGGCGTCAGTATTCCCGGGGCGCTGGTCAACCGGTCCGGCGAGGGGGCATGGTCGGGCAGCGCCAACGGCCGGCTGCTCACGATCCGGGCAGGTATGGGCATCCAGGAGCACGACGGCCATCGCTTTCTGTTGTTGGGGTATTTCACCGGAGCCACGCCCAATGCGATGGCCCGCGCCTACCAAGCCTATCATTGCCGGTACGCCATGAGCCTGGACATGAACGCCCCGGAACTGTGCTATACCGCCCTGTATTGCAGGGGAGAGGACGGCAAGATTACGGGGGCCGAGTATCTTGTCAAAGAAATGAGCGCGGCCAATGGCGGCAATCACCTGCGCTTCCTTCAGACGAACGACACCCGTGACTGTTTCTACCTCTTCCGCCGCTAGGCAGGCTTTTTCTGGCAATACGCATTATTATTGGCAAGACTTGCCAAAGAATACCGATTTCAAATACAGGGAGGACAAAATGGGCGGTTGGGCCATGGCGCGGTGGTCCAACAACACCCCCCGGCCCTTCGGGCCCCCCCCCTCAATGGGGGACTTGGGGCAGGCGCGCGGCTGGGCCATGGCGCGGTGGTCCACATCCCCCGCCCCGCCCACGGCGGGGCTGCCCCCTTCGGAAGGGGGACTTGGGGCAGGCGCGCGGTCCAGTCGTGGCGAGAAGTATTCTCCCCCGGCAACTTCTGTCCCCCGCGTCTTCAAAGGGCAAACATTTCTTCCAGCGGCGGTTTTGGGGTATTCTAGTCTCGTGAATTTGTTTGGCGGTTGCCCTGAAGCACTGTCACAATGCACTTCTCAAGTTGTAGTGTCATGATTATCAGGTTAGGCGGGTCTTCTCCAGCGCATACCGACTGCCGCCCTCATGCGAAGGATGGTTTCGGTGTGCCGCATGGCGCGCGCCTAAGACATTGGAGCGGGAAATGACTATAGCAGAACTGCTGGAAACACAGGCGAGTAGCTTTGGTGAACGCACCATGGTCATTTACAATGACCAGAACATCAGCTATCACCAGTGCAATGACTTTGCCGGCCGGGTCGCGGGCAACCTCAAAGCGCGCGGCGTCGCTGATGGCGACAAGGTGGTCCTGCTGTCGGGGAACTGCCCGGAATTCCTCTACTGTTTTCTGGGATTGGGCCGAATCGGGGCGGTGATCGTGCCGGTGAACCCCATTCTGGCATTGGAAGAACTGCTCTATATTATCAATGATTCCGACGCAGAGACGCTGATTCTGGCCGCAGAACTGGCCCCGTATCTGCCCAAACTACGCGAGTACCTTCCCAAGATTCGGCAATACTTTGTGATTGGCGGCGCGGCGGATGGCGGCGCCGATTCCTTTGACCTTCTGCTTGCGCCCGTGGACATTCCGGAAGCGGGCGGAACCGAGGACCATGAGGCTTCCCTTATCTATACCTCGGGCACCACGGGCACCCCGAAAGGGGTTATCCTGACCCAGGGCAACTACATCTGGAATGCCCGGGCCATGCTCGGCTCCAACATCCTCTATCCGGAAGACCGTTTCCTGTGCGTGCTGCCGCTTTTCCACGTCAATGCCCAGGTTGTCTCCGTCCTGACGCCGATCATGGCCGGGTGCGACATCGTGCTGGTCGGCGGCAGATTCAACCCCTTCGGAATTCTGCCCGCCATCGAGAAGTACCGCATCACGATCATGAGCGCCGTGCCGACGGTGTACGGCCTGCTTTGCCGGATGCACAGCGCGGAGGCGCGCGACATTGACTCCATGCGTTTCTTCGTCTCCGGCGCGGCGCCCATGCCCGAGGAGATCTACCGGGCCACGCAGAAGGTGCTGCGCAAGCCGCTCATCATGGGCTATGGCCTGAGCGAGGCCACCTGCGCGAGCGCCGTCGCAAGCCACCTGGACCCCGTCCCGTGGAACTCCGTCGGGGCGGCCCTGCGCTATGTGAACCTCCGCATTGTCGATGCGGATGGCAAGGACGTGCCCGCCGGCGAGGTGGGCGAGATTCTTGTGTCCGGCCCCACGGTCATGAAAGGCTACTACAAGAACCCCGAGGCCACGGCGGAGGTGCTGCAGGGGGGCTGGCTGAAGACCGGCGACCTGGGGCGTTTCGATGAACTGGCCTGCCTGCATATCGTGGACCGCGTGAAGGACATGATTATCCGCGGCGGACTCAACATTTACCCCGTCCAGGTCGAGCAGGTCATTACCCGCATGCCCGAGGTGGAGGAGGTCAGCGTGGTCGGCGTGGATGAACCCACCTGGGGACAGGAGGTACTGGCGGTCATCATGCTCAAGGAAGACTGCACCCTGACCGAGAAACAGGTTATTGCCTTCTGCGGCGAGCATCTGGCCCAGTACAAGAGGCCGCGCTTCGTGCGTTTCGTGACTGAGCTGCCCAAGACCGCCCTTGGCAAGGTGCGCAAGAACGAGCTGGCCCGCCAGTTCCAGGACGTCGTGCCGCAGCACGGCGGCAAGAGCTAAGCGCCGCGCCTCCAGTGCCTCCCAGTGGGAGACGCGCGGACTTGCACGGACATGCCTGTTTGCTCAAAAAGACACCGCACCCGCCCGCCGGATAGAACTGCAAGACTTGCACTGCGGCAGCATGTCCAAGCCGGGCATTCCGCACCGACGGGCCGCGCCCAGGCATCGCATTAAACCGGGTCCGGAATACCCCTGGGAAATGTGCATAACTTTAGGATTAGTGCGGCTTTAAGTCCCCTTTTGAAGGGGGATTTAGGGGCTTGTCCGCCTTCGGTGGGGATGTAAGCCTTGGGTGGGCGCGTTAACATCCCCCTGTCCCGCCTGTGGCGGGACCGTCCCCCTTCAAAGGGGGACTAACAGCAGAGCGCTCTCGATAACCATATATTCAACGTTCCGTGCTTTCGTCGCTTTTGGACACCACAAGCCCTGGAAGCTTCCGTCACCCGTGTTTTCTTCAAGTCGGTATTTTAGTGCGATTTCCCTTGGGCCGCGCCCGGTTAGCGCGAAAGCGTTGCGCTTCTTGTGTTACATTCTCCCTCGCCCGGCGCAGTTCGCGCCGGCGCAATGAGGAGTTACACGGTGAATCGCGCATGTGCCCTGTTTCTGTCATTCCTGGCTTTCCTGGCCCTGCCTCCAACTGACGCTCTGGCGGAGCCGTCATCAGCGGGCAGCATGGCCCTGCCGCATGCCTGCGCATCGCTGCCGGTGGACATTCTTGACGTGACCGTGACGCCGCACCAGTTCTCCGGGGAGTTGCGCTACGGCAGGGCGGCCGACGAGGAATTGGGCGCACTGGTCCGTCTGGTGGTGGCCCATCGCGAGGTCAAGGGAAAAGACGTTGCGCTGGAACTTGCCTTTAATGGCAAGAAGCCTTCGGAATTGCTGAAATCGGGTGACTGGTGCTGGTATGAAATGCCCGAAAACCTGGGCGCGGCCGACAAACGGTACACGCTGGCACCGGGCACCGTCGAGGTGTTCACATTTAATGCGGGCAAAGCCGTTTGGGGCGTGGGTAAGGCGTTTGAACTGACCCTTACTGAAGCCCAAACCAAGGCCACCGAAACGCTGCGCGTACCGTTGGTTCCCTCCAACATCCAGATTGCGTCTGTCTCCTGCCTTGCTTCGGTGGCCGGGGCGATTTATCCCGATAGCATGGTGGTCCATGTATTGAACGGATCGGCCGATCCGATACGCGTCCGTGAGGTTGCCGTGTATCCCACGGCGATGGCTTCCAGCCGTCTGAAGGCGAAGCTGGAGTCCTTTGGCGGCCAGAAAGAGATTGCCGCAGGCGAACGCGGCGGCGTGGTGGCTGTGACGGGCAAGCTCCCGATCCGGCGCGGCGTGGTCGAGCTGGTGGTCGATTCGGGCAACGGCAAAACGCAGGCGGTCTTTGCGCCGCTCATGTACAAGGTGGACCAGTTCGACATCGGTTCGGGGTGGCTCGACGTTCCGTCCAAGCCCGGCATCGTTCCGCTCACCCGCGAGAACTTCCTTAAACTGCTCACGCGAATGCACGTCAACCTCATCCACAATGAGAACGTGCCCGGCTACACCGATACGGACCTGTGCAAGGCCTACCCGATGCGTCTGATGAGCGGGTTTACCGACTTGGAGAAATACAACTCGGATGAATGGGTGGCGCGCATTCACGGCGTGGACATTCTGGGCGAACCGCAGATGGGCGTGCCGCCCATGAAGTCCTACGAGAAGCTGCGCGAATATGCGGCGGCCCGCTATCCGACCACTGTCACGCTGTCCGATGAGAAGGAGTGGCGCTATTACGCAGGTCTGTCCGACTATCCCCACTTTGACGCCTACCGCGTTTCCGCGCCTGCCATGGACAGTTGGCACCGCTACGACCGCTGGGACGGCAAAAAAATTTCCTGGGGCGCGCCGCTGGAGGGCGTCGGCGTGATGACCCGTTCGCTTCTCGCGCAGAGCCGGCCCGCACCCATCGCGGCGTGGGCGCAAAACGTGCACGAGGGCTGGCGGGACCAGTTCATGCGCAAGCGCAAGAGCCCCACGCCCGACGAGATTCTCACCCAGGCCTACCAGTCGCTGGCCAATGGCGTCAAGAGCCTGTACTGGTACTCGCTTCAGTCCTGGTCGCTGCTCAAGTACCGCGACTGCATCGACATCACCACGCGTATCGGCCGCGAGATGCGCGCGCTCGACGACCTCTACACCGCGGGCGACGCGACCTGGCACCAGCGCATCGACAAGGACGGCAAGCCCAACCTCGACCTCAACGTGGTGGCCGCGCCCAAGGCCGCGCTGCTTTTCGCCATGGATTTGGACTACTATCCCGACCTAGACGCCAAGGTGTTCAAGTTTCGCGGGCCCCGCACTGTGGAGGCGGAGTTTCCCCTGCCCGCATGGCTCCGCAAACCGGCCGACCTGTTCCGTATCGACGCCGACGGCGTGCATGACGTGCAATGGTCTGTCACCGACGGCGGCGTGAAGGTCAGCGACCAGGTGGACCGCGTTGCAGTGTACGTCGCCGCCCCCGATGGCAATGTGCGTGCAGAACGGGCCAAGCGCATCGAGAAGCTGAAAGCAGCCGAAACGGCGCTTGGCTTTGACCCGGCCGCCAATGACGCGGACTTCATGCTATTATGCCGCGACTTGGGGTTTGACGACCCGAAAGAACTGGACAAGTTAAAATAGCCCCGAATGGGGGAGAGGATAACGACATGTTTTCAAACGGCGGTCGCTTTTTTCTGGTTCTGGCGTTTCTGGTCGCGTTGGCGTGGTACCTGCCCGCCACCGCGGCCGAATCCTGCTGTCCCGGCGGCGGATCCTGCGCCAAGGGGGGGCTGGTCTATGACTTTGAAACGGGCGATTTGCAGGGCTGGGCCGTGTCCTGCGGCAAATTCGGCAAGCTCGTCAGTGACCGCGACAAATCGCGCAACACGCCCAATGCGCCCTATCCCAAGCAGGGCAAGTATTATCTGAGCACGACCGAACTGCCCGACGGCGCGTATGACGACGGCATGACGGGCATCGTCGTGTCGCCCGTGTTCCGCCTGTGCGGCCCCAAGCTCACGCTCATGGTCGGCGGCGGGTCCGGCCCGGATACCTACGTTGCACTGTGCGCGCCCGATGGACGGGAACTGCGCACGGCGTCCGGCGCCAATGCGGAGGCCATGACCCGCGTGGAATGGGACGTGGCCGAGTACGCCGGCAAGACGGCCTACCTGGCGCTGATTGACAATTCCAAGGGCGCCTGGGGAAACATCTCGCTCGACGACGTGCACATCCCCGGCGAACTGGTGCCCGCCGAGATGCCCAAGGAAAGCCTGGAAACACGCGCCGCGGCGCGTGAGGCGCGGCTGGCGGCGGAGAAGCAGGTGCATCAGGCGTATGAGGTGCAGCGGCGGGAGGAACTCCTGTCCGAGGACCTGCTCTTCAACCAAGGCGAATCGCGCGTTTACTCGGGCGACAATCTGGGCGCCATCAGTCTGCCGGTGGGCGGCATCGCCGCGGGCTGCATCCAGATGGACGGCAAGGCCCGCATGGCCCTCTGGCAGATTTTCAACAACCATCAAGACGCGACTGTGCCCAACACCTTCTTCGCCCTGCGCGTGAAACAGGACGGGGAACCGGTCGTGCGCGCGCTGCAGACAGAGGCGGTCGGTCCCTTCGCGCCGATGACGTCCTTGACCTTCCGCGGCGAGTACCCCTTCGGCTGGTATGACTTCGAGGATGCGGCCGTGCCCGTCAAGGCGAGCATGGAAGTGTTCTCGCCGCTGGTGCCGATGGACCTGCGCGATTCCGCCATCCCCGGCGCGGTGTTCAACATCACCGTGCGCAACACCGGCGACGCCGCGGCCGAGGTCTCTCTGCTGGCCAGCGCGCGCAACGCTGTCGGCATGTCGGGCCGCACCGGCAAGGAGCCGGGCCTCGACGAGCAGTATGACGGCAACGCCAATACGGTCTTTCAGGAGGAGGGCTCGACCTTCCTGGAGATGAGCTCGGCGCTGCCAAAAGACGCGCCGGGCCACGGCTCCATGGCGCTTGCGGGCGCGGGCGCGGCGATGGGCGGCATGGCCTCCTACGAATCCCCGGATGCATTGCTTGCTGCGTTCAGCGCAACGGGCGGGCTTTCCGGTCCCGCATCGGCGAAAGCGCCGGAAAAGGGCAAGACCATCGACGGCGCGCTGGCCGCGCCTTTCACGCTCAAGCCCGGCGAGTCGCGCACGGTTACGTTCGTTCTTGCCTGGCATTTCCCGAACACGGTAAACGGCGCGCCCGGCTGGGGCGGCGAGGGCAACCACTACGCCACACTCTGGCCGGCGGCCACGGACGTCGCCCGCGAACTGTGCGCGCGCCTGCCCGAACTCACCGAAAAGACCCGGCGCTACCATGACGCGCTCTACGATTCCAACCTGCCGCGCTGGCTCATCGACCGCGTGTCGTCGCAGGTGGCCGTGCTGCGCGCGCGCACCTGCTTCTGGACGCGCGACGGCTATTTCGGCGGCTATGAGGGCTGTGCCGGCAAGAAGGGCTGCTGCGAGGGCAACTGCACCCATGTCTGGCACTATGCCCAGGCCCACGCGCGGCTGTTCCCCGAACTGGCCCGTTTGATGCGCGAGCAGGATTTCAAGCACCAGTATGCCGACGGCGGCGTGCCGCACCGGCACCTGCCCAAGACCGACCCGGCCACGGACGGCCAGTTTGGCACCATCCTCGGCGCATGGCGCGAATACCAGACCAGCACGGACCGCACCTGGATAGACGCGCAGTGGCCCGCGGTGAAAAAGGCCATGGAATACACCATCAAGTCGTGGGACGCCGACGAGGACGGCGCACTGGCCGGGCGCCAGTGGAACACGCTCGATGACGCGCTGGGCGGCAGCACCACTTGGATGGGTTCGCTCTACCTGGCGTCGCTCAACGCCTGCGAGGAACTGGCGCGGCTGGAGGGTGACAACGACCTGGCCGGGCGCTATCTGAAGATCCGCCTCTCCGGTGCCAAAGTTCAGGACGAGACGCTGTTCAACGGCGAGTACTACATCCAGAAGCCCGACGCCGAGCCGCGCAAGGACTACAACGACGGCTGCGCCATCGACCAGTTGATCGGCCAGTGGTGGGCCTGCCAGACGGGCTTGGACCGTTACTATCCCGAGGACCACATGCGCTCCGCCATGAACGCTCTGTTCAACAGCAACTTCCGCGCCTCGTTCTACGGCGTGCCCCAGTTGCCGCGCAAGTTCGCCGATGACCCCGATGCGGGCCTGCAAATGATCTGCTGGCCCAAGGGCGGCAAGCCCGCCGACGACCACCGCATCTTCTACGCCGACGAGGTCATGACCGGCTTCGAGTATTCGGCCGCCGCCATGATGATCCACGCCGGGCTGATGCGCGAGGGCTTCGCCGTCGCGCGGGCCGTCTACGAGCGCTACGACGGGCGCCTGCGCACGGGGCTCACCGCGGCGGATACGGCATCCTGGGGCTACAGCGGCAATCCCTTTGGCGACGACGAGTGCGGCAAGTTCTACGCCCGAGCCATGAGTTCCTGGTCGCTGCTGACCGCGTGCCAGGGTTTCGAGTACAACGGCCCCGAGGGTCGTATCGGCTTCAAACCCGTCTGGCATCCCGCCGACCACCGCAGTTTCTTCACCGCCGCCGAAGGCTGGGGCGTGTTCTCACAGAAACGCGGCGAGGAGAAACTGAGCGCCGTCATCGACCTGCGCTACGGCAGGCTGAAAATGAGCACCATCGAGTTTCAAGCGGGCAGCGACTGGCCCGGCGTTGCCGTTACTGTACGCGTGGGCGACAGAAACATCCCCGCAACGGCGATGATGACCGGCCCGAATATTGCCGTCACACTGGCCGAGGCGCTCACACTAAATGAACACGAGCGAGTGGAGATAGAACTGACCGCGGCGAAGTAGCCGGCGCTGCAGGGTGCTCGCGGAAAACCACATCCCCCGCCGCTCCGCGGCACCCCCTTCAAAGGGGGACTTTAGGCGCCGTCCTTCTTGGGCACGCCAATCTCCCGATTGGCCTTTTTAAGAGCAAAAGGCCGATCAGGAGATTGGCGGTCCCAGGAAAGTGCCGGCAGGGATGCGGGCGCTCCCAGTCAGAACAGCATCAGCCTTTTGGGCGGCTCCTTCGGGGCGCGGTGCAGCGCCTCAATCATGGCCGCAGTAAAGGCCTTTCCCGATTCGCCGCCTATGACCTCCGCTTCCCGACCACGAGCAAGACCATCAGGCCCAGTGCGCCCAGGAACAGGTCTCCAAGAGACTTCCTGATATTGCCCGGCGTGAAGGCTGCCTTGCCTCCCGCGCATCCCGCGCAGGCGCCATCCTCGTCCGGTACGGCCTCGGCACGGCTGGCCACGCCATCGCCGCTCGAATCCACTGTGTTAAACACTTCCCGGGTCAGTCCCGGCATCAAGGCCAGCACCTCGGCATAACTAAGCACGCCATCCCCGTTGGTGTCCGCCGCGTAGAAGGTTCCTGCGAGCATTTCACGCAACTCCGCCTCAGTCGGCGCCGGACCCTCGCCCTCGCCTTCGGCTTGACAGGGGCCGCTGGATACGGTTAGTTCCACGGCACTGCCCGGAGTCACCAGCATGCCGGCCGCGGGACTCTGGCCGGTGACCAAGCCCGCCGCCGCAGTATCGCCGCACTGCCGGGTTGCCGCGCCGAGGCCGAGGGTAGCGCCGCCAATGGCGGCGGTCGCCGCCTCCACGGTCTGACCGACCACGTCGGGCACCGTCACGCCGCAGTTTCCCGTGGACACGACCAAAGTCACCGCACTGCCGGGGGGCGCCTGTTCGCCCGCCGTCGGCGTTTGCGAGATGACCAGTCCGGCCGCCACAGCGTCACTGCACTCCGGGGTAACGGCACCGGCGGTCAAGCCGGCGCCGGTCAGGACATTGCCCGCCTCTGCCTGCGCCTGCCCCACCACCCCCGGAACCGGAACCAATTCCGGTCCCCGGCTGACCACAAGTTCCACCGTCGCGCCCGGAAGGGCCTGCATGCCCGCAACGGGGGTCTGGGAAATGACATTTCCGGCGGGCACGGTGCCGCTAAACTGGCCTTGCATATTGCCGACCGCAAGATTCGCATCCGTAATCGAAGCGATTGCGGCGGCAAGCGTCAGGCCGACCACATCGGGCACGTCCAAGCCACCCAGGCTCACCAGGAGGTCGATGGCGGTTTGCGGAAGCACCTGCGCGTTCGCGGCGGGCTCCTGGGAAATGACGCCGCCCAAGGGGGTTGTGAGGCTGTGCAGCTTTGTTATGGCACCAACGATGAGCAGTGCGTTTGCGATGGCCGCACTTGCGTCAGCCTGGGGCTGATTGAGGACATCAGGAACGGCTATCCCACCCCGGCTTATCATGAGGTCAACGGCCGTATCTGGAAGCACCCCTGTGCCTGCGGGCGGGGCTTGGGAAATGACGCTGCCCTGGGGGGTGGTGAGACTGTACAGTTGCGTTGTCGCACCCACGGCCAGCAGGGCGTTTGTGATGGCCGCACGGGCCTCGGCCTGGGGCAGATTCACGACATCCGGCACGGCTATCGCGCCCTGGCTTATGACGAGGCCGACCGCCGAACCCGGACGGGTCTGCGCGCCTGCCGCCGGCGATTGTGAAACGACACTTCCCGCCGCCACCGTCACGCTGTACCGCAGCGTTACCGTGCCGACCACAAGGTTTGCACCCATGATTGCCGTTGCCGCCGCCGCCTGCGGCTGGCCCACAACATCCGGCACGGACACGGTTGCCGCGTCCCATAGTTTTGCCGTGTCGTCCGCCGACCCGGTTAGCACCCTGGTCCCGTCCGGGGTGAACACGGCGGCGTAAACCTCCCCCGTATGCCCGGAAAAGGTGGCGATGAAAACACCGCTTGAAACATCCCACAGTCTCGCTGTCTTGTCGAACGAGCCCGTGAGCACCTTTTTCCCGTCCGGGGAAAATGCCACAGATTTCACGTGCGATGTGTGTCCAATGCAGTCGCCACGGCCCTTGCCCGTCAGGGCGTCGTGAATCTGCGCGGTATCGTCCACACACTGGCCTCTTCCCGCCCCGGTAACCACCATGGTCCCGTCCGGGGAGAAGGCCGCGGCATTTACCGTGTAAATATGGCCGTAGAATCTGCGGGAAAGCACGCCCGTTTCCGCGTTCCAAAGCTGGGCGAAGTATTCCGCGCCGCAGACGCCCGTATTGGTGCGCCGCCCGCCGCCCGCGGTAAGTATGCCGCCGCCATCGGGCGAGAACACCGCCGATGCAACGGGTGAAATATTCACCGAGGCCCCTCCGAAGGTCTGCAGCAACAACCCCGTCTCCGTGTCCCAGGCGTTGGCCGTGTAGTCATCCGACCCGGTGACCACCCTGGTGCCGTCCGGGGAGAACGCCACCGAAAGCACCGCGCCTGTGTGTCCCGTGAAACGCCGCAATTCGGTTGCCTGCGCCGCATCCCAAAGCCGCGCGGTGCCATCCTCCGACCCGGTGAGTATGCGGGTTCCATTGGGAGAAAACGCCACGGAGTACAGGGCGGCCCCATGTCCGGTGAAGGTGCGGATTTCCGCGCCCGTTGAAAGGTCCCACAGTTTCGCCGTTTGGTCGAATGATCCGGTGAGAAGCTCCGTGCCGTCCGGTGAAGCCGCCACGGAGGACACATCGCCGGTGTGCCCGGTGAAGGTGCGTATTTCCGCTGTTGCCGCCGCCGAAAGAAACAGCGCCGCCGCCATAACCCCAAAAACCCACTTCCCCAAAAGCGTCTTGAACATGTCCCACCTCCTTCTTAGGCTAAACTCCCCGCCTGTTTCCCTGCCATGGTCCAGCCCATGGCCCACGTTGCGATCACTATTTCCTCTAAAAATGACGATACCATGTTTTGCCCATTTCTGCAAGTACTATGGCCGGGATGGAATCGTCAGAAATCCAGAAAACGCAGGCAAAAGCCCCGATTTCAGAACAGCATCAGGTTCCGGGGCGGCTCCTGCGGGGTGCTGTGCAGCGCCTCGACCATGCCGGCCGCATCGACCTTCCCCGATTTCAAGATGGGGCGCACTGACTGCCTGAGTCCCGCGGGGAGGGCGGTGGCGGGGGAGAGGAAGACGGGCTTGCGCTGGGCGATGCCGTGGCGGGCAGTGGCGATGCTGCCGCCCATCTTGCGCGGCTCGACCACGCAGACCATGCGCGACAGCGCGGCGATGAGCCGGTTGCGGCCCACGGCCGCAAAGGTGCGCCACGGTTGGAAGGGATGCACCTCCGACAGCAGCAGCGCCGATCCATTGCGCAGCGCCTCGGCCCAGGCCGGCGGCGTGGTGTGGTGCAGGATGCCCTCGGGCAGCACGATCACGGTCCGTCCGAAACGCGCCAGCGTTTCGTTGTGCGCGGCCGTGTCCACGCCCTGTGCGCCGCCGCTGACCACCACGGCGTTTGCGTCCGTCAGGAGGCCGGCGCATTTCCGCGCCAGCGCGATACCGTGCGGCGTGGGGGTGCGTGTGCCCACCACCGCCCCCGCGAGGGGATGCAGCAGCGACGCGTCGCCCATGAGGAAGATCACCGTCGGTGCCTCGTCCTCCAGGTAATGCGTGAGCGCTTCCGGGTAACCTTCCTCCCCGCGCGCAATGACGGCGACTTCCTGTTTTCGGCAGGTGTCCGCCAGTTCCCTCGCTGAAGTCACCTGGTCTTTGCCGCAAGAGGCAATCAACTCGGCCAGGCGCGGATCAAAAGGATGGGGATGCACGCTCGTGCCCAGTGCGGCAGGCAGGTCCAAGCCTGTTTCGCGGGCCGACGCCAGAAGACGGTTCAGTGTTTTCACGCCCGTCCCCGGTGTTTGCTGCAGCGCCAGCAGCGCGACCGCGAGGTCGCTTGCCATACATGTTTTTTCCGGACGTCCCATCCTGAATATCCTATTGCATGGCCTGCTGACCAGTATCTACATTTCGGAAAAAACAAGACGACTTAAGAAAGTCAAGCGCCGCCGAATAGTCAAAAGTCATTCCCTTTTGGCGCTGCTCCATGAAACGTTCAAAGAATTCCCAGTTTTCATCGTCACAAATGGCAGAAAAAGCGTTCCGCGTCATTTCAACGATTTGGAGTCTTTCCGCGTCAATTTCCAGGAGTAGCCTCTTGCTTTCTTTGACCACGCGCCGTGCCCAAAAGAGAATACCCAACGAAATCTCCCGCTTGTTCAATACGCGAATATCGTCGCAGAGAAACTCCTTTGCCTCAGGCAGCCAGCGTTCGGTATTCAGCGGCAGTATCTTTCCATTGCGGTTGACATGGCATGTCCGCAATTGTCTGACTCCGGTAAACACCAGTTCCACGGGGCACACCGTTTGCCTGTGTGTAACATTCCTTCCTGTCAGGGCATTGACTGCCTCACAAAAGCAATGCGCCGAGATGTCATTAAGTCTAAGTGTAAAGCTCGTGGGCGTTCGGTCGTATCCGATTACCCAACTGTCGTGCAATCTTGAATTCAGGTAGTAGTATCCCTCAGGCAGGTGTTCTCGGTTGGCCTGAAGGAGATGCTCCGTTTCGTCCCAGGCTTGTTTCGAAAGGTCCTCGTGTAACAAGTTGGAAAAGTAAAGTGCGTCAATCTTTGGGTAAGCATACTTGATGTCTTTCAAAGGGCTCCTCTTCATAACGGTTTATTCGCAAAGCCCGGTTGAGATTTCGGCACAGTTCAGCAAGATGTGAGACGGGCACCCTCGCCTGTCGTTCCCAGGCACTGGCCTCAAGCAACATCCCCCGGCCCTACGGGCCACCCCCTTCAAAGGGGGATTGAATACGCCCACTTCCATACTCGTTAGGCTTGTCATGTTTCGCTTGCCTTCCTATTATGCCTTCCTGCTCATCCTGTGCATCAATGTCACAACAATTCCCATACGAGCACTGCGAATATTGACATGCTCGCGATCACAAATGTGCCGAGTCACTTTAAGAACGCGCACTACGACACCCACTTCAGATTCAGTTTCTTGCGGTGCAATGCGCAGTCGCGCAAATAGAGATTGATGAGGTTCTGATAGGGCATGCCCAGTTCGCCGGCCAAATCCTTGAAATACGCGACGGTGGTCTTGTCCAGCCGGATGGTAATGGGCTGCTTCAATTGCTTGATGTAGGGGTTCTTTTCGCCCTTCATCTTGTCGAAATCGTAGTGTTCTCTCATGGTGCTAACTCCAGTACGAAAGGGCCTCTTTCTTGTTCGCTTTTCGGGCGGAAATGATGCGGATGACGGAATCGTCCACCCGGAAACAGTGGCACACAACAAGGACGCGCAGTTTCCAGCTCATTCCAAGCATCAGGAACCGGTCTTCATCGGCTGAATGGTCGGGGTCGAAGAAGCGCATGGCGTTCTCATCCAGAAAGACGGTCTGCGCCTCCTCGAAGGAGACGCCGTGCTTGCGGCAGTTTGCGTGATCCTTCGCTTCATCCCATTCAAACAGCAACGGTTTCATACATACAGTGTACATGCGCTTGACGCGCTTGTCAATTGGGCTGGGGAGCCCCTAATCGCCGGATAAGGAATCCTTTTGTGGTTGCATCAAGTGGAAGAGCGCCTGGATACAGTGTAAGGGACAGCAGAATCACCTTGTTGAGGCGCGCACCCGGCGGGTGCCCGCTTGCCTGCGGCGAAATCACGTGAGAGCAGTATTCGGCATGTTTCTCCGGATGCCCCAAAGGGGCTATGGAGCAAAGCCCGGGGTTGGCCGAAGGCACGCGACAGCGTGACAAGGTCTACCCCGGGTAAACGGTCCGTGCATCATCCCATCTGAACGGGTTGCCCGCGAGCGGGCGCAACGCTTTCAGCGTAGCGCCATGCGGGGGATAGGTTGCTTGAACCCGGGGTAGGCGCTCGGCATTACATGGCAATGCCTCACGCCAACCCCGGGCTTTGCTCCATAATCCCGTTGGGATATGCGGACGCGTTCATGTGCGGGGTTTGACCCCTGCTTACCCGGCGGTTAGGGGGGAGCAGGAGACGCGCCGCATTTCACCCTCCCCCCGCCCACTTCTTATCCGCCAATCCCCTTCGCGGCGGACACCTCTTAGTCGGCGCCTTCCTTCTTCTTGTACTTCTTGTCTTCCTCCTTGTGCCGGCGGAACGACCATTCGTCGAAGCCCTTTTCATCGCGCATGATTTCGTCGGGGAAAACTGAAACGGGGTCCGACTGGCGTGCAAGTTGATTGCCAAGGTACATGGAGATTTCCTGGAAGGCTTCAGCGGGCGGCTTGATCTTCTGGAATGCTTCCGCCCGAAGGTGTGGGTTAAGGGTGCAGCGAATGGTATCGCATGTGCCTCGTTTGTTCAGGGCAATGTAGTCCAACTTGAATGCAGGAACGCCCAGTCCGATGAACACCTCGTCAAGGTGTTTGCCAGAAAATTCGGCCGATGCCCTTTCCCAAGATTCGCAAGTCAAAGACTTTGCGTCCCGTGACCAATACCAGTCTCGCCACCGGTGGGGAACTTTCATGAGCAGCAGCGTCTCCAAGCCCTTCTGGTCAATCCCAAATGAATGCAGAAATTCGTCCGAAAGATGGGAAACAATTTGGTCGGTCGCATAAAAGGTCGTTCCGGCTATCTCTATCGACGCATAAAGAACTCCGCAAAACCCAATGATCTTCGTCGTGATTGGAATTTCAAGAATGTGCGGCGGGTATTTGAATCTGTCCTGAATGAAATGGGGCAGTTTCCTGACATTCTCCAGCGGAATGCGAAGTATCTGGTCCAAATTGCGCAGCATGCGGTTTTCCACCTCCCTTGACCGCGCAGGGAACTCAAACGTTTCCTGTTTTCTCACATACTTCAGATTCGGGTCCTGACCAAAACCCATCGCTGAATCATAATAATCATGGAAGTCTGATATGATTCTCATGTATTTCCCCTTGCGGCTGGCTCACTCAACCGCGAACACCCCTGTGGCAAGTTGGGAGTGTGCGCCTCCTCCAAACTGCCCAACACAGTTTGAATTCCGCCGCGCAGGTTTTCCTGCCTCATGGGGCCCATGCTACCATAGCTTTGACAAACAGCTCCAGCCATGCTGAAAGACATGTTTCCCCCGTGGCAGAGGAACGCAAAGGACCAATGAGCAGGCGTCCCACAGAATTTATGATCGGCGCGGCATTGCCCGCGACCGAACTTGTGGACGACGGGTTCGCCGTCCATCTCGCAGCGGTGCGCGCGCTTGGCCACAACACCGCCATGCTGGTGCTCCCTTGGGACCAGATGGAGCCAGCAGAAGGTCAATTCAGCCGCACAGTGATGGAGCAGCATGTCGGGCTGTTTGAAAAGCTTCGCGCCGCGGACATCGCGCCGGTGGGTGTGCTGTGGGGCGGCGTCGCGCCGCAATGGTTTGAAACGCGGGGTGGGTGGGCGCATCCGAAGGCTGCGGCGTCTTTTGCCGCCTATGCCGCGCATGTCGCCGAAAAGCTTGCCCCGCAGTGCGCTTGCTGGGTTCCGCTTGCGGAACCCGAGTATTGGCTGGCGCGGACCTATCATGAGGGAAAACGCCCCGGTTACCGTAACGCGCTGACGCAGATGGCCCGCGCGCACAACGACGCAGCAGCAGCATTGCGGGCGGCCCGGCCGGACGCACAGGTTGGCCTCTCGGTGCGTGTGTTTTCCGCCGAACCGGCGGACGTGGACAGTCCGTGGGACTTTGGCGCGGCGCAGCGGCTGGAAAGCCGGCTCAATCACCGCATGGCCGACCGTCTGCGGGCGACCGGCGGGCAGGGGGCCTTCGATTTTGCCCTTGCCTCCTGGGGGGGCGTCGTGTCGGCATGGTTTTCCCCTTGGCAGTGGCGGCGCGAGTGGATGTTGACGATGAATGAACACCGTGCCTGTATATCACTGCAGGCCGCGCACCGGGATATGGCGCGCTTTGACGAGGCCATGTCGGCACTGCTCAGCTATCAGACGCCACTGCTAATTGTGGGGGAGGGGGGCTGTGAACAGCCTTCCGCACTGGATGAGCAGTTACGCGCCGTGGCCGCGCGCCGTGCCGAGGAGGGTGGAGAGCGGATTGTCGGATTCTTGTTGCGCGGGCCGGTGGACAAGGATGGGTGGGAACAGAACCGGTCCCTGTTGGAGACCATGCTGGCGGGCGTGAAGTCCTGGCCACGCGACCTGGATGAAGGGGATAAGACGGGGCTCACGCAAAGCCGCCAAGGCGCGAAGACGCAATGAAGATGAAAGGGCATGAGAGGAGGCAGTATCCACGGATTGCATAGAATGGCACCGCGCGGCGGTGATGCAAACCCCGAAAGAATTGAACGCATTTTGACCACGGAACCGCACGGAATTACACTGACAGGGAAAGAAGGCATATTAACAGGGACGACCGGGATGGAGGGGATAAGACGGGGTTCACGCAAAGCCGCCAAGGCGCGAAGACGCAATGAAGATGAAGGTCGCCCCGCATCTTGGCCGGAGTCGATTAACAAGGAGTGGACAGCATGATTATCGCCATCGAAGGCGGGGCCACACACACGCGGGCCGGGCTGTACGACGAGGCCGGCATCTGTCTCGCGGAGGCGGAGGCGGGGCCGAGCAATCCCGTGGCCTGCGGTATCGAAACGGCGGCGCTGACGCTGGTGGAACTGGCCAAGAGGCTCCTGGCAGGACGTCCCGCGTCCAAGCTGGCGCTATGGGCGGGGCTGGCCGGGGCCGGGTCGCCGAAGGTGCAGATGGCCGTGGCGGAAATCGTGGGCCGCGCCCTGGGCGCGCAGCGGGTGCGCGTGACCACGGACCTCCACCCGGTGCTCTTTGCCAACGCCGGACCGGGCGGCGGGGCGCTGGTCATTGCGGGCACCGGTTCGGCCGTGATTGCCAAGAACCAGCAGGGCAAAGTGCTGCGCGTCGGCGGCCGCGGCGCGGTGTTTGGCGACGACGGGAGCGCCTACCGCGTGGCCGTGGAGGCCCTGCGCGCCTGCGCCGCGATGGTGGACGGATTGGGGCCGGAGACGGTCCTGATTGAGAAACTGCCCCCGGCGGCGGGGCTGGGGGCTTTCGAGGAGTTTGTGGTCTGGTCCGGGAGCGCCGAAAAGCGCGCCGTGGCGGACTTGGCGCGCACCGTGGCCGAAGCCGCCGACGCGGGGGACTTCGTGGCCCGGGCCTGTCTCGACGAGCAGGCCCGACGCCTCGCCGCACAGGCGGTGGCCGCCATTGAGAAGCTCCATCTGGGCGAGGGGGCGCGCGTGTTTCTGCACGGTTCGCTGCTCAACGAATGCGAGCGCTTCCGCGGGGCGTTTCGTGAATCCGTAAACCAGTATGTCTCGGCCCAGTTCATGGAATGTCTTCATATGGGCCACCACGCCGTATACAACGCCTTTCGGGACGCGGACAGTCCGGCGAACTGGGCTTCGACCTGGCAGACGGACGGCGTGGGCGCATCAGAAAGCGTGGCCGCCCCCACGGAGGGGAAGGTTTTTTCGACACGCGCCTTGGACGAACTGGACGCCCCCGGGATTGTCCGGTTCATGAACGGGCTCGACGCAAGCCTCCCGGCCGTCGTGGCGATGCAGGAATCCGGCATTTCCCAGGCGGTGGAGGCTGCGGCGGCGGCCATTATGGGCGGCGGCAGGATAATCTATCTCGGCGCGGGCACCAGCGGACGGCTGGGCGTGCTCGATGCCTCTGAGTGCCCGCCGACCTTTGGCGTGCCGCCCGGTCTGGTGGTGGGGCTGATTGCCGGGGGAGAACGGGCCCTGCGGGAGAGCATCGAGGGTGAAGAGGACAACCGGGACGCGGGCATGGCGGACTTGGACCGGCTCGAACCCCGCCCACGGGATTTCGTGGTCGGCATTGCCGCATCCGGGTCGACGCCCTATGTGGTTGCGGCACTGGAGCGGGCCAAATGCCACGGCTGCACGACGGCCCTCGTGTGCTGCCATCCGGCCCCGGCGGCCCGTGCGGACATTATGATATGCCTGACCACCGGCCCCGAGGCACTGGCCGGGTCCACGCGCCTGCGGGCGGGCACGGCCACAAAGATGGTGCTGAACATCATTTCCACCGGCGCAATGGCCCTGTCGGGATATGTCTATCAGGGTTTGATGGTGGAAATGAAACCCTCCAACATCAAACTGCGGCTTCGGGCCGCAGGCATTGTGGACGCCATCACCGGCATCGGCCAGGCGCAGGCCACGGAACTGCTCCAGACGGCCCACTGGTCCATTCCGACCGCCATCGTTATGGCCGTGCGACAGGTGGGTCAACCGGCAGCCCATGCATTGCTCCGCAACGGCGATGCTCGTCTGCGCGACATCATCAGCACGGATTCAAACAAATAAATACAGGCAAGAACACATACTTGACGCGCATAAAAAGCATTCCGTCACACCCCAAAAGAACGGCAACCGCATTCTTTTGCATTTGTTTATGGATATGTTGCGCCTTTTGTGGCCAAGCGCAAACCAAGCCGAAAACAGCGGACAGGGTATCGGAAGTGCAGATACGCCTGCGCTATGGCGCCTTTAAGGAACCGACTGCGGTGCGGGCCTCGACCGATTTGCTGGTGTCTTCCGAGGCGGGCAACAAGCGGCTGGGCGCGGGAATATGGAAGTTCAGCGCCTCCCAAGTGCGGCCCGCCACGCAACGCTTCCATGTATTCCCAAAGACTTTTCCCCCGATGCAGGAGCAGGAGCTTCGGGCCTATCTGCAATCATGGAAGGCAAGGGGGTATTCGCCGGAGGTGCTTACTTTTGGCAGAACGTTTCGGACTGCGGCAGGGAAAGTGATGGACAATCGGCTGTTCTGGGTCTCCCTGGCGCGGTTCAAATCCCAGGCAGAAGCGGACGGGCTGGTCAAGAAGCTCAAAACAGAGCAGGTTTTCGCATGGGTTAGGGCGGAAACGACCGCCCCGGGTGCCGCAACCATCACGGTGACCGATGGGAGCGGCCAGAACGCCTACCGGGGCACCACGCCCATGGAACTGCGTTCCGAAGTTCCGCTTGAACTGGCGGATGTGAAGACCGGATTCATGAAAGACCGCCGCGCTGACCGCACTGTCGCACCGCCATTGCGTCTGCGGGTGGGGCCGGACGGCAGCATCGAGGTTATGGGTGAACTTCCGCTCGAAACGTATCTAAAAGGGGTTTTGCCCGCCGAAATGCCCGCTTCCTGGCCGATGGAAGCGCTGAAAGCGCAGGCGGTGGCCGCCCGGAGCGAAATTCTCGCCGGATTGGCCGGGAAGTTCGAACTGGAGGGATTTGACTACACCACACTGGAAAACTGCCGGGCCTATGCCGGACTGGCCGGGCATGCCCCAACCACAAACCGTGCGGTGGAGGAAACAGCCGGGGTGGCGCTGGTCCATGACGGCAAGGTGGCCACCACCGTGTTTTGTGCCTGTTGCGGGGGCTGGACCGAGGACAACGAGAAGGTCTGGTCCGGCCCGCCCAATCCTGTGCTGCGCGGCGTGCCCGATTTTCCGCCGGGCAAGAATCCGGCGAAAACGGGGCTCCAAGCCTACGGGATGCAGAAGTGGCTGACCACCTCTCCGCCCGCCTGGTGCTCCGGTCACAAGGATTTCCGCTGGAAGAAAAAGTTGACAAAGAAGCAATTGAGCGAGATAATGAGTAAAAGCTATAATATTGGTGTAGTGCAAGCCTTGAGGTCCGGTGCCCGTGGCACCAGTGGTCGGCTCTTGTCCATGGAGGTTGTGGGAAGTCGCGGTATTGCCAAAGTGGACCGGGAGTTGGCCATTCGACAGGTAATTGGCGGACTGCCCAGTGCTATGATTATAATTAGTTCGGAAACTGCAAAAAATGAATTGGCGTCACTGACCCTGCATGGCGGTGGAAGTGGCCACGGTGTGGGCTTGTGCCAGCAGGGTGCCAAAGCGATGGCCGAAGATGACTTGGCCCATTCGGAGATACTGAAGCACTATTTTACGGGGGTTGAACTTGAGAGGTTTGGGTTATGAATCTTGAAGAAATTCAGGAAAAGCGGGTGCGTTACGGCATAGGACTCATGTCCGGCACATCTTGCGACGGCGTGGACGCGGCGCTGGTGCGCATCAAGGGGACCGGTCCCGGCCTTGCCATGAAACTTATCGCGCACCAGACCTTTCCCTATGAGCCCGACATGCGCAACCGCCTGCTGACGGAGCACATGTCGTCGAAGGAAGTGTGCCTGCTGAACTTTGAACTGGGCGACCGCATGGCCGAGGCGGTGCTGACCATGCTCGACATCGCCCAGGACGAGCAGGTGAAGGTGGACTATGTCGCGATCCACGGGCACACGATAGGCCACTACCCGCCGGGCTGCGGGACGGACCGCGTCGGCACGCTGCAGATTGGCGAGGCAGCGGTGATTGCGCACCGCACCAACATTCCGGTGGTGTCCGATTTCCGCGTGCGCGACATGGCGGCCGGCGGCCAGGGCGCGCCCCTGGTGCCCTATGCGGACTGGCTTCTCTTCCGCCGCGAAGAGCGCACAATGGTGTGCCTGAACATCGGGGGCATCGCGAACTTGACAGTGGTCACGCCGGAGTTCAAGGACATTGTCGCGTTTGACACGGGCCCCGGCAACATGGTGATTGACGGCACGGTACGCCAACTGTCGCGCGGCATGCGCATGTACGACGAGAACGGCGAGGCCGCCCTGCGCGGCAAGGTCGTGGACGAGTTTCTTGAGTACCTGCTGAGCGACCCGTACTTTGCCAAAGACCCGCCCAAGAGCACCGGCCGGGAGCGCTTCGGCGTGGACGTGTACCTGCGCGACGCGCTGGCCAACCGCCGGGACCATTCCTACGAGGACCTTGTGGCCACGGTGACGCAGGCGGTGGTGCAGAGCATTTCCGACGCGTACAAGCGCTATGTGGCGCCGAAATACGAGGTGGCCCACATGATCGTGGGCGGCGGCGGCGCCATGAACAACGCCGTCATGCTGGGGCTGCGCCGCGCGCTGCCGGACGTGAAGATATTCATCAGCGACCGCGTGGGCATTTCCTACGATGCGCGCGAGGCGATTGCCTTTGCCATACTGGGCAACGAAACCCTCTGCGGCACGCCGGCAAACGTGCCCCAGGTGACCGGTGCCAGCGGCCGGGTCATCCTCGGAAAGATCACGCCGGCCTGAACGGCCGCAACGAGAAAAACAGATAAAGGGCCCACGCTCCCATGATTAGCCAGGAACTGCTTGACATCCTCGTCTGTCCCGATAACCGGACGCCCGTACACACCGCCGATGACGCGCTCCTGGCGCGGCTGAACGCGGCCATTGACGCCGGGGCGGTGAAGAACCGCGCGGGCGAAGCGGTGACAGACCGGGCCGACAGCGGCCTTGTCCGCGAGGACGGCGCCTACGTTTACATCGTCCGTGACGACATCCCGATCATGCTCAAGGATGAGGCCGTCCCCCTTGACCAGTTGAAATAGGCCCTTCCCGCCGTTCCATCCGCCCTGTCCGCGCCGTCGCATGCCGCCGGCGCCATGGATGCTTTCATGCTGCGCATTAGCGACATAGCCCTGCCCCTGGATCACCCCGAGCCGGCGCTGCGCGCCCGGGTTGCCTCGATCCTGCGCGTGCCCCCCGAAGACCTTTGCGAATGCCGCGTGGTCCGGCGCTCCGTGGACGCGCGCAAGCGCAACGCCATCGCGCTCATCTACACGGTGGACGTCCGCATGGACGACGAGTCGGGCGTGCATCCCGGCGCAAAGGTGGCCGCCGCGCCCGACATGGCTTACCACTTTTCCATGGCGCCGCCCCGCCCGTTGCCGCACCGGCCGGTGGTGGTCGGCGCCGGCCCCTGCGGGCTGTTCGGCGCGCTGCTGCTGGCGCAAAACGGATTTGAACCCATCCTGCTCGAACGCGGCAAATCCGTCAAGGAACGCGCCGCGGACGTGCATGCCTTCTGGCGCAGTGGCGTGCTCAACCCCGCCTCCAACGCCCTTTTCGGCGAGGGGGGCGCGGGCGCCTTTTCGGACGGGAAACTGACCACGCAGATTAAGGAGCGCGAGAACCGCTGCGCCAAGGTGCTGAACGAACTGGTGGCGGCCGGGGCGCCCGAAGAAATCCTCTGGCTGCACAAGCCGCACATCGGCACGGACAATCTGGTCCGCGTGGTGGAGAACCTGCGCAGGGCCATTGAACACCACGGCGGCGAGGTCCGCTTCAACAGCCGGGTGCGCGAGGTCGCCGTCGAGGCGGGTTCGGTCTGCGGCGTCCGGCTCGATGACGGCGCGGAGATCGTTTCGCGGCATGTGCTGATGGCCATCGGCCACAGCGCGCGAGACACCTTCGACATGCTGCACCGGTCGGGCGCGGCCATGGCGCAGAAGGCCTTTTCCATCGGCGCGCGCATTGAGCATCCCCAGCGCAAGGTGGACTGGGCGCAGTATGGCAAGGCGTCCGGCCATCCCCGGCTGGGCGCGGCGGACTACAAACTGGTGCACCATTGCGGCAACGGCCGTTCGGTGTACACCTTTTGCATGTGCCCCGGCGGCGAGGTGAT
>CAIUWO010000267.1 GCA_903902895.1 Candidatus Hydrogenedentota bacterium | reverse complement strand
GTTGACCCCGGCATCGGCGGCGTGGCCGCCGATATGGACGCGTTCCCGCTGGATGACGACGCGGCGTGGGCGGCGGACAACTACATTCCCTGCATCCGCAGTGTGGGCGACGTGCGGACGGCGGCGGCCATGATTGCGCCGCGGCCCGCGGCGCTGTGGAACGTGAACGGCGCGGACGGCATCGGCCGTTACGGGGCGGCAATTACATCCGGCGCGGCCGACGCGGCCGCGCTGGCGAAGGCGCTGCGTTGATTCACCCTGAAGACGCGAGCCCTACAGGACTTGTTCCATGTCGCCCCCGCGAATAGAGTGACCCGGGTCCCCGCGCCCAGTCCGGCATAGGAGAACGATTCATGTCACCGACCATTCTCAAAGTGGGTCCGTACAGGGTCTATTTCTTCAGCCATGAGCCCAATGAACCCCCGCATGTCCATGTGGACCGGGACAGACTTTCCGCTAAGTTTTGGCTTTCCCCGCTTTCTCTGGCATACAATTTGGGCTTCGGCGCCCATGAACTGCGCGAAATAGAGCGCGTTTTGGCGGAGCACATCGAAAGGCTCCGGGAGGCATGGCATGAACGGTTCGGAGATTAAACCCGGCGAAGAGGTGAAGGCCGTGCGCTTCACCGACGATCTGCTGGTTGTGGACCTGCGGGACGGCCGCACCATCTCCGTTCCGCTGGTCTGGTATCCCCGCCTGCTGCATGCCACTCCAGAGCAGCGGGAACAGTGGGAACCGTGCGGCGGGGGATTCGGAATTCACTGGTCCCAAATCGACGAGGACCTGAGCGTTCAAGGGCTCCTGCGCGGCGCACCCGCCGCGTCGGAATCAACCAAAGTCTAGCCTGTGGAGACACCCCGTTGAGCTGCCTTGGCGAGCCTGATCCCGCCGTCGTCCGCGACCGCGTGCTGCACGTCACCGACCTGCATTTCTGGCGTATTTCCTGGTCGCCCCGGCGGCTCGTGGGAAAACGGCTGCTCGGCATGATCAACCTGCGCCTGCGCCGCAGGCGCATATTCGACCTGTCGGGCCGCGAACAGATGGCCGAAACACTGGCGCGCGAGGGCGCGCCCACCGTCATTGCCGGCGGCGATTTCTCGACGACCTCCATGGAGGAGGAATTTCAGCAGGCCTGCAGTTTCCTGAAAACGCTGGAAAGCATGGGGCTGAAGGTCTACGCCATTCCCGGCAACCATGACGTCTACACCTTCACTGCGGCCCGCCGCCGAAGTTTTGAACAGCATCTGGGCGCATTCATGCCCGGTGAACGGCTGCCCGCACGGGTGCTGCTGCCCGGCGGCACGCCGGTGGTCTTCGTGCCCGGCGCAAGGCCCAATGTGCTGTCTTCCAGGGGAGACATCCTGCCGAAGGACATTGCGGAGACGGCACGGCTGGTGAAAGAAGCGCCTTCGGGACCGGTGCTGGTGGTGGGACATTACCCCGCACTCTATCGCACCGAAGCCTACGCACAGCGCCCCCTGCACCGGCTGGGCCATGCCAGGTTGCTGCGAGCCGCGCTGGGGGAAACGGGCCGGACCATTCTGTACATCGCCGGACATGTGCACCGCTTCAGCGAGACCCGCGACCCCCGGTTTCCCAACCTGACACATGTGACCACGAACGCGCTGTTTTACAGGGGCCGGGGCGGGTACACCGTGGTGGAGTGCGCCGAAACGGGGTTCCGGGTGACGGCAAAAGGGATGTAGCCTCAGCGTAACGGGCACCGCGACACCTGCATGTCAACTCAGGATCTCGCGCAGTTTTAGCGACAAGGCGCTGAAGTCGTAGGGCTTTGTCATAACGGCATCCACCTTCTGGCCGGCGAGGCGTGCCTCAAGGTCCTCCTGGGCATAGCCGCTCGTCAGGATGGCGCGAATGTCCGGTTTGATGCGGCGCAGTTCCAGCAGGGTCTGCGCGCCGTCCATGTGCGGCATGCTCAGGTCAAGAACCGCGCAGTCCACATCTCCCCCGCGCACGCAAAGCGCCTCTACCGCCTCCATCCCTCCGGTTGCGGTAACGACGGAGTAGCCCATGTCCTCAAGCATGAAGGCGCCAATCTCCAGCATGTCGGGTTCGTCGTCGACAAACAGGATGGTGTGCGCCTTTTGCGCTGCGGCCGCATGCGATTCGGGAACGCCTTCGGGGACGGCATGCGCGGCCTTGACCGAGGCCGGAAAGAGAACCCGCACGGTTGTCCCCTTCCCAACCGCACTGTCAACCATGATTGCCCCCCTGTGGCCGCGCACAATTCCGAGCACCGCCGACATGCCGAGCCCGCGTCCGGTAAACTTGGTGGTGAAAAAGGGGTCGAAAAGCCGGTCCACCGTTTCTTCGCCCATGCCGCAGCCCGTGTCGGACACCTCCACGCACACGTACTCACCCGCCGGAGGGGTGAACAGGGCACGGCTGCCGCGCAGGTAGTCTTCCGTGCAGTGGAGCGCCGCGGCCGACACCGTTACCAACCCTCCATGTTCCTCGTCAAGCGCCTCGGTGGCGTTAAGGACAAGATTCATCAGCACCTGCTGAATCTGGGCCGCATCGGCCTCGATGAATGCCAGGTCGCCGGACAGTTTCGTTTGCAGCGTGACTTTTTTGGACACCGATGACCGGACGAGGTGGGTGATCTCGCGCACCAGTTCGCCCATGTCGAGCTCCTGGCAGAGAAAACGCCCCCGGCCCGAGTAGGCAAGCATCTGGCGCGTCAGCACGGCGGCGCGGTTTGCGGCCCTTTCGATGTTGTCGACAAAGGGACGCGCTGCGGACACCTCCGGGACAACCTTCTGGCTGTGATGCGCGTTTGCCAGGATTATGTGCAGGATGTTGTTGAAATCGTGGGCGATTCCGCCGGCCATCACACCGAGGCTCTCGAGTTTTTGCGTATGGCGCATCTGGTCCTCAAAACTCCGGCGTTCCGCTTCAGCCCTTTTCAAATCGGTGATGTCAATCAGGGTTGTCAGGATCCCCGCGACGTTGCCAAAACTGTCCATAAGCGGCCGGGAGTTGTTCAGCGCCTCCACAACAGTGCCGTTCTTCCTGCGGAGCCTGTGCTCATAGTTGGTGATCCGGCGCCCCGAAAGAACCGTCCGCTGTGCGTCCAGCGTGTCGTCGGGTTCGGCATCGACCTGCGCGATGTGCATGCCCAGCAGCTCTTCCCGCGAATACCCGATCAATTCCAAACCCGCCTCATTGGCATTGATAAAACTCTTGTCCTTGTCGAGCACAAAAATCGCCACAACTGATTCGTCAAAGATGCCCCGGTATCTCTCCTCAGACTCCTTCAGTCTATCCTCGGCATATTTGCGCTCGGTAACGTCGCGGCCTACAGCCTGAATTTCCAGAAGCTTTCCGTCTGTGTCAAAGAAGCCGCGATTGATAAACTGGATCCATCGCAGCATGCCCTCTTCGGAACGAACCCTGTTCTCCACGACTACGACCGGATTCTTTGGGGAAAGGCGCCCCAACTCACTTTGAACCCGTTCCACGTCTTCTGGGTGCGCGCGCGGCGTCCATACTTTGCCGAGCAGTTCTTCTTTCGCCAGTCCCAAGAAACGGCAGAACGTGTCATTGACAAACAGCAGGCGGCCGTCAGGGCTCAGCCGGCAGATGACTTCGGTCTGGCCTTCCACCACGGCCTGATATTGCCTTTGGAGTTCCCGCAACGCGGCTTCCGTCTGTTTGCGCTCGGTGATGTCTTGGTGGAACCCCAGAAAGTACTTTCTTCCGTCGAATTCTATGACGTTGCAGCTGACATGCAGTGGAAAAGTGGACCCGTCCTTGCGGTAGTGCTCCACCTCAAACGCCATCGCCTCACCGTCCAGCAGTCGGCGCAGCCGCTCCGGCGCCAATTGGGCGGTTTCCGGTGTGTCCACTTCCAGCAGCCGCAGATGTTCCATTTCCTGCGGCGTGTCGTAGCCATGCATTTTCGCGAAGGCTTCGTTTACGAGAAGGCTTTCCCCGTCAACGGACAGAAAAGCAATCCCATCCACCGCTTGGTCAAAAAGAGCCCGGTAGCGCGCCTCACTGTCCTTGAGCCGTTTTTCCGCCTGCTTGCTGACGGTGACATCGCGCACGGTGGACATGAGCAACCGCTCGGCGCGGTGTTCGAACCGCGACAGCATGATCGTCGCCGGAAATTCGGTTCCGTCCGCCCTGCGATGCATCCACTCGAAGAAGTGAGAACCATTCGCCAGCGCCAGGCCCATCATCTCCTGGGCCTTGTCCGTCGATCGGACGCCATCCGGCTGAAATTCCGGAGAAAGCGATGCCGGCGTGTGGCTTGTGAAATCCTGCTCGTCCGTACATGCGAACAGTTCAATGGCGGCCGGGTTTGCGGCAAGAAATCCCCGGTCCGGCGATACTATCGTATTGGCGTCTCTGGAGTCCACAAAAAGGGAGCGGTACCGTTCCTCGCTCTCCAGCAGAAGATCCTGAACCTTGCTGCGCTCTGCAATCTCCGCCTGCAGCCGCTCGTTGGCCGCCGTCAACTCTTCCGTGCGCGCCTTGACACGTCTTTCGAGTTCCTCCTCGACCTGTTTGCGCTCGGTTATGTCCACCTCAACCCCATCCCAGACCAGGAGACCGTCCGGCAGGCGGCGCGGAGTCGACGTGAATTCAAACCAGCGCAGACGGCCGCTTGGCAGCAGGCTTCTAACCTCAACATGGAGCGTGGTGAGGTTCTTCAGCGCCTCCTCTTCGCGGTCCCGCACCAACTGGGCGCTCTCGGGCAGGAACTGGCGGTAGATGAGGCTGGCGTCGGCCATCACCTCCTCCGCGCTGAGTTCGTTCAGTCGCTCCACACCGCGACTGAGGTAGGTGAACCGCCTGCTGCCGTCGGGATCAACGGTTGCCTGGTAGACCAGGGCGTTGGAAAGGTTGTCTGCCAGGTTGTGCAGTCTAAGTTCGCTTTCCCTGAGCGCGGCTGCCAGCACTGTGCGACGTTCGGCCTCAAGGGCGTTCGTGCCGACAGTTCCTTCATCGTCCGATTTCGAACCGTCTTCGGTGGAGTGGTCCATGTCGCCCATTGTGAGCGTCCTTTGCTTTCCGTAATGCAGCCGTTACCGTGCTCCACCTACCTGCGGAGGCAGTATGTTCATGCATTCGCGCCAGATGCCTTCAACGGCCATGGCTGCCAGCGTGCGGCCTGGAATCAGCCGCCGGTCATGGGGTGCAACCGGCGCTCCAGGCAGACGTGGTTCAACTACGCCTTGCCCGTGCCCCCAGAACCTGACGGACTTATCAGCTCATCGTCAAAACAGCACTATTATTATATCCGCACCGTCGGAAGGAGACAAACCTCCTGTTCAGAGGGGGATGGCCAAGCTGCAGCAACCTGCGGTATTACTACTCCGGCAGCGCAACATCCCCGAAGTTGTCCATGGTGCGGCCTTGGCGCATGGCGATGAGCATGTCTAAGGCGCGGTCGAAAGGCACAGCGACCTGCTCCTTACAACTGTAGCGGCGCCATGTGACGGAGCGGTCTTCGCGCTCTTTTGCGCCGATGACCCAGATGTTCGGAATCTTGTGCGTCACCGCGTTGCGAATCTTCTTGTTGAAGCTTTCCTCGCTCATGTCGATGTCGGCGCGCAGGTATTTCGCGCGCATCTTGCCGACCAGCTCGCGGCCGTAAGACTCAAACTCGCCGTTGACCAGAATGATGCGCACCTGCGTCGGTGCCATCCACGTGGGGAACGCGCCGCCGTACAGCTCGATGAGGAACGAAATCATGCGCTCGTGCGTGCTCAGCGGGGCGCGGTGCAGAATGAAGGGCCGCTTGCGCTCGCCCTTCGCGTCCACGTAGGTCAGGTCAAAGCGGTCGGCCATGATGAAGTCGAGCTGGCAGGTGGACACGGTCTCCTCGCGGCCCATCAGGTTCTTCACCTGGATGTCCACCTTGGGGCCGTAGAACGCCGCCTCGCCCTTTTCCTCGGTGTAGTCGATGCCGATGTTCTGAAGCACATCGCGCACGACACCCTCCGAGTGCTCCCACTCCTCGTAGCGGTCCACGAACTTGTCGCTGTTGGGATCGTGCAGCGACAGGCGCACGCGGAAATTGCCCAGGCGCAGGTGGTTGTAGTAGCGCCGGTATGAATCGATGACGGCGCGGAACTCGTCCTCCACCTGCTCCGACGGGCAGTAGATGTGGGCGTCGTTCATGCACATGGCGCGCACGCGCAGCAGGCCCGACAGCGACCCGTGCTTCTCGTAGCGGAAATCGTTGCCGTATTCGGCCAGGCGCAGCGGCAGGTCGCGGTAGCTGCGCAGGCGCGCCGCGTATATCTTGTGGTGGTGCGGGCAGTTCATGGGCCGCAGGTAATACTCGTCGTTCTCGTCCAGCTTCATGGGCGGGAACATGCTGTCGGCGTAGTAGGGCAGATGGCCCGAACGGTGGTAGAGCTGCGCACGCGTGATCACCGGCGTGCTGACGCGCTGGTACCCCATCTCAAACTCCACCTCGCGGGCCCACTGCTCCAACTCGTCGCGCAGCACGGTGCCGTTGGGCATCCACAGCGGCAGGCCCACGCCGACCTCATTGTCCTGGATGAACAGGTCCAGTTCCTCGCCGAGTTTGCGGTGGTCGCGCTCCATGGCGAGCTTGCGCAGGGCGATGAAGTCCTTGAGCGCGTCCTTCGACTCGAAGGCGAGCCCGTAGATGCGGGTGAGCATGGGCCGCGACTCGTCGCCGCGCCAGTAGCTGCCCGAGATGCGGTCGAGCTTGAAGCAGCCCTTGGGCACCTCGCCCAGGCGCTCCAGGTGCGGTCCCTCGCACATGTCCGTGAAGGTGCCGCTGGTGTAGAAGGACAGGGTGCCGTCGGCGGCCTTGCCCGATTCCACCAGTTCGCGCGCGTACTCGGCCTTGTAGACCTCGCCGCGCCCGTCGAACCATGCCAGCGCCTCGTCAAGCGGCTTGATGCTCCGCTCGAAGGACGCGTTCCTGCGGGTAATCAGGTCCATCCGCTTCTCGATTTCCGGCAGGTCCAACTCGCCCAGGGGCGCGTCGCCGAAATCGAAATCGTAGTAAAAACCGTTTTCGACAGGGGGGCCGAAAGCCAGTTTCGCGGTCGGCCGCAGTTCGAGCACGGCCTCGGCAAGCAGATGCGCCAGCGAGTGGCGCAGCCGGTATAGATACGATTCCCTGTCCTGAATTTCGTGCTGGCTCATGATGCTGACCTTTCACCAAAAAGAAAAAGCCGCCGAAGCGGCCGTGCCCGCAAAACTCCGGTGGCGTACAATTGTGTCATGAAGAGGGCGGCGGGCGCAAACGCGTCCGCCGCCGTAACGGACAGATTCCGGGTTTCTTGCGCCCCTCAGGGAACGTTTACGGTGAGCGTCATGGGCTTGCCGCCGCGCAGGACCTGCACGTTGAACGATTTCACGTCCTTGAACTGCGGCGCCAGGGCCATAATCTGCGACGGGTCCTGAAGCGGTATGCCGTTCACGTTGGAAATAATGTCGCCGTCCTTGAACCCAAGCTGCGGCGCGAAGGGTATCTGACTGATGTTCGGAATCGCCATGCCGATGGCGTTGCCCGAAGCGTCCTTGGCAATCGAGGGCATGTGCTTCATGAGCAGTTCATTCGGGTCAACGTTTTCAGGCAGTTTGGCGTCCGCCGGAATGCTGAAGGTGCCGATATACTCCTCGTTCCCCTTGGCCGAAACCTTCTTGACCTCCTCCTTCTTCGGTTCCTCTTTTTTCTCCACCGGGGCGGCGACCTCTTCGTCCGTTTTCACCTTATAGGTGAACTGCTCCCCGCCGTGGCTGCCGCGAAAATCCCACGGCGCCAGCGGCGCCGGGTCGGCCCATATGTTCTTGGCGGCGGAAATGGCCACCGCGTTCAGTTTCTTCAGGTCCCGGTCGTCCGGCGCGTTGGCGCGGTCCCACCAGGCAAGGCCCGCCTCCAGCAGCGCGTGGCTCAGATTCTGACCGCTGGGAAGCGTGACCATGGCCACCGACACGCCCAAATTGTCCTTTGTCAGCACATCGACCTTTATCGACTGCCCGGTCACGGCGGTCATCACCAGTGCCTTGGCCTCTTCGGCCTGCTTCTGCCCCGCTTCGGGCGCATCGACGCCATAGAGCCGGATATCGGTCGCCACGCCCGCGCGGTCCACCGTCAGCCGATCGGCGGACTGGAGCTGTGTGACCCCGCCCGACCAGCTTTCAGTCGGCGTGAAGCCCGACACCTGCTGCGCGGCGGGAGCGGCCGCAGGGGCGGCCTGTGCGGGCGCCGGAGCCGCGGGCGCGGGCGCGGGTGCGGACACCACCGGTGCGGGCGCGGGCGCGCCCG
>CAIUWO010000266.1 GCA_903902895.1 Candidatus Hydrogenedentota bacterium | reverse complement strand
GGTCTGGCCCTCCTGGCGGCGTATGACGCGCACGGCCGGTCGGTCCGAAACCGCGTAGACGTGACAGTCTTCAAATTCCACGCCGCCAAAGGAGACGGGTTCCTTCGTGCGCCGGACGCCCAGAATGACGGGCGCCGCCTCGCGGCCCTTGTCGTCGGTCCCGGCCTTGAAGGAGCAGCGCGTGAACTTCACCAGGGCACCCTCCGGGGCCTTGTCGAAGACCTGCACCGCCGGCCGGCGCACCGCCTCGGCGATGCAGTTTCGGAACTCAATGACGCCCTTGGGCCCGTCCGGCGCGAGCGCGCCCACAACCATGCCCTCCTCACCATTGCCCCTCGCCACGCAGTCCTCGAACAAAATGGAGACGGGTTCGGGCGTGCCCTCCCGCATGGCGTTCAGGTAGATGGCCATCCCCGCGCCCGCGTTGTTGTCGAACTGGCAGCGGCGCACCACGCAGTTGGCCAGGCGCTCCTGCGGGCCGTTGGGCTCGAAGTCGATGCCCGCCTGCGGCGCGGTCCCCCTGGTGCCGCTGAACACGCAGTTTTCCACCAGCAGATTGGCCGCGCTGATGACGCTGATGCCCTGGCGATGGTGGTCGAGACAAACCACATCACGGATGGTGATATTCTCACAGTAGGGATGGTCGCCGCCCTTGGAACCGAGGTAGATACCGTCGCCGCCGCTGCTTTCCATGCGAAGTCCGGCCACGGTGACGTTGGTGCAGCCGGACAGGTCGAGCGTCATGCGCCATTCGGCCTTCTTGTAGTCGGCGCCCTGGTAATCGGGCTTATTCATTTTGAAGGTCGCGCCGTAACCGAAGAGCGAGAGGTCTTTGACCCCGGTGGCGGAGAACAGCGAATCGCCGCCCCCCTTGAACTCGCCCTTCTTCGCGCGAATAACCACGCCGGGCGCAAAGGTGATTTCCTGGTTACCCGCCAGTGTGATGGGCCGGACAATCCATTCCTGCCCGGTGTAGGGAACCGTCAGCCGCTTTGCGCCGGAGTTGATGGCGGCCTGGAGGCAGTCGGTCACGTCCTCAGCATTGAACCCCCACCATGCGGCATTGGCATCGGTGCGCGTGCCGGAGGCGACTTCCTGCACGGCGGCGGGATTGGCCCAGGTGAAGGCTGGTTCCTGTGCGCCCGACATTGCCGCCAGCAATACCGCACCGCAAACCAATACTACTCCGTCACGCAGCACCTTGTTCATGGGCAATTCCCCGCGTTTGTGGCCATGGCGTCAAGCGCCGCTACTAACTGAAATCCGTGACAGTATAGAATAATCGAAAGACCAACGGGCAAACCGACCACCCGTGGGAAAGGTTTCACATGGCACAACGCGTTTCCATGAGTCGCCGCGGTTTCCTGGCTGCGGCCGGCGGCGTCACCGCCGCAGCCTGCTTTAACATTGGCCGGGCCGGTGCCGCAGGTGGGGGAGACCGCCCCCACATCCTGCTGCTGATGGCGGACCAGTTTCGCGGCGACTGTCTGGGGGCGGACGGGCACCCGGTGGTAAAGACGCCGAACCTGGACGCGTTGGCGGGCGGGGGCGTGCGCTTTTCCCGGGCCTATTCGTCCACGCCGACCTGCACGCCCGCGCGGTCGGCACTGCTGACGGGACTGTCGCCCTGGCATCATGGGATGCTGGGCATGACCAAGATGGCCGAGAAGTATCCGATGGAAATGCCCCGTGTGCTGGCCGAATCGGACTATCACACCACGGGTATCGGCAAGATGCACTACCATCCCCAGCGCAACGGGCACGGCTTTCACGACATGATTCTGGACGAGTCGAGCCGCGTGGAGACGATTGATTTCCGCAGCGACTATCTCTCCTGGTTCCTTTCCGAGGCGCCCACACTGGACTACCGGGCCACGGGTATCGGATGGAACGACTACACAGCCAAGCCCTACGCGCTGCCCGAACGGCTTCACCCGACCACGTGGATGGGCAACACGGCGGTAAAGTTTCTGGAAGGTTACGACAAGGCCAACCCGTTCTTCCTGAAGGTGTCCTTCGCGCGACCGCACAGCCCCTATGACCCGCCCGAGCGTTTCTGGCGGATGTACGAGGACACGCCCATTCCGCCAGCGGTGCATGCCGACTGGTCGCAGAAATATGCGCCGCGCAGCGACGACACCGACGCTGTCTGGCATGGGGACATGGGGGAGAGGGCGGTGCGCAACGCCCGGCAGGGGTATTACGGAAACGTGACTTTTGTGGACGAGCAGATTGGCCGCATCATGGACGCACTCGACAAGCGCGGCTGGCTGGACAACACGCTTGTTGTCTTTACGGCGGACCATGGCGACATGACGGGCGACCATTTCCTGTGGCGCAAGTCCTATGCGTATGAGTCCTCGGCGCGGATTCCCATGCTGCTGCGGGCCCCCAAGGGAATGGGCGGCACACCGGGGCAGGTGTGCGGCAGGCCGACCGAACTGCGTGATGTGCTGCCGACCTTTATGGACGCGGCGGGCGTGCCGGGCGCGGACAAGCTCGACGGGCGCAGCCTGCTGGCGCTGGCCCGGGACGGGGCGGCGCCCTGGCGCGAATACATCGACATGGAGCACGAACTCTGCTACGACAAGACCAACTGCTGGAACGCGCTGACCGACGGCAAACGCAAGTACATCTTCCACGCGTTCACCGATACGGAACAGTTTTTTGACCTGGAGGCCGACCCCATGGAAACGCGCGACCTTTCGGGGGATTCGGGGCATGCCGGAGAGGTGAGAACGTGGCGCGACCGGCTCATCTCGCATTTTGCCGAACGGGGCGAGCCTTTCATCAGGGACGGGAAACTCGCAAGGCGACCCAAGCCCGTCATGCACTCGCCCCATTTCCCCGGATGCTCCTGCCATCCCAACGGCTGAGGATTGCGACATGAAAACCGGAGGCTTTGTTCTGCTGGGAACGTTCCTCGCCGCATGCTGTCTGTCCGGCTGTCCGACAACGCCGCAGGTGTTTCCGCACGAGGTGGGCTTTGGCGGCGGCCTGTATCTCTACCGCACGCTGAACGATTTTGACCGGATGGACACCATCGTGGAACGGGCC
>CAIUWO010000265.1 GCA_903902895.1 Candidatus Hydrogenedentota bacterium | reverse complement strand
TGGGACAGCCGCCCCCGGCTGTCGTGCCCGGGGATGACAGCCGGGGGCGGCTGTCCTACATTTTCCGGGCAGTCGGCCTACGAAGTGGCCAGACCTATTCCGCGCGATTCGGTGGTCTTGTGTTTGCCCACGGTGCGTTCGGGCATGGGTGACACGGCGCAGTAGAAGTGGTGCAGTTTGCCGTCTTTCACGATGACGGAGGGCTTGTGGGCGTAGCGTGAATCGACGCTGCCCGACGGACCGACGTCGATGAGAATCTCGCCGGACTTGCGCCAGTGCCGCAGGTCGTCGGAAAACGCAACCGAGTCGCGGGCGCGGCCGTCGCTGCCCAGTGTGTAGAAAAACATCGTCCAGGTGCCGTCCACGCGCACCACGCCGGGGTCGCTGCAGAAGATGTCGTCAAAGGCGCCCTTGGGCCCCACGGGAATCACCGGGTTCCCGTCAAAACGCTTCCACGTTTTCAGGTCTGCCGATACGGCCATGCCCGTCTGTTCGGCCCATGGCTCCCCCGCCGTCTTGGCGTTGTAGAACATGTAGAACAGGCCGTCCTCCTCGACGATGCAGGACTTGTACAGCCCGCCCCGTTCCCAAGAACCGGCGTCGGGGTCCGATGCTTTGATGCAGGGCGGGTCGAGCGACCAATGGCGCAGGTCCTCACTCCAGCACAGGCCGATGACGGCCGCGCCCGTTTCATAGCCCGGCTTGGGATAGGCGTGATAGGTGCCCAGATAACGCCCCTGCACCTTCTTGAGCGTGCCTGGCCCGAACAGAACGTTGTCGCGCACGATCCAGGTGAGCGCGGCATTGTATTCGGTGACCGAACCCGCCGGCCCCCGGTCGAGGATGATTCCCTCTTTTTTCCAGTGGACCAGATCGTCCGACGTGGCCAGGCCCGTGCGGTAGCCGGTGCCGTCGAAGCCGATGTGGACCAGGTGGTACCGGCCTTCATGGAAGAACGCGAAGGGGCAGTCAATCGCCAGCGCGTCATACGCGCCCGGTTCATAGGAGGGTGCCAGCACCAGTTCGGGATGCTTCTTCGGCGTGCGCAGCCGCGCCAGCAGCTTGGCGTCGCCGGTCACCGCCGGAGCGGCCTCCTGCGCACGCCCCAGCGCCGCCGCGCCGCACATCAAAGCACCGGCCGCGAGAAAGCCGCGGCGCGAACAGGAATCCTGGTCTTCAACGCGCGTCGTCATAGGGTACTCCGGTGGTTGGTTTCAAGCATTTCCAAGAGCAGTCCCACCGGTCGGCTGACGGTGCCGGCGCCTGGATACTTGTAGAAGGCCACATGACCGTCGAGAAACAGCACATTTGCCCCGCCGGGGATATGGTTGAACATCGCCATCGTTGGCGCAACGGTGAACCGGTCCAGCATCACCGGAATCTCCCCCGACAGGGTGGCCAGCGTCTCGGCGGGGGCATTGGCGTCGGTCGTCAGCAGACGCGCCACGCCTTTCGCGAGCCGATGCACGGTCTTTCCGCCCCAATTTCCGTTGGGGGGCTCAAGCACCGCATCGGCGTTGGCCGCGTCGGCCCCGTTCAGAACCGGCGCCACCGTGAGGGCCATTTGGGCGCATATCCGCAGGGGGCTCCCCAAAACGGACGGACGCGCACCGTTGGGTAGCTGTTTCCACAGCGCGGCCAGGGCCGGCGGCAGCTTGTCGGCCGTAAGGCACTGGTCCGGAACTTCCTCCGCGCGGTCAAAGACCCAGCCGAGGTAGACGTAGCTCTGGTGGAGGCCCGCCAGTGCCTTGCGCCGCGCCTCGGGAGAAAGGGATTGGAGTTCAGGAACCGGTGAAGGCCGCCTGATGTCCGAAGGGCAGTTCAGGATGGAAAGGTCGCTCATTAACTGCGGGTTCAACGTTGACAGGTCAACCGTAAGAGAAACGGCTGGCACGGTGTTGATGGGCGGATACAAACCTTCTTTAGACTCACCGGCATACATCGCCAGCACGCTGGCCCACTGTTTCAACTGGCCGGCGCACAGTGTCCGGTTCGTCGCCTCATTGGCGCGGAGCCGCGCCTTCCGAAGCATGGGCAGCACAAGAAGGCCCACCACCGCCAGTACGATGACAATCACCAGCACCTCGATGATGCGCAAACCTTTCTTGCCCATTGCCGGCCTCCATCGTTTTTGAGCCGCGCCGCACTTCCCCGCCACGGCGGTTGAATTCGCGGCGGTCATTGCCGCACGGCCCTGCCAGTATAGCACTCTGAGGAATTATCCAAAAGGCAAGTGCTTAGCCGATTGGCGTGGCCTGCCTCGTTCTTCTCTCCCGCTCTTGCTCCTGCTCTTAATCTTGCTCGAAATTAGTCTCGTTATTTCCATGATTCCCAAACTAGAGCAAGAGCAAGATTAGGAGCAAGAGCAGGAAGAAAACCTTCGCGCCAGTCGGCCAAAGTGTTACTCCAAAAAGAAAACATGCCTGCCCGAAAGGTCTCGCGACCCGGTCGGGCAGGCATGCAAATTCTCAAAAAGTCACCGCGTCGGCGGGACGGCTCAGACGCGCTCGACGTAGGCGCCGGTGCGGGTGTCGACCTTCACATTGTCGCCCTCGTTGATGAACAGCGGCACCTGGATGTTGGCGCCCGTTTCCAGCGTGGCGGGCTTGGTGGCGCCCGAGGAGCGGTCGCCCTGGATGCCCGGGTCGGACTTGGTAATCAAGAACACGACATGGGCCGGTATTTTGACGCTGATCACGTTGTCGCGGTGGAACACGAGCGTGACGTTGTTGTTTTCCTTCATCCACTTGGCGGCGTCGCCGATGACCTTGGGGCTGACGGCAAGCTGCTCGAAGGTCTCGTTGTCCATGAAGTGGAAAAGGTCACCGTCATTGTAGAGGTACTGCCAGGGGCGCTCCTCGATGCGGGCCTCCTCGAACTTCTCGCCGGAACGGAAGGTCTGCTCCAGCACGCGGCCGGTGAGCACGTTCTTGAACTTGGTGCGCACAAAGGCGCCGCCCTTTCCGGGCTTGACGTGCTGGAATTCGACGATTTCCATCAGGTTGTTGTCCATTTCCACCACAACGCCGTTTCTGAAGTCTGCTGTTGAAATCATTTTCTAATCACCTGTAAGTCTTTTGAAATGCCTGCTGTAAGAATGTCACATCCGCTGCCTGTCACCACCGCGAGGTCCTCGATTCGAACTCCGCCCCGGCCGGGCAGGTAGATGCCCGGCTCGACGGTGACGGCCATCCCGGCGGCGAGCACCGCCTTGGACAGCATGTTCAACCGGGGATTCTCATGCACCTCAATGCCCACGCTGTGGCCGGTGCCGTGGCCGAACCGGGGTCCATACCCGGCGCGCGCGATGAGGTTCCGGGCCGCCGCATCCACCTCGGACGCGCGCGCACCCGCACACAGGGCGGCCAGGGCCGCCTGCTGCGCCTGCTGGACGCAAAGGTAGATTTCTTTCGCCCAGTCGCCCGGAATCCTACCGAAAAAGAAGGTTCTAGTCAAGTCGGAGCAGTATCCGTCGACCATGCAGCCGCAGTCGATGAGCACGATGTCGCCCTCCTCCAGCGGCTTGTCGGTGGGTTCGCCGTGGGGCAGGGAACTGCGCGCGCCGAACAGCGCGATGGTGTCAAAGGAGGCCCGCTGCGCGCCGCGCCGCTTGAATTCGTGCTCCAGCCGGGCGGCCGTTTCGCGCTCGGTCACACCCGCCCGCAGCCCGTCCACCACGTCGGCCAGCGCCGATTCGGCGATATGGCAGGCCGCGCGAATCTTGGCGATTTCGCCCTCGTCCTTGATTTGGCGCAGTTCCTCGACCAGCCCCGGCGCGGGTGCCAGGGTGATGCCCGGCGCGGCGGCGCGCACGGCCTCGTGCTGGCTGAAAGAGACGCGATCCGGCTCGAAGAGCGCGCTGCGGCTCTCCAGTTTGGCCAGCCATTCGCCCACGCGCGCCTCCATCGTGCCGGTGACCTCGGTCACCTCGCAGGCCGACGCCTGCAGCCGGGCCTGTTCGGTGTAGCGGAAATCGCAGAGCAGCACGGCGCTTCCGACCGTCACCAGCACGGCGGAGGTGGTGCCGCGAAATCCGGTGAGATAGGCGTTGGTGGGCGGATCAAGGCTGAAAAAGGCGTCCGCGCCGCGCTCGGCGAGGCGCGCGCGCAGTGCCGCCATGCGGGTTTCCATGCTGGGTCCGCTCCTAATAGTCAATGCCCAAGAACCATCGGCGGTTTTGAATGACATCCGCCTCCTGCTTGACCTGCGCCGCCTCCCGCACAAACGCGTCGGCCTTGGCCGAGTCACCCGCCTGCCGCTGCAGTTCGGCCATTTTCTCCAGGGTCCAGTTCAGGAAGAACCGGTAGGAGGGGGCGATGGGACAATACTCCACGGCGGTGCGCGCGTGGGAAATGGCCGTTTCCATGGCGGGAATGGGGTTGTAGGGGGAATCGTACTGCGCCCGGTAGGCCATGACGTTGGCGTAGAACTCGTGCATCTCGGCGCTGTGCGGACTGCGGCCCAGCGCGGTGCGCGCCCAGTCATAAAAGCCCGTGGTCCAGAGCCGCTGGTTGACCACATGGCGGCCGGGCATGGGGTTCTTCACCAGCAGTTCAAGCAGCCGGGCGATGTGCATGGCAAGTTCCGGACTGTGCGGAAACCTGCTGTCAATCGCTTCCATCTCACCCAGCCATCCGATCAGACCGTCAATGGCCACCAGCCGGGCAATGCCCGGTTTGCGGATAATCATGACGCAGTCCAGCGTGAGGGAATCGCCCGGATTCAGTCTGCGGTACCCGCGCGGGCTGTCCTTGTCGGGCGCGAAGAAATCGGCCGTCTTGGCCCAGCGCTCCGGGTCCGGATTCAGGTTAAGCGCCTCGCGGAACGGAAACTGCAGGGGCTTGCCGGGATTCTTGCCGTTGGTCTTGGCCTCAAAATGCTTGCCCACCTCCTCGATGAAGAACTTGGCCGCCCGAAAGCGCCGGAAGACTTCCTGGTCGTTCGAGGTGTTGGCGAAGGAGAGCCGGCTCAGGGTCAGCTCCTGCAGCCAGATGCGGGCCACCACCCCCCCGGCCAGCGCGAGCAGCACCAGCACGCCGCAGGCCAGCAGCCGGTGAATGCCCCCCCCGGCGGCGGCGGCGGCGGGGCCGGGCGTTTCCGACCCGCGCCAGCCAAGGCCCAGCCCGGCGACCACCATCGCGGTCATGACCAGCGAGGGATGGGAGAAATTGATGTCTATGGCGGCATGCAGGCAGAAGGCCAGCAGTCCCGTGTGCAAGCCGAGCAGCCAAAGGCGCGTTCTTCCGTCGGGGGCGCGCAGCACATTCAACGCGCCGCCAACGACGAGCGCCGCCCAGAACAGGAGGAACAGCAACCCGCCCGGAATCCCGGTCTCGCAGAAGGCCTGGAGATAGCCCGAATGCGCCTCGCGCACGTCGCCGGCGCCCAGATACTGATAGTGCGCGTAGGCAACACCGAAATTGCCCGGCCCCACCCCCTTCAGCAGGTTGTGCGACACCATGGACAGGGCCACCCGCCAGTAGGTCAGCCGAACGCGGAAGGAAGCCGGGTCCACCAGTTCCCGCACGCCCACGGCCGTGCCTTCCTGGGTCACTTTGGTGCTGCGCGGGCCTTCTTCGGGCGCTGCGGCCGGCGCCGCGGGGCCGGGTTTGGCCTCCTGCGCCCATGCCGCGTCGGTCGTGACCGCCCGCGACCAGCCCCAGGCCAGACCCGCCACCAGAACCACGGCGACCAGCGCCGGAAAAAGCCGGCGCAGCCGTGGCTGAAGGGCCGGGCCGCCGCCCAGCAACACACCCGCCCACACCCCGGCCGCCATCAGGGCCAGCCAGCCGCCGCGCGAGTAGGTGATGATGAGCGACCACGCAAGCAGCACCAGCGCAACGCTGAGCCCCCACGCCGCCAGGGTGCGCCCGCAATGCAGCAGTCCGCGCCGCAGCGACAGGAAATAGACCCACGCCGCCGGCGCGAAAGCCAGCAGGGACGCGCATGTGAACATCGCACCAAGCTGGAAATACCACGGGGTGCCGTCTGTTTCGTCCCGGTAGATGGCGGGGAAATGGCAGGCAAACATGACCAGCGCCGTTGAAATCATCCAGATGCCCAGCGCGGCGAGGGACGAGGCCCGCGGCGAGGACGGTTGACACTCCGCACCCGCCGCCTCGCGCAGCCGCCGCCAGGCCAGCCATGCGCCGGCCGTGACCACGGGCATGCCCAGCAGCAGGTAAGCCGCCAGGCTGTTGGGAAACAGCACAGAGCCGAAGGCGCGGTTGATGCTGAAGCGCCGCGCCAGTTCCGGGGTAATGGTGTCGGTGCCGAAGTACTGCTGCAGCACGCCCGGTTTCTTGACGATTTCGCGCAGGAACGGCAGCAGGAACTCGTAATGGAGGACCGCGAACAGCGCCTCAAGCCCCATGGCAACGCATATGCCGCCCAGCATGATGCCGACGGACAGGCGGCTCGTGGCGCTGTTGAGGGCGAGCACAAACAGCATCAGATAGGAAAACCAGAGCAGCAGTTGGCGGCAGCTGGTGTCAAACGTCCAGGCGCTGTGCAGCCCCGCCAGCGCCACGAGCAGCCACAGCGCCAGCGGCGCGGCAAAGGCCAGCCCGCGGACGGCCCCGCCGCGCAGGGCGACGCGCACCGCCCAAAAGGCCGTCAGCACAAACACGCCGGACACAAAGTAGAGATTGTCCGTGGGAAAGGTGTAGCCGTCAATCCACGGCCGGAAAATGACCAGCACGGCGATGCCAATGCTTGGATGGATGACGCCGCCGAGAATGATCGCCCCAAGGCCCCACAGCACGGCCGCCAGGTCGAAATTCGCATCGGAAACCATGGCGGGGTTGTACATTCCAAGCATGGAGGCAAGGGCGATCTTGACGGGACCCAGGGCGCCAAAGAGCGCGGCGATGAACATCATGGCGCCCAGCGCCGCGCAGCAGCCCGCCATGATGGCGGCGGTGCGGGGCGGGGCAAAGTCGGCGGGCCAGGCCGGGGGCGGAATGGGCTCCGCAACAACCACTGTTTTCTTTCGGTTTTCCCTCGCCTTGCTCACGGCTGCCCCCCCCTGTTCCTGCCCACCCACATCAGGAGCACGATCAGCATGAAAAGGCCCCCGGTTTGGGCCAGCACGATAATGGTGCCCCACGTGTCCAGCTTTGGCAGCAGGGCGCCGTTCATGCCGACCAGCAGCCCCACCAGCAGGATAAAGCCCACGGCAAGCGGCTTGGACATGCCCAGCGCCACCAGCCGGTGGGAGAAATGCCGTTTGTCGCCGAGAAATATGGAGTCGCCGTTGCGCCAGCGGATGTAGATGACGCTGAACGTGTCGAACAGGGGCACACTGAGCGCCAGCAGCGGCGCCGCCACGGCGATGCGCGACCCCCCATTGGGGCCCTCGACATGGAAGGTGCCCACCAGCGCCACCGTGGCCAGGAAATAGCCGTTGAACATGGCGCCGCAGTCCCCCATGAAAATGCGGGCCGGCGGCCGGTTGTGCCAGAGAAACCCGGCCACGGACCCGGCAAAAATGAGCAGCAGCAGCCGCACCATTTTCTCGTCCTCGATGGGCTGCACGCACAGAAAGTAGGTGGCCGCCGCAATGATGGCCACGCCCGCGCTCAGCCCGTCCATGTTGTCCAGCAGGTTCATGCTGTTGATGATCAGCACCAGCCACAGCATGGTCACAATGGACGACGACCACGGGTCGTTGAAGATGAATATCTTGGCGCGCATGCCGAAAGCGACCACGGTCCCCGCGGTGACAATCTGGCCGAGCAGCTTCAGCCTGGGCGTGAGCACATGCAGGTCGTCCACCACGCCCAGGGCGAAGATCATCAGTCCGCCGAGCAGGATGCCGGTCATCTTCAGCCCGCCGTCCTCGCCGAGGAACAGCAGCAGATCGCGCTCCAGGTATTTCATGCCCATTTCGTGGGAGAAGAAGGCCGTGAGAAAATAGCCCAGCACCATGAAGTAGAAGGTGCAGAAAATGGCGGCGCCGCCCAGCAGGGGCGTGGGCGCGCTGTGCGCCTTGCGGCCCACGGGGTGGTCGAGCACGTTCCAGCGCAGCGCCAGCCGCCGGGCCACGGAGGTCAGCCCGAGCGACAGCGCGGTGGACGCACACAGCAGCCACGCATACAGCACATAATCGTTAATCCGCATTCAGGCCTTTCATGATGGCCGCTTCCCGGTACAGTTCAAACTCGGCGCGCGCCACCGCCTCCACATCAAAATCGGCGCGCACCCGGTCGCGCGCGCGCATGCCCAGCGCCTCGCGGCGCGCCGGGTCTGCCAGCAGCATATTAACGGCCCCGGCAAAGGCCGCCGGGTCGCGGGGCGGCACGTTCACACCGGTCACTCCGTCGAGGTTCGCATATTCGACACCCGTGCCCAGCTTCGTCGCCACCACCGGCTTGCCGCAGGCATGCGCCTCCAGGATGGAGATGCCAAAGGCCTCGCTGCGCTCGACCGACGGAAACGCAAACACGGCACAGCCGTGCAGGTGCGCCACCAGGTCCTCCTGGCTGAGCGAACCGGGAAACGCAATGTCCACGTCCAGCTTTTTCGCCAGCGCCATCGCGGGGGCCCGCTCCGGCCCGTCTCCCGCCATCACCACCTTGGCCCGAATCGCCTTGGCCGCCTCCACCAGCACGGGCAAGCCCTTGTAATAGCGGTGCCTGCCGGAAAAGAGCACGTAGTCCGAACCGTATGCCTCACGCACTGCCGCAACACGCGCCGGGTCGGGCGCGTCAAACTCCTGCGTCACAATGCCCAGCGGCACCACCCGGCACAGACCGCGCAGTTGCGAAAGCACCGGGGAACTGTCGACATAGGCCTGTGAGGTGGGCAGAATCATAGCACTTCGCCGCAGGAATTGCATCAGCACGGGCCCGTAAAAGCGCATGGCCGACGCCTGCCGCACCACGTCGCTGTGGTAGCGCACCACCACGGCCCCCCGGGGCCGCGCCAGCAGTGCCGCCACCTCCGCCGTTGGGTGCGGCGAATGCACCACCACCACGTCCGCCCGGCTGCGCCACAGCCTCCAGGGAAACGACGGTGCCAGCGGCGCGCCCTGCAGGCGACCCCACTCGCCCGCCTCGGTGACCCGCGTGCCGTCGCGCTCCACCACCGCCGTCCGCCACGAACGGCTGCAGGTAAGCGCCTCCACCTCCGCCCACTGCCGCTGAAAGCGGCACATCAGCGCCATGTGCCGCTCCACCCCGCCGTGCACCGGCGGGTCGAAATCCTTATATACATGCAGAATCTTCAAGCGAGAGCGCCTTTTGAGTGCGGCGGTCCTGCCGCCGATTTCCCTGCGGAAGCCATGCTTCCACACGCCCGCCGTGGCATGGCCACGGCGAAGAAAAGCGGCGGCATGGCCGCCGCACTCCATAATAACGCCATCAAGGCCCTCTGTTATACTTCTCTTTGATTACCCGCCGGATGGGCCGGAGGGGCAATGGATGGACGGAATCATGAAGCGCAAGAAAACGGTCCTGGTGGTCGTGGCGCATGCCGACGACATGGAGTTCACCGCGGGCGGCACGGTGGCCCGGTTTGTGGATGAGTTGGGCTATGACGTGTACGAGTACATCCTCACGGACAATTCCCGAGGCTCCTATCGCCTGTCCCGCGAGGAACTCATCCGCGTGTCGGCCGAGGAGGCCGTTGCGGCGGGGCGCATCCTGGGTCTGCGCGAGGTGCGGCTGGAGGGCTATGCCGACGGCGAGCTGGACCGGGTGGAGCCCTATGTGCTGCGCGGCAAGGTGATGGCGATGGTGCGCGAGGTGAAGGCGGACATCGTGATGAGTTGGGACCCCTTTGCGCCCTATGAGGACCACCCCGATCACCGCGCCGTGGCCATGGCCACGCTGGAGGCGGCGGCCTTCGCTTCCAATCCCCTGTTCTATCCGGAGCATGGGCACGGTCCGCACATGGTCACGGAGGCCTATTGGTTCGCCAAGGTGCCGCACAACGCCGCGCTGTTCGTGGACATTTCGTCCGTGATGGACAAGAAGGTCGCCGCGCTGCTGGCGCACGACTGCCAGATGGTGCTCACGGTGGACGCGCTGGCGCGGGAGGCCGAGGCGCTGGGGGCGGAGTTGCCCATGCTGCAGGGCGGCGGCGGCGACATGCACCGGAAGCTAATCGAGATGGGCATACGGGATCACTGCGCCAAAGTGGGCCAGACCGTCGGCATGGCCTTCGCCGAACAGTTCCGCCATGAGAAACTGGGGATGCTGGACCAGTTGCTGGGCACCAGCTTCATCCAGCCCGATTTCGGTCCGGACGCTGAATAACCGGCCATTGGTCCAAGAAGTTTCTTGCACCACGAAGCCACGAAGAACACGAAGAAAGAGCAGTGGCGGGAGAAGGGTGCTGTTTACATGGCATCCCCCGCCTCCGGGTGTCTTCTCTTCATGGCCTTCGTGGCTTCGTGGTTCAGAACAGCCAAGAAAGGCTGCCCTGCAATGCCGGGCGAAAATGCAGACCTTTCAAGAAGAGGGGGGCTTCCTGGCCGCTGAAATCGTCACCCGCTTGGAGTGAATGCGACCGTCAGGGAACCTATCGCAGCGTGATCCCCTCGCGCTCCAGCGCCTCGCGGGCGGCGTTTTGCTCGGCTTCCTTCTTGGACCGGCCCCTGCCATGCCCGGCCGACTCGCCGCGCACAAACACCTCGACCTCGAACTCCTTGAGGTGGTCCGGTCCTTCAGAGCGGATAACCTCGAAGCGCGGCAGGCCCATGTGCCCGCCCTGGCAGTGGTTTTGCAGGCGCGACTTGTAGTCCCAGACCGTGTCGGTCCGGCGGGCCTTGAGGAACTCGTCGTGGAAGACGCGCGCCACGAATTCCTCGGCCGCAAGCCATCCGGCGTCGAGGTAGATGGCCCCGATAAGGGCCTCCAGGCAGTCTGAAACCAGCGCGGTGCGGCGGCGTCCGCCGCAGGCCTCCTCGCCGCGGCCCAGGCGGATCAGCGGGGCAATGTCCAGCGCGTGGCCCACGTGGCCCACGCTTTGCCGGTTGACCATGGCGGCGCGCATGCGGCTGTACTCGCCGGGGGTGCGGTCCGGCACGTGGATGAAAAGGTAATGGGCCACAGCCAGCCCCAGCACTGCGTCGCCCAGGAACTCGAGCGACTCGTAGTCGCCGCCCGCGCCGCCGTCCTCGGCCACGCGCGAGGCGTGCGTGAGGGCGCGGTCATACCACCGCGGGTCGCGCATTTCCACACCCAGCCGTTCGGCAAGGCCCCTTAGGGAGTCCTCCCGCTGCTCTTCCCCACCACCGTGGCTTGGACTCGGATTATTGTCCATGAGACCCGAATGTGTTGTGTGGGACAGGCGGCCGCCGCTGTCTGTCCATGCCGGCGGCCGGAGACGGCCGTCCCGCATTCCTGGAAGGCGGCCGTCCGCCGCCCGTTCCCTTAGACTTTCGACTTGATGTAGCGGACAGCGTCGCCGACGGTCTGGATGTTGTTCGCCTCGTCGTCGATTTCAAGATTGAACTCTTCCTCGAGGGCCATGATGATCTCGGTGGTGTCGAGGGAGTCCGCGCCCTGGTCCTCCATGATCCGTGCATCCTCGCCCAGCTCCTCCATGTTGCGGTTGAGCCGGTCGGCGATGATCTCCTTGATGCGCCGGGCCACGTCGTCGTCGTTTGCCATTGGAAAGAATCTCCCTGTTCGCCGCCCCTGTTTCAAGGGGTTCTGTTTGCGGCACCAGTATAAACGGGCGGCGCGTTCAGGTCAAAACGGTTCCCGGCCTGCGGTAAAAAAACAGGGCGCGGGCCGGGATTGGCGCCTAGCGTCGGGAATTGATGTACTTGACGGCGTCGCCAACGGTCTTGATGTCATTGGCCTCGTCGTCGATGTCCATGCCGAACTCCTCCTCAAGGGTCATGATGATCTCACCCTTGTCCAGCGAGTCGGCGCCGAGGTCCTCTTCAATGCGCACCTCGTCCTTCATGTCCTCCACCTTGCGGTTGAGCCGCTCGGCGATGATTTCCCGAACGCGCTGTCCGGCTTTGTCTGTATCTTCCATTGCGCCTGGTTTCCTTAATTTCCACGGACTTTTTGCCCCGCCCTCGGGGCGCATGATCGTGGGTGATGGGTTATTATGCCATAAGCCTGGGGCGGATGCCAAATTGTTTCAAGTCAAACGGTTTGACGCCGGGAGCGCAGCCGGTGGGTTCTCCGGTTTCCAAGTGCGGATACCCCGGAAACGGACGGCCCCTAGCTGCGAATCTTGAGCACAATGTAGGCAAGGGCGAAGGGAACCAGCGCCGCCAGCCACCACTTGTGGAGCAGGATAAAAGTAATGACATCGCTCATTTTCGGTTTTCCTTTGCTATTGGACCGGCGGCGCGCGCATCAGCCAAGCGGTCGTGGTCGCGGCCAGCGCCATTCCAAGCCCTATAAGGCACAGCCACCGTTCTTTGGGTTCGTCTTCATGCACCATGCCGTAGATCGCCCAGAACTCCGCGACCGCGGCGAGGAATATCACCATGTAGGAGTACCAGGGCTGAAACATGACAAATCCGGACCCGCCGACGATGGGCATGAGCAGCAGCAGCGACAGTGCGCCGATAAACAATGCCTGAAGCCAGATGGGCGTGCTCTTGCCGCCGCTGGCGGTCAGGACGCGCATGTCCTCCTCGAATTTCCTGCGCGCCGCCGCCGCGGGCAGCGCGTCGCCCATGACGGTTCCGCCCAGGAAAAGCGAATCCCGGTCCAGCAGCGAACCGTCGGCCACGGAGTCGTTTGCGACAATGTTCGTGGGCACATCGACCAGCGTTTCCAAGTTTCCCCTGCCGCCCATTTCGTCCGAAGACTGGGGCGGCACGGTAAAATCGCCGTACTCCTGCACCAGCGACTGGAAGCTGAGCGTCTCGCCCTCGGCCTGCTGCTGGAGCATGCTCCGCATTTTCTGCGTGTCCGGTTCCTTGTCCTCCGCCATGAGTGCCTTTCCTGTACTTATGGTTAGCGTCGTCCCGGCAGGATGGTACCGCAACCCCGGCCGGCGCGGCAAGCGGAAGACCGGCCCGTTTCAGGAGGATGCACGCCGGTTGAACAGGTAGTGGCCCACAAACCAGGCCGTGCCGCCGCGCCAGCCGAAGAGTTCGGCGCAGGCGATGTGGAAGAGCCGCCACCGATGCCACCACAGCAGGGCGTCACCGGTGCCGTAGACGGTCTTCAGGATTGGCAGGATTTCCGCCTCGTTTCGGTCCATGTTGGCCAGCCAGTGCCGGCAGGTGTGGTGGTAATGCAGGCCGTTGACCATCCAGCGGCCCTCTTCATGGAAGTCCAGGGCCATGCGCGGCGCCAGGTCGTAGGAGGGCATCATGCCGCCGGCAAGAAAGTGGTCCGCGATCCAGTGCGCTTCGCCGCCGGTGACATAGGGGTAGGCGTGCTTTTCATGGCAGAACACGTGCAGGAACAACCGCCCGTCCGGTCGGAGCCAGCGCGCCGTGCGCGTGAAGAGTTCGCGCCAGTTGCGCATGCGCTCGAACATCTCCACGCTCACACAGCGGTCAAAACGGTCGTCCGTATTGAAGTCATTCATGTCGTGGGCGATCACGGTCAGGTTGGTTAGACCATGCCTGCGGGCCCGTTCCTCCACAAACCCGCGCTGGCGATCCGTGCTGGAGACGGCGGTGATCCGGCATGCGGGGTAGTGTTCCGCCATCCACAAACTGAGCGAACCCCAGCCGCAGCCCAGTTCGAGCACGTCCATCCCGTCGACGATCCCCGCGCGGGCGCAGCTAAGCCGCAGCATCGCCGCCTCGGCGGCGGCCAGGGTCTCGTCGTCGTTGGGAAAGAGGCAGCAACTGTGCTTCATGCGCGGCCCGAGAAACTGCTCGAAAAAGGCCGGGGGCAACTCAATATGCGGCACGTGGTCCTCAGGCGGGGCAATCGCAACAGACCCCTCCTCCAGCGACTGGAGAAAGTCTGGATGGGCCCCGTCGGCCTCCATGGAGGCCTCGCGCTGCCGCAGCAGCATGCGTATTCCCTCGCGCACCAGCGGGTCGGGAACCTGTCCGCTCTCGGCCAAACGAAGCGTCTTGTCCATGGACCAAGCCTCCTTCAGCACGTCTCTACTGCCTGGGCCGTTTACCCGCCCCCGTTCAGTCCCCGGCCAGCGCCTTTTTCACGAAAACTCTTTACACTCAGTTAACGTGGCGTCCAACGCCATTTCTTCCCCGCGGATGCTTCGTCTCTTCAGTCGTTCTCCACCACGCGGCGCACGGCCGCCAGCGCGGCGGCGTGGACCGCACCGTTGGTCACGAGCAGGCCCGTGTTGGCCGTCAGCGAGCGGCCCCGCGTGAAGTCCAGCGGCGCGCCGCACAGGTCCGTCACGCGCCCGCCCGCCTCTTCCAGCACCAGCGAACCCGCCGCATGGTCCCAAATCTTTTCCTTGTAGTCCGGCCGCGACGGCGACAGCAGGCGCAGCTGCATT
>CAIUWO010000264.1 GCA_903902895.1 Candidatus Hydrogenedentota bacterium | reverse complement strand
GTCGTAGAAGCGGATTACTACTTCCCGCAAATTGCGAAAGAACCAAATCTTAGCTGTATTGCTATGCAGCATGGGGAGCGTTAAGTGTGTATTTTTTTGTGTTTGTGAATACAAACGCCATTCTTAGAAGATTGGACCATATGAATGAAGCCTGTTGATCATCCAACAATCTACTCATACGCACAGTTAGGGGGGAGTGATCTCGCGCTATTTCGCCTATTTGGGCCAGGCCTTGGAAATCTCCTATTCTCATGGGCGCGCTCTGTTGTGGCGACAAGAAAGTATGGGCTTGCATCCATCGCACCCACCTGGCCCAACTTAGCGATAGGACCTATCATAAGGGGCGAAAGCGACGTTAGAAGCTACGTCGGCCTTTTCAGAAGAGCGGAAGACTCAATTGGAGGATTACGGAAAATAGGGCATCTCACATCCTGTCAGCGCGTAAATGAATGCACGTTTGAAGCTGATTTAGCTAGAGGGGTATCGTTAAAATGCTTTGCAGGAAAGGTGATCGTTTTTCAAGGATTAGGGAATATGTTTGCTGATATTGCTGATGATTATGCGTATGTATCCACCAAACTCCTTGAAATCGTGAAAGATTGCCATAAGGAGGGATGCTCATTTGACTTTTCCAATTCTATCTGCGCGCACGTACGTTTGGGTGATTTTAAGATTGGGAGCCAAACTACAAATATTTCGTGGTTTGTGGCGGCTGTCCGTGAAGTTCGCGCAACATTGCGACACAACGCTCAGGTATTCGTGTTTTCAGATGGAAATGACGATGACCTAAGACCCCTCTTGGCTCTTGACAATGTAACGCGCCTTTCATTTGGTTCCAGCATAGCAGATATGCTCGCTCTAAGTAACAGCAAGATTCTCATTGCGTCCAAGAACTCAACCTTCGGCATGTGGGCTTGCTATATTGGGAGGATGCCTGTCATTTTCCCCGAAGGGGGAGGCTGCCAGCAACAGATACATTCCGAGGATAGCCATCGTCAGATTTACTGGAATGGTTATGATGCGTTCCCCGATGGCTTTATAGTGTCTTGCCGTCACTCGGTCGGGCAGGGGGTAAGCAACCCTTAAGTTGTGGACTAGGATTGATTCCCGTTCTGCTGTCTTTCTTCATTCCCTATTACGAAGTTATCTAGGCGACCTATTTGATTTGGCCTTACCCGGATTGGTTTACTGTACTTCAATAGAATACTTTTCGGGCACTTCGCCGCGCTTGTCTAAAGTGTTGGGGGTTCTTATTGTGAATGCTGGCAGTTCAAGCATGGATTCGTGGGATTATCTTGTCGTTACGGCGTCGAATGCTGAGCAGGCCGCGGCCTATGAATCGCAGCTCGCGATTCGGCTCGAACTGGGGTTGCTGCATGGCGTCGGCCAGGTACTGGTGGTGGCGGACCCGGGGGGCAGGCGTGTTGGCAGTGGTGGTAGCACCATTCATTGCCTAGTCACCGTGCTGAACCGTGAACGGAACGGTATGGCGTCGCTCGATGCTGATTGGATGCGGAGCACTCTGGGACGCCTGCGCGTCCTTATAATCCATGCCGGGGGTGATTCAAAACGCCTGCCCACCTATGGCCCCTGCGGCAAGATTTTCGTCCCTGTGCCCGGCGACAGCGACTGCGCCCTTACGCCCACGCTGTTTGACCGCCAATTGCCGGTGTATCTTGCGCTGCCCAAGCCCGAAGGTGGATGTGGACAGACGGTCATTACCTCCGGCGATGTGCTGCTGGGCTTCGACCCCACACTGGTAAGTTTTGCCGACCAGGGGACCACTGGCCTAGGTTGTCATGCGGCACCGGAGCAGGCTGCACGACACGGGGTCTTCTGCCCCGACGGGGATAGGGTGCGGCGATTCCTGCAGAAGCCTTCGCCGGATGCCCAACGCGAACAGGGGGCGGTGGACCGCTATGGACGCAGTGTTCTCGACATCGGAGTCATGAGCTTCGACGGTGGCACCGCCATGCGTCTGCTTGATTTGTGCGGCGTTCGCACCGCGGAGGATGGAACGCTGGCATGGCACGGTCCCGTGGCGGATGCGGTGCTGGGACACGGATTGGACTTCTATCGCGAGATTTCCTGCGCATTGGGTGTGGACACCTCTGCATCTGACTACATAACGGAGGTGCGCGCCTCTGGATGTTCGCTTGATCAGCAACTCCTAGAACAGGTTCACAACGCGCTGCATGGTATTCCATTCCACGTCCAAGTGCTTCCCAAATGCAGTTTTCTCCACTTTGGCACGCTACGCCAACTGGTTTCCAGCGGACTTGACCTGCTTCGTGAGGACCGCGGCATGACGGATCTTCGCGAGGTCCTTAGCATTACCAATACGGTGTCAGAGAGTGGGGGTATTGCAGGAACGCGTTCCTGGGTGGAAGCGTGCGTGGTAAACGCGCCGCTAACGCTTCCCGGGGGAAATGTCCTTGCCGGACTGGATATCGACGAGCCTCTTTCGTTGCCCGAAGACGCCTGCCTGGATGTGCTGGAGGGGCGCAATCGTGACGGTGACCAGGTATGGTTCGTGCGCCTTTATGATGCTGGGGATGATTTCAAGGGCAACACACTCTGGGGGCAGTCGCTCGACCAGATTGTCTCCCTCTCAGGTGCAACTGCGGAAGATATTTGGGATTCCAGCCTGAGATTGGCGGAACGCGGGGTGTGGAATGCGCGCATGTTTCCCGCACTGACAGAACCATCAGGCTATCGCCGGTGGCTATGGCTTTTCGCCCCCAAAACAGCCACTGCCGAACAATGGCGCCAATGGCTTGAGGCTGACCGCTACAGCCTTGCCGAGACGGCTCTGCTTACAGACCAGGCAGCGTTTCACGCCCGTCGGATGCGCTTGCGTGCCATCCAAGCACTCGACACGCTGCCCCGGCTCTTTCGACCGGACAGTGGTTTTTCCGCCGCCGAACTGGATCACGTACTTGCGCATGCCCCTTCGGACACGGCCATGCTTCCCGCTCTCGTGCGCGAACTGGCCCGCCATGAATTGGCTTGGGGGGGCAATGCGGGTGTCGGTGCCGTTGAACTTGCCCGATTGGCCCATACTATTGCCACGGCTTTGGAATACCGCACGGCGCAAGCCCCCGGCTTCGGAAGCACCCTTCCCGCGCAGGCAGCCCTGTTGGACGTCAATGAGCAGGTTTGGTTGGAGATGGCTGGACTACGCCTAGACACGCAAGACGTTGCTGCGGCATGGCCCGTCAAAGCCAAGGCCTTCGCCTTTGCGCAAATTGGCGAAGCCGTTGCCTCCGGTTCGATCCAGGTACACAAGCTTCCGACGAATACCCTACGCAAAGACGAGATCGTTTGGGGACGTGCCCCGGCGCGGCTCGACCTGGCCGGTGGCTGGAGCGATACGCCGCCCTATACGCTCGAAGAGGGCGGCTGTGTGCTCAACGCCGCCGTAGACCTTAACGGCCAACCGCCTATCCAGGCCTATGCCCGAGTTATAGACGAGCCTGTAATCCGGCTTGCCTCCATTGACTTCGGTGGCCGCCTCGAAATCACGGAACTGGAGCAGTTGCTGGACTACCGCACGCCCGGCGGCGGCTTTTCATTGCCCAAAGCGGCCCTCGCCCTGTCCGGATTTGACCCCACCATTGCCCCTTGGCCCCAAGGCATTACCCTGCGGGGCATGCTGGAACAGTTCGGTGGCGGTATCGAACTTACCACACTTGCCGCAATTCCCGGCGGCAGCGGACTGGGCACCTCCAGCATCATGGGTGCCGTCATCCACGCCGTCATCCAGCGCGTGCTGGGCAACACCCTCGCCCCCCGGGAACTGTTCCACGCCGTGCTACGTCTAGAACAGGCCCTCACCACCGGTGGTGGTTGGCAGGACCAGATTGGCGGTATCGTTCCCGGCGCCAAAATCATCACCACCGGTCCCGGTCTCGTTCCCGACCCGTCCATCCATTTTGTGCCCGCCGACGTGCTCACTCCGCTCTCACGCGGAGGCTCAGCCCTTCTCTACTACACCGGCATCACACGCCTGGCCAAGAATATCCTGCAAAACGTGGTAGGAAATTGGCTTGACCGTGACCGCGCCGCAGTGGCCACGCTCCGCGCCATCCACGCCTTTCCCGCACGCACCGCGGACGCCATGGCCCGCAAGGACGATGCCGCATTCGGCCGTGCACTCAATGCGGCTTGGACGCTAAAAAAGCAACTCGACCCAGGTTCCACCACCCTAGAGATTGACGCGCTCATAGACTCCGTACGCCCACATCTCCACGGCGCTAAGATCATGGGTGCCGGCGGTGGTGGATTCATTCTAATGCTCGCGAAAAGCCCGCAGAGCGCCCAAGCTATCGCCGATCAACTCACCCAGTCACCACCCAACCCCCGCGCCCGCGTCTTCGATTTCCAACTCAGTTCACAGGGACTTGTCGTCACTGTGTGCTGAGAGCCTTACAATATTGTTATCCCCGAAAACGCGGAATTCATATCATTCGCGTCCGCTGCCGACTACGCCTACCACGCCCACCACATGGCTAAACCGACTTGGGATGAAACTTTATCGCGACGTACCTCTTTACTTTTCTGAGAAATCGATCCAAGGAGCGTCTATACTTGTTGTAAGCTCTTATAAATACGGATAATTCCATTGAAGTCATTC
>CAIUWO010000263.1 GCA_903902895.1 Candidatus Hydrogenedentota bacterium | reverse complement strand
GCCTCGGCCTCGGCGCCCATTACGAACCTGACCTTCACCGAGTGTCAGTTCGACCTGACCACGGCGTGCAACTACGTGATGATGGTGACCACCTTCAACACGTTCAGCGACGTGACGTGGGACGGGTGCATCTTCAACCTAGCCAAGGACCCCGGCAACGGGATCTACGTCTCCATGAGCAGCGCATCGACCATCGCCCGGCTCAAGGTGTTGCGATGCACCTTCAACGCGAAGGGGTCGTGCATCTCGATCACCCACGCGACCGATTGCGAGGTGGCCTACAACACGTTCATCGCCGGGAACACGACCGGCGGGGCGATCCTGATGCGCTACGGGACGGCGACGACGACCAGCACCATCGGGAACAACAACACCTTCCACCACAACACGATGGATGCCTCCGGCGCCGGCGTGCTCATCTCGCACGGGGCGGTGTTTGGCGCGGGCCAGGACAACACGATTGCCGAGTACAACACGCTGATTAAGGCCGACCTGACGTGGAAGCTGAACACCGGTGGCATCTGCCGCTACAACACCGTCTCGAACACGGTGTGCTGCATTGAGCTGAAGGGCGCCGCCGATGCCGAGGTCTACGGCAACTCCTGCACCGCGAATGGGGCGTCGTCCCGATGCCTTCAGTTCGTGGTGGCCGAGGATGGCGGAGCGACCAAGACCACGAACGCCCAGGTGAGCGGCAACAGCTTCAACGCCTCGGTCTCCGGCGCGAAGTGCATCATGATGGCGACGGCCAACACGGGGGCCGGCAACTCGAACGACGCCAACCACTACTACACGGTGGCCGGGGCGAAGGTCGGCGACGTGCTGGCCGCGATCGACCTGACCACGCTGGCCGCCGTGATTGCCGCCTGGGAAGGGTACACGCCGGCAGGAAACGACGCGACCAGCATCCTGAACTAGACACCGAGGAGGTGGCCCAGGTGAGCGAGACAGTGACCGACCGGCGCATGATTCGCGTGGACCTCGCGGTGAAGTTCCGGATAGGATGCGTGACCTTAGGCAGTCTTCGGAGGTCGTGGGCCCTGAAGATGCCGCTGCCGGACCTGCTGCTGACGGAGACACCTTCGATTCACATGAACGAGCGTGGTGTTCGGCTCGATCTGTGGGTGGAGTAGTCGGCACAGCGCCGACGTTTGAGGACCGGGGGAACTCAATGCAACCGAAGTGGGACGAGTATGCGCTGGCCGCCGTTGCCATGTTGGCGGCTTGGAAGTTCTTGGGGCTGGTGCTGAAGGAGATGTCGCGCTCGACCGACCGCGTGATCGAGAGCCAGAAGACCGTTGCGGAAGCCCTGCAGGACCAGCAGCGGTTCTGCGCCAAGCACGACGACAAGCTGGTGCAAATCCTGACGGCGCGGGACTCGGAGCTCTACACGCGGATGGACGCGCGGCACCGGGAAATCTACGACCGGATGGACACGCACCATACGTCACAGATGCAGACCATGGGGAAAATCCTGGCCGAGGTGATGCGCCCCGACTCGCCTTCGCGGCGGGTTCGGGCGAGGAAGGATGAAGCGGCATGATCGATCCGGTGACCGCCTCGCTGATCCTGGGCGGGCTGAACATGGGCATGGGCGCGCTGGGCGCTTCGTCGGCAGCAAGGGCCCGGCGGGCTGCCGAGGCGCGGCGCAAGGCGCTGATGTCGGACTACATGCAGGGAGCCGACGCGAACTTGCAGACCCTGCGGGACCGGAACGCGCGGTCGCTATGGACCGCCACGGGCAGCGGCGCGGACGCGCTGACCTCGGCGGCGAGCGGGTTGGGCGACCGGATGGCCAACGCGGGCGTGTACAACTCGTCGGCTACGGCGGGGGCGGTGGCACGCGGGCAGAGCGACCTGATGGCGCAACTGGCGAACCTGGCCGCGAACAACTTCGCGAGCGAGGCGCAGATGGCGGGGCAGAACCGGCTGGACGCGCTGCGCATGTCGATGGACGCGAACGCCCAGGCGCTGGCGCAGGCTCAGGCGAACGAGGCCGCGAACCAGGGCGGGATGATGCAGGGGATGATGACCCTCGGCGGCGGACTGCTGGACAAGTATGCCGTGGCGCCGGCAGCACCATCGGCGGCAGGGGTGCCGAACGCGCCGGTGGCCGCACCGGTTACGAAGGCGCCGAAGGCGACGGACCTGTACCCTGCGGGGACGGTGCAGTCGATCATCCAGCAGCAGCAGCAGGCGGGGCGGGCGGCGCTCGGGATGACGACCCCGGCGGCGTTGCCGATGACGAACGGCACCATCAACCAGAACGGCCTGCTGCCGACGCAGGGCAAGCGGAAGGCGAAGCCGGGCTTCAACGTGGGCTCGTGGCGAGCGCGTTTCTAGGAGGGCAGCATGCCGACCAACAGGCGACCAGCGGCCAAGAAGCCGGTCGTGAAGGCCCCGCTTCCGGCGATGCCGACGGCGGGGCTTCCGTCCGTCGTATCGCAACTCATGGCGCCGCGTGCGCCGGCTCCCACCGCGGCGAACCCTGACGCGCCGGTGGTGATGCCGACTCCGTGGGGCACGTTTCGCGTGCCGTCGTACGCGGAGCAGGCGGCGCTGATGCAGCGCGGCGCAGACCAGGCGACGGTGAGCCCGTACGCGCAGGAGCTGGCGCGGTTGCGGGGCGCGGCGACGCCGCAGGCGACCATGCCCGCTCCGCCGGAGCAGGTGTATACGCCGCTGGTTGCCGAGGCGCCCGTGGACCCGGTGCAGATGCCCGACATGCCGGGGCGCGGCTCGACGATGCCGTCGATCGGCACGCTGGCCGGGTCGCTGCTGGCCGGGCTGCTGACGGGGCAGGGCGGCGTTGCGCTGGGGATGGCGGCGCAGCGGGGGCAGGCCGACGCGGAGCAGCGATACCAGGACAGCCTGGCCCGCTGGGAGCAGAGCGTGCGGCAGGCGCAGATGGACCACGACGCGGCCGTGGCCGCACGCGCCGAGCGGATGGGACTGGCGCAGCAGAACTCCGCCGGGCTCGACCGCACG
>CAIUWO010000262.1 GCA_903902895.1 Candidatus Hydrogenedentota bacterium | reverse complement strand
CGAGTGGCCGGAGGAAGGGGATGCCGACTCCCCGGCCCCGCTGGCCGCCGCGCTGGCGGACTTCCTGAGGGCCCGGCTGCCCGATCACATGGTGCCTGCGGCGTTCGTGCGCCTCGACTCCCTGCCGCTGACCCCGAACGGCAAGCTCGACCGCAAGGCGCTGCCCGCGCCCGGGGGCGGGGCCTACGCGGCGCGCGCCTACGAGGTGCCGGTCGGCGAGACGGAGGAGGCGGTGGCCGCCATCTGGGCAGAACTGCTCGGGGTCGGGCGGGTGGGCAGGCAGGACAACTTCTTCGAGCTGGGCGGGCACTCTTTGCTGGTTATTAGATTAGTAACTCGACTTAGACAGAAGTTCGGAGTTGACATTTCTTTACAAGAAGTTTTTGAGACTCCTATACTTTATTTAATTTCTGAAATAATTATTAATACTCAACTGAAGCAGTATGATTATGAAGATCTGTTGAAAGTATCTAGGTTAATGAAAGATTTACAATCAAAGTCATCAAATAGTTAAAGTATTTGAAGATTTATCGCATCAGACATTAAGAGGTTTGAATATGGAAACATTCTCGCTATACGACTTGTCAATAGCTGAACGTGAGCATCTGCTTAAACTGGCACAATCAGCGAATACTAGACGTAAGTTGTTAGATAACGAGCCCATCCCCCCCGCCGACCGGGGCGGCCCGCTGGCGCTGTCGTTCGCCCAGCAGCGGCTATGGTTCCTGGCCCAGATGGAGGGGGGCAGCGAGGCCTACCACATCCCCGGCGGCGTGCGGCTGTCGGGCGAGCTGGACGCGGACGCGCTGCGCCGGGCGCTGGACCGCATCGTCGCGCGCCACGAGGCGCTGCGCACCACTTTCGCCCAAGTGGACGGCGAGCCGGAGCAGCGCGTCGCCGCGGCGGAAGGCAGCCGCTTTTGCCTGTTGGAGCACGACCTGCGCGGGTGCGCCGAAGCGGAGGCCGAACTGGAGCGGCTGGCCGAGGCCGAGGCGCTGGCCCCGTTCGACCTGGAGAAGGGTCCGCTGGTGCGCGGTCGGCTGGTGCGGCTGGCCGACCGCGAGCACGTGCTGCTGGCGACGATGCACCACATCGTCTCCGACGGCTGGTCGATGGGGATACTGGTCGGCGAGCTCGGCGAACTGTACGCCGCCTTCAGCCGGGGCGGGGACGACCCGCTGCCGCCGCTGGCGGTCCAATACGCCGACTATGCCGCCTGGCAGCGGCGCTGGGTGCAAGGCGAGCGCCTGCGGCAGCAGGCCGAGTACTGGAAGTCCGCGCTGGCGGGCGCTCCCGCGCTGCTGGAGCTGCCTGCCGACCGGCCCCGCCCGGCGGTGCAGGACTACGCCGGGTCGTCCGTCGGGGTGGCCCTTGGCGCGGAACTGTCGGGGCGGCTTCGGGCGCTCGGCCGCCGCCACGGCGCGACCCTGTTCCACACCCTGCTGGCGGGCTGGGCGCTGCTGCTGGCTCGGCTGTCCGGGCAGAATGAGGTGGTCGTCGGCACCCCGACGGCCAACCGCGGGCGGGCGGAGGTCGAAGGGCTGATCGGCTTCTTCGTCAACACCCTGGCGCTGCGCATCGACGTGTCCGGCTCCCCGACGGTGGCGGGGCTGCTGGCGCAGGTCAAGGAGCGCGCCCTGGCCGCGCAGTCCCATCAGGACATCCCGTTCGAGCAGGTGGTGGAGGCCGTCCAGCCGCCGCGCAGCCTGGCCCACGCCCCGCTGTTCCAAGCGATGTTCGCGTGGCAGAACGCCCCCGAGGGCGAACTCGAACTGCCGGGGCTGAGGCTGTCCACGGTGGAGGCGCCGCACGCCACCGCCCAGCGCGACCTGTCGCTGTCGCTGGGGGAGGAGGGCGACGACATCGTCGGCGGGCTTGAGTACGCCACCGCCCTGTTCGACCGCGGCACTATCGAACGCTACCTGGGCTACTGGACGCTGCTGCTGGAAGGCATGGCGGCGGACGACAGCCAAGAGGTGGCCCGCCTGCCGCTGTTGGGCGAGGAGGAGCGGCGGCGGGTGCTCCACGAATGGAATGACACGGCGGCGGACTACCCGAGGGACAAGTGCGTGCACGAGCTGTTCGAGGCGCGGGCGGCGGAGTCGCCGGAGGCGATAGCGGTGGTGTGCGAAGGCCGCCAGCTGACCTACGCGGAACTCAACGCCCAGTCCAACCGGCTGGCGCGGCACCTGCGCGGGCTGGGGGTGGGGCCGGGCGACTGCGTGGCAACCCTGCTGGAGCGCTCGCCGGATTTGGTCGTGGCGCAACTGGCCGTGCTCAAGGCGGGCGGGGCCTACGTGCCGCTCGACCCGGCCTACCCCGAAGAAAGGCTCGCGTTCATGCTCGCCGACTGCTCGGCGAAGGCCGTGCTGGGCGGCCCCGGCGTGGCCGTGCCCGGACGCCCGGGCGAGGACTGCATCGACATTGGCGCGTCCTCCTTGTCCGGGGGAGATGCGGGCAACCCATGCGTGTCGCAGGACAGCGAGTCTGCAGCCTACGTCATGTACACCTCGGGATCCACCGGGCTGCCCAAAGGCGTGGTGGTGCCTCACCTGGCGATCGGGCGGTTGGTGCTGAACAACGGCTATGCGCAGATCGGGCCTGGCGACCGGGTGGCGTTTGCCGCCAACCCGGCGTTTGACGCGGCGACCTTTGAAGTGTGGGCGCCGCTGCTCAATGGCGGGTGCGCGTTCATCATTGGGCAGGATGACTTGCTTGACCCTGGGCGCTTTAAGCGCGTATTGATAAATCGAGAAATTACGGTTCTATTCATTACAACCGCGCTTTTCAATCACTATACCAATGTTATACCCGAAGGGTTTGCCCGTTTACGCTTCCTTTTGACTGGAGGTGAAAGGAGCGACCCTGCATCTTTCGAGAGGTTGTTGAACGAAGCCAAGCCAAAATATTTGATTCACTGCTACGGCCCGACCGAGACGACGACGTTTGCGACCACACACGAAATCAAGGCGGTTGCCGAGGGTGCGCAAAGCATCCCCATTGGCCGCCCGATCGCCAACACCAAAATCTACATCCTCGACCCGCACGGCGGGCCGGTGCCCGCCGGGGTGGCGGGCGAGCTGCACATCGGCGGGGCGGGGGTGGCGCGGGGCTACCTGAACCGGCCCGAACTGACGGCGGAGCGGTTCCTGGAGGACCCGTTTTCGGGCGAGCCCGGGGCGCGGATGTACAAGACCGGCGACCTCGGGCGGTGGCTGGCGGACGGCAGCATCGAATTCCTCGGGCGCAACGACTTCCAGGTGAAGGTGCGGGGCTTCCGCATCGAGCTGGGCGAGGTCGAGTCCGCGCTGGCGCAGCACCCGGCGGTGAGCGGGGCGGCGGT
>CAIUWO010000261.1 GCA_903902895.1 Candidatus Hydrogenedentota bacterium | reverse complement strand
TTTCCAATCCACTTTTCGTGAAACGCCGACCATGTCTCCTTTGCTCCGTCTGCTCCGAACCGCTGTGTCAACACCCGGTCAACCGTCGCCGCGTCAAGAATCACCGGTTCCCGCTCCAGCGCCAACTTCAGCGCCGCGGCCTTGTCCTCACCCACAAGCGCCGCCACATTTGTCAGTATGCGCGCCGTGTATTTGGGCAGTGTCATAAAGTCATCATTGAATTCCCCCGTCTTTTTCATAACCGCACTGAGTTTTTCCTGCGATATTCCAGACTCCTCCGCCAAACGCGCCATGTGCGCCTTGTCGCTGAGGCCGAAGGATGAGATCCATGTCTCCATCATCAGCCAACTGCCCAGATTTATTCCGCGCAGCGACACCGCCGCGCCCTTCTCATCGACGATATTTTTTCCATCCACCTTCAACCACGGCAGATCGGCGGAGGCGACGAAACAACTGAGCATTCCCACCAAGATAAGGGTGGCTATTTTGTTCATTTACGAAACTCCTCATTCTTGCAAGCCCGGAGAAGACCGTTGACCTTGGCCAGTCCGGATCACCCTCAACGATACAATGCAACCGAAACAACGCCCTTTCTTGTCAAAACAAGGACTCGAACGCAAGCAGCCACCGAAAATGAACCCGCGAAGGTCAACGCCGCTTGCGAAACTCCCCTGGGGTGACTCCGGAGAACCGCTTGAAGGCTACAAGGAAGGCAAACTCGTTCCTGTAGCCCACCAACTCGCCGATCACGCTTTGCGGCACACTGTGCAGAATCAACAGTTCCTGCGCGCGCTCCATGCGCAACCGGGTCACCAGCTTCATCGGCGATATTTTAAAGCGTTTCTGCACCATATGGTGCAGATGGGAACAGGATACGCCCAAACTTTCCGCCAGGAGTTCCACGGTCCAACTGCGGGCCAGATCCTCGTTGACCAGTGAACTGAGGTAATCCAGGCGGTTTCCTGCCTCCAAGTCGGCATTGTCGCCGCCCGCGCCCAATTCGCGCCGTATGTAGGTGGCCGCCAACTGAATCAGCAGGCCGCTTGCTTCCTGATGACTGTCCGAGCGTCCGCGGGACTCGCGCAGGAATCCTTCGGTTGCCTCACAAATCGCGCCGGTAAGCATGGTTTTCCTTACGCTTAACGATTCCTTGCGCAGGAACGCCCATGCGTCATTGTCGGACAGGTGGAACCACACAAAGCGCCAAGTATCGCTTTGCGGATGGTAGCCAAAGGGGTGAAGCGCCGGCACAATCAGCAATTGACCGGATTCCACTGGTTTGCAGTGCATCGGGTCGAAAATCTCCCCAACTCCCTCCGCAGTGTACACGAGCAGATGAAAACGGGGCGCACTCCGTTCGAGCAGATAGCCCGGGTGACACTCCGTAATGCCCGCCTCCGCAATGGACTGCGCTTCAATGACGGGCGCAGCCTTGGACTTCCACGGAAAGAAGTGCTCCCGGCACTTCGGGGACCATTTCATGATGTCCCCAATCTCACGTTTGGTACATTGCTTCTTCATCTTAGGCACCTTCCTGCGTCCCGTAAAGACGACCGACTCCTAAGGCTGATACCTGCCATTTTCCTGCATAACCTCTCTGCATGATAATAGTTTCACAAATATACACGGCAGTTTTAGCCATTGTAAAGCCCGCCACTTCATGTCAAAATTTGAGCAACGCTTTTGATGATCGGGTGTGCCTGAGCAAGGGCAGGAACCCAGCAATAAAAAGGGAATATAAGAGATGGCAAAAAGAGGTTTTACGCTGATTGAGTTGCTGGTAGTTATTGCAATTATCGGCATTCTGGCCGCCATCCTGCTGCCTGCACTGGCACGGGCGAGAGAGGCTGCGCGCCGGTCAAGTTGCCAGAACA
>CAIUWO010000260.1 GCA_903902895.1 Candidatus Hydrogenedentota bacterium | reverse complement strand
GGCATCAACCGCGTCAAGGTCTACGCGCCGGACAACACGCTGGTCGGCGTGGTGGCCACGCCGGATGACCTGCACGCGCCAAGCGACGAAAATGACAGCCACTCCCCCGTAAAAGATGTGGCGGTGGACAAGAAGGATCGCATCCTGATCCTGGTCGGGCCCATGAAGTCGATTTTAGTGTATGAGCCCAAGACCCCGGGAGACCGGAAATCATGAACAAAAAAAAGACAATCGGCCGTCGCGATTTCATCCGCGCCGCGGCCGTGGTTGCCGCGGGCGGCGGCGCATGGATGGTGACGCACCCCGGCGAGCAGGCCTTTGGCTGGCAGTTGGACCCGCGCAAGTGCCAGCAGTGCGGCCGCTGCGCGACCTCCTGCGTGCTCAGCCCCTCCGCCGTGAAATGCGTGCACGCCACGGAAATGTGCGGACACTGCGACCTCTGCGGCGGCTACCTGCAGCCGGGCGCGAAGGCGCAGGACAGCGGCGCGGAAAACGAGTTGTGCCCCGTGGCCGCGCTGGAGCGCAAGTTCGTCGAGGCGCCGTTCTACCAGTACACGATTATTGAGGACCTGTGCATCGGCTGCGGCAAGTGCGTGAAGGGCTGTAATGCCTTCGGCAACGGCTCGCTCCAGCTCCAGGTGAAGCAGGAAGTCTGCGTGCACTGCAATGAGTGCGCCATTGCGCGCGACTGCCCGGCGCAGGCGTACCAGCGCGTGCCCATCGCCAAGGCCTACATGCTCAAGACCCTCGAAGGGGGAGGCGAACCGAAGAAATGAGGCGGCTTCCCCACATTCTTGCGATCTTGCTCCTCCTGGCCGTGGCCGGACAGGCCATGGCCGCGTTCCGCTTTCCCATCCCCGAATTCGAGTCGGGCTACCAGGCTCCCAAGGTGGTCACGCCGCCGCCCCGGCTCATTCCGCCGGCCGTCGACATTGCCATGCTCGCCGGGACGCTGTCGCTGACGGCATGGCTGGTATTGCGCCGCCGTTCCCGCCGCGAAGTGCTGCTGATGGCGGTTGCCTCGCTGCTCTATTTCGGCTTCTACCGCAAGGGCTGCATCTGTCCCGTGGGTGCCGTGCAGAACGTGGCCAACACCGTCGTGGGCGACGGCACGGGCGTGCCCTTCATCGTGGCCGTGTTCTTTTTTCTGCCGCTGCTCTTCGCGCTGTATTTCGGCCGGGTTTTCTGCGCGGGCGTCTGTCCGCTCGGCGCCATACAGGAGATCTGCGCGCTCTTCCCCGTCCAACTCTCGCGCCCGCTGGAGCACGTGCTGGGCCTCTTCGCCTACGCCTACCTGGGTTTCGCCGTGCTGGCCATGGCCACCGGTTCGGGCTTTGTCATCTGCCAGTACGACCCCTTTGTGGGCTTCTTCCGCCTCGGCGGCACGCTCAACATGTTCCTGGCCGGGGGCATCCTGCTGCTTATCGGGGTCTTCGTGGCCCGGCCCTACTGCCGCTTCCTGTGCCCCTACGGCGTGCTGCTACGCTGGGCGTCCATCTTCTCCAAATGGCACGCGACGGTCACGCCCGCCGAGTGCATCCAGTGCCGCCTTTGCGAGAATTCCTGCCCCTACAACGCCATTGTTATCCCCACCCCGGCCGACGCGCCGGTGGACCGCCGCGCCGGTGCGCGGCGTCTGGGCCTGATGCTGCTGGCCACGCCGCTCATCGTCATCTTCGCGGGATGGACCGGCATGGCGGCGCACCAGTTCATCGCCCGCATCCACCCGACGGTCCGCCTGGCGGAACGGGTGGCGGCCGAAGAGCAAGGCAAATTCACCGAGCGCTCCGTGGAAAGCGACGCCTTTCGCGCGGGCAACAAGACGCCCGCCGACCTGTACGCCCAGGCCGAGGCCCTGAGAATGCGCTTCAAGACCGCCTCCGCGTGTTTTGGCGCCTTCATGGGGCTGGCCTTTTGCGGAAGAATGATTCGACTGTCCGTGATTCGCAGAAACAAGGACTACGTGGCGGACCGCGGCGCATGCCTGAGCTGTGCCCGGTGCTTCGCGTACTGTCCCGTTGGAAAAGAAGATGCCGCTGCCTGACCAAAACAAACCCAGATTCGCGACCAACGAAACGCTGTGGCGCACCGCCATGACCGTGGCCGTCATTGCCGGCCTCTTCACGCTGGCCGTGTCCACGCTGCTCATTGCCAACTACGTGCAGGTGCAGGCGGTGAACCCGCTGGACAATCCCGAAATCATCAAACTGCGCCTGCAACTGGCCCAGTCCCAGGAGCCGAACCCCGCGCTGGCCGAGCAGATTCGCGTGCTCGACCTGCTCGCGCGCAAGGCCTTTTTCACCAGCCAGAAACAGCTCCAGATCGGCGGCTACCTGCTGCTGGGAGGTGTGATTGTCCTGGCGCTGTCCCTCTATCTCGCCGCGCAGAGCAAGCCGCGAATGCCCCTGCCCGATCCGAATGTGCCCGCGCCGGGCTATTGGACCATGCGCGCCCGGGCGCGCGAGCTGATCGCGCTGGCCGGGTTTGCGTGGGTCATCTGCGCGTTGGTCGCCGCGTACGCCACACGCTTGGATGTGCCGGTGCCGACCGCCCCCACGGCGGTCGCCCAGGCCGGTGAACAGCCCAAAGAGCAACCAACCGCAGCGCCCACGGTCACCTGGCCCGACTGGGCCGCGGTCAAGAAGAACTGGCCGTCCTTCCGTGGTCCGGGTTCCTACGGCGTGGCGCAGTTCACCACCGCGCCGGTCGATTGGAACATCGAGAGCGGCCAGAACATCAAGTGGAAGACCGACGTGCCGCTGCCCTCGCCCAATTCGCCCGTGGTGTGGGACAACCGGGTTTTCCTGAGCGGCGCGACTCCGGAAAAACGCGAGATATACTCCTTCGACGCCGACGGCGGGCAGTTGCTCTGGACTTACACGCTGGAGAAATTCAGCGGCACGCCCGACACCCCCCCCAAGATCAGCGAGGAAACCGGTTTTGCCGCCTCCACCATGGCCGTGCAGGGTGATCGCGCCTGCGCGATCTTCGCCAACGGCGACGTGGCCTGTGTTGACTTCAACGGCAAGCTGCTTTGGGGCAAGAATCTCGGCGTGCCGGAGAACCACTACGGTCACTCCTCGTCGCTGATCGCCTTCCAGAACCTGCTGCTGATCCAGTACGACAGCAAGACCGACGGCCGCCTGATCGCGCTCGACCTGACAGACGGGAAAGAGGTCTACACCACCAAACGCGGCATCATCTCCTGGTCCTCCCCGGCCTGCGTCGAAACGCCCGCCGGATTCCAACTCGTGCTGAATTCGTCCAAGGACGTCACCTCTTATGACCCGCTGACAGGCACCCAGTTGTGGCAGTTGAAGTGCCTCAGCGGCGAGGTCGCCCCGAGCCCCGCCTGGGGCGCGGGCATGTTCTTCGTCGCCAACGACTACGCCACCGCCACGGCCATCAAGTTTGCCGAGGGCAAGACCCCGCCCGAGCCGGAAAAGGCTTGGGAGTACGAGGACGCGCTGCCCGACACGTCGAGTCCCGTGTGCACGGACACGCATTTCTACCTCAGCACGGCGCGCGGCGAAATCGTCTGCCTAGACGCCGCCACCGGCAAACAGGCATGGCTCCAGGAAAACGAGGAGGGCTTCCAGGCATCGCCCATCGTCGTCGGTGACCGCATCTACCTTTTGGACCGCAAAGGCACGATGACGATTTTCAAGGACAGTGCGACCTTTGAAAAGATTGGCAGCCCCACGCTGGGCGAGGAATGCTTCGCGACCCCGGCGTTCATGGACGGGCGCATCTATGCCCGCACCGCCACCAAACTCATCTGTATCGCGGCGGGCTGACATGGAACCGGAACTGCTGCCAGAAGACATTGACGCCATCGTCGCGCGCTGCGGCCGGGGCCGCGACGCGGTCATCCCCGTCCTGCAGGCCATCCAGCGGCAGTACCGCTGGCTGCCCGAAGCCGCGCTGCGGCGGGTCTGCGGGGTCACCGACATTGCGCCCGCCGACATCCAGAGCGTGGCCACCTTCTTTCCCCAGTTCCGCTTCCGCCCCGCGGGCAAGCACAGCGTGTGCGTCTGCGACGGCACGGCCTGCCACCTCAAGGGCTCCGAGACGGTGCATGACGCCATCGCGAGGGAACTGGGCCTCGCCGGGGGCGAGGACACGGACAAGGACGGCACCTTCACGCTTCAAATGGTGCGCTGCCTCGGCTGCTGCACGCTGGCGCCGGCCGTGCAAATCGACGGCGTCACCTACGGCCATGTGAAGGCCGACGCCGTGCCGGGCATGCTGGGGGATTTTCTCGCGCAGGCCGCGCGGCACGCGCGGCTCGACGGCGGCAGGAAGCATGCCGAGTCGGTGGATGGCCCCGAGATACGGATCGGACTCGGTTCCTGCTGCGTTGCGGGCGGCAGTGAACTCGTGCGGCAGGCATTGGAAGACACCCTCGACACTTATGCCATAGAAGTCCGTGTCAAACATGTGAGCTGCGTGGGCATGTGCCACCAGACCCCGCTGATGGAAATCGTCATGCCGGGCTCTCCGGCCAGAACCTATGCCAAGATGCGGCCCGAGGATGTGCCCGCCATTGTGCTGTCCCATTTTCCGCCAAAAGGTGCCGTGCCGCGCCTCCGAGCGAAGGCCGCGCACTGGCTGGAACGGCTCTACACGGACGATACGGCCTGCGAGGCCGCACTCGATCCGAAGAATCCCTCCGTCGCGGGCTTCCTGGATGTGCAAAACCGCATCGCCACCGAATGCTGCGGTGAGATTGATCCCACCGACCTGGCCGAATATGTCCGCCACGACGGGTTTAAAGCACTGCAGCGCTGTCTCTCCGGACTGGGCGAAACGCCCCAGTCGCCCCTGCTTCCCCCCGCGGTGGACGCGGGCGCCCCGCTCGATCCTGAGGCGATTATCGCCGAGATGCATGACAGCGGCCTGCGCGGCCGGGGCGGCGCGGGCTTCCCCACGGCGCGCAAGTGGCGCGAGGTGCGCCATGCGGCGGGCGCGCCCAAGTACGTCATCTGCAACGGCGACGAGGGTGATCCGGGCGCGTTCATGGACCGCATGATCCTGGAGTCGTACACCTACCGCATCATCGAGGGCATGCTCATCGCGTCGATTGCGGCGGGCGCGCACCGCGGCATTTTCTACATCCGCGCCGAATACCCGCTGGCCGTGGAGCGCATCCGCGCGGCCATCGCCAAATGCACCGAGGCGGGCATCCTCGGCGACCGCGTGCTCGGCACGCGGCACGCCTTCCACGCCGAGGTGCGCGAGGGCGCGGGCGCCTTTGTCTGCGGCGAGGAGACGGCGCTGATCGCGTCCCTTGAGGGGCGGCGGCCCACGCCGCGCTTCCGCCCGCCCTTTCCCGCGCACCACGGGCTCCACGAATGCCCCACGCTGGTGAACAACGTGGAGACGCTGGCGATGGTGCCGTGGATCATCCGCCACGGCGCGAAGGCCTTCGCCGCGCTCGGCACGGCGCACAGCAAGGGCACCAAGGTGTTCGCGCTCGCGGGGAAAATACGGCGCGGCGGCCTCATTGAGGTGCCCATGGGCATGACGGTCGGTCAGATCGTGAACGACGTCGGCGGCGGCGTGCCCGAGGGGCGCACGCTGAAGGCGGTGCAGGTGGGCGGTCCCTCGGGCGGCTGCATCCCGGCAAGCCTGGCCGATCTGCACGTGGACTACGAGGCGCTCGCGGGGGCGGGCTCCATGATGGGCTCGGGCGGCTTTGTCGTCATGGACGACACGGACTGCATGGTCGAAATGACCCGCTATTTTCTGTCCTTCACCCAGCTCGAATCCTGCGGGCGCTGCACCCCCTGCCGCGTGGGCACCAAGCAACTGCTCGACATCCTCACGCGCCTGTGCGAGGGCAAAGGAAAGGTGGCCGATCTCGACGAACTGCACCGCCTGGCCACGGCGATCAAGAAACAGAGTCTGTGCGGCCTCGGCCGCACCGCGCCCAACCCCGTGCTCACGGGGCTAGTCCACTTTCGCGGTGAATTTGAGGCGCATATCGCCGGGCGCTGCCCGGCGCGCAAGTGCAAGGCACTTATACGCTACTCGGTCACTGACCAATGCTTCGGCTGCACCAAGTGCGCGCAGATTTGCCCGGCCGACGCGATTCCCATGACCCCCTACGCGGTGCACACCATCGACCCGGAGAAATGCACGCGCTGCAACGCCTGTTACGAGATATGCCCCGTGAACGCGGTAAAGGTGGACTGATGATCCGGCTCAAGATAAACGGAACGGAAGTGCGCATCGCCGAAGGCGCGACACTGCTCGACGCCGCGCAGGCGGCCGGCGTGGAGATCCCCACGCTGTGCCATCTGAAAGAGACCGGCGCGCTCACCTCGTGCATGATATGCGCCGTGCGCGACAAGGGCTCGGGGCGCCTGCTTCCCGCCTGCGCCGCCAAGGCCGCCGACGGCATGGAGATCGACACGGACTGCGAAAAGGTGCATGAAGCGCGGCGCGAAGTGCTGCACATGCTGCTGGACGAGCACGTGGGCGACTGCGAGGCGCCCTGCTCGCGCATTTGCCCGGCCGGGCTGAACATCCCGCGCATGCTGCGGCATATGGAAAAAGGCGAGTCGGAGGCGGCCGCGCGCCGGGCCAAGCTGGACCTCATCTTCCCGGCCACACTGGGCCACGTCTGCACCGCCCCCTGCGAGCGTGTCTGCCGCCGCGGGCAATACGATACGGCCATAGCGATACGCCGGAGCCACCGCGACGCGTCCATGCCTTTCCTGAATGCGGCGGCCGGCCAGGACGCGCGCCGCATGCCCAGCGGTCTGTCCGTGGCCGTCATGGGCGCGGGGCTGGCCGGCATGGCCGCCGC
>CAIUWO010000259.1 GCA_903902895.1 Candidatus Hydrogenedentota bacterium | reverse complement strand
AGGAGTATCTCGAGGGCGAGAGCCGGGTGTTTGTGGTGCGGTCCTGCGGCTGGAATTTCGACAAGAATCCGATTGGGTTCCTGCACGTGAAGGTGACGGAGAAGGGCATCGAGACGCGGGAGGTGGAGACCGGGCGGTACGAATGATGGGGGTGGGGGGAGGTGTTTCATTGAAGGGGCCGTGGTTTCCCAATGGAGAAGTGACTACCGAAAGGCGGCCGGGGGGTGTTCGGTCCTAAATCCCCCTTCGAAGGGGGTGCCGCGAAGCGGCGGGGGATGTGGACTTTCGCGCTTGACTCGGCAGTTGTGCAGAGGCAGGATTATTCAATGAGTCCACGTTTTGCGAGATTCCCCTACCGTCGCGACTTGCTGCAGAAAGCGCGTGCGCTTCGAAAGAAGAGTACTTTGGGGGAGGTTTTGCTTTGGCGCGCCATCAAGGGGCGGCAACTGGGGTGTGAGTTTCACCGACAGGTCCCTGTGGGAGAATACATCGTTGATTTCTTTTGCCACGAGAAAGGGCTGGCTGTAGAAATCGACGGTTCCACCCATGACCATGAAGAACAGTTTCTGTATGATCAGAAACGGCAGGCATGGCTGGAGGGCAAGGGCATTCGAGTGGTGCGGTTCGCAGAGATGGAGGCGCGCGCGAACTTGGACGGAGTGGTGGATGCACTGCAACACTGGGTTGACGGCATTGGGTGAGGGGGACGCGTGTGGAGGTTTGGCCGATGCGAGGGGGCCACATCCCCCGGCCCTTCGGGCCACCCCCTTCGAAGGGGGATTTAAGACACGCCGCGCTCAAGGTGTTGGCGGTACAGCGTCATCACAAACGCGGATCGAGCAGGGCGTCGAGGGCGTCGGGACCCATAACGGTGCATCCCGCACCCAGCGCCCTGCGGCGTCGAACTGGATTGCCGGTGACCAGCAGCGCCTCTTTGGCGCCATCCTGGGACCATGACTGGGGCACTGGGTCAAGCGTGCCCACAAGGGCGTTCAATCCGTATTGCTCCAACCGTCCGCGCATGGCGGCGGGGTCGTTCGCAACCGCCGTCACCGTGCAGGCGCGGTTGCGGCACTGCACAACGAACGCCACCATCCACGGATTGGGGTTGCCATCGGGCAGGAACAGGGCGCTGTCCGCGTCGATGATGACGCGGGTGGGGGAGAGGGCGGGCGCGTAGCAGCAGTCGAGCGCGCGGTCCATGCGGACTTCGCTGGCCATGGGGTTGATGTCCACGTCGCGGCCCAGCGCGTCGAGGGCGGCGAGCAGGGGCATATTGACGCCAAGCGCGCGGTGCAGCCCCATGGAGCCGCCCACGCGGGCGGCCACTTCGAGCAGGGCTGGCGTTCCAGAGGCCTCCTCGCGGGCCTGGAAGTACCACGCGCCGCGCATGGGCAGTGTGCGGTGAATGGCCTGGGCCATAGCGTCGAGTTCGGGGCGCTGCACCAACCGCGTGTCCGTGCTGATGCCGCCCGCGATGCGGAGCCGTTCCCGTGCGCCCACATAGCGCAGCATGCCGAGTCGGTCGGTGAAGCAGTCCACCGTGTACTCCGTGCCCGGCAGGTATTCCAGCGTGAGCAGGGCCGGATTAAGGCGCAGATGGTAGTCCAGTTCGTCGCGGTTCTGCACGAGGGCCGTGCCGCGCGAGGCCTGGCCCCGGTCAGGCTTAAGGAACACGGGGAAGGGCAGCGGTCCCGCAGGGTTGTCGAACAGGGTCGGCACGCGCAGATAGTTTGCCAGCGCGGCATAGGTGTCGCGCTTGCTCCTGCACAGGGCGCAGGTGTCGGCCGGGGGCGCGACGAGCGGCGCGGCGATCTCGGTCCGGCGGCGCGACAGGGTCACCGTGGCGTCGTCGTGCGCGGGAAAGACCAAACCCACGACCTCTTCGGCGATGACCGCGTTGAGCTTGTCCATGAAGCCCGGAGCGCTCACAAAGGGCATATCTTCGCGGTAGCGGCGGTAGACGTAGGAGCCGTGGTTTGACACGGCGCTGGACGCGCCGACCAGTTCAAACTCGGGTGCGAAGCGCAGCGAACGCGCCACTTCGAGGCCGATTTCGGTGCCGCAGGGGAACACCAGCACGGGGGTGCGCTTCGGCGCGCTCATCGGCGGGCGGCCTGGTGCAGTTCAGCGATAATGTCGCCGATGGCCCCGGCTTCCGCCGCGCCGAGTTCGCCGTAGACGGGCAGGCACAGCACCCGCAGCGCGGCGCGCTCGGCCACGGGCAGGTTTGCCGGGTCGGCGGAAGGGTAGCAGCGGTCCCACTCGTAATGGGAGGTCAGCGGATAGAAGTACTTGCGCGCGATGACATTGAAGAGGCGCAGCGCGGTGTAAAGCTCGTCACGATCCAGGCCGAAGACGTGCGCATCGACCAGTATGGGGAAATAGGAATGGTTCAGTGTGACGTTTGCCGGCTGCGGCGGCAGCGTGAGCCCCGGCACGCCGTCCAGCGAGCGGCGGTAGGCGGCGGTGACCTGGGCCCGCGCGGCGATCTCGGCGTCCACATCGCGCAGGCGCAGCAGGCCGAAAGCCGCGGACAACTCGCTCATTTTGGCGTTGATGCCCGGGGCAAGCACGGTCTCCTCGTCGGCGATGCCGAAATTCTTGAGCGAGCGGATGCGGCTGTCCAGCGCCGGGTCGGCGGTGACGAGCGCGCCGCCCTCGCCGGTGGTGAACAGTTTCGTGGCATGGAAACTCAGCGACGACACGTTGCCCCATTCCAGCAGCGGCTGCCCGTTGAGGCGCACGCCGAACGCGTGGGCCGCGTCGTAGACCACCGGCACGCCGTGCCGCGCCCCCAGTTCCTGAAGCGCCGCCACGTCGCAGGGTTGGCCGTAGACATGCACGGCCAGAATGGCCCGTGTCTGGTCGGTGAAAGCGGCGGAGACCCGTTCCGGGTCAATATTGAGCGTGACGGGGTCCACATCGCAGAAGACCGGCCGGAGCCGGTTCCAGTGCAGCACGTTGGTCGTGGCGGGGAAGGTGAACGGCGTGGTGATGACCTCGCCGACGCGCAGGTCCAGCGCCTGCAGGGCGACCAGCAGCGACAGGGTGCCGTTGCAGAATAGGCTGGCGTGGTTCACGCCCAGATAGGCCTCCAGCTCCCGTTCCAGCCGCTGGTGCAGCTCGCCGTCGTTCGTGAGCCAGCGCCGGTCCCACACGCCTCGCAGCAGTTCGGTGTAGGCGTCAAGCGGCGGCATCACGGGACGGGTGACATAGCGCGGCGTGTCAAAGCGCCGCGCCCGCACCAGCGGTGCGAGTCCGGCGATGCGCGCTTCAAGGGCGGGCGGAAGGTCCATGCTCATGCGTTGGTAAGACTCCGGCAAGCATGGTAATGCAGTGCGGTGGGAAAAGACAACGGGGAGGGGCGTCGGCGGAAGGCGATTACCGGTCCGGGGCGGTCAGGTCCAATATCTTCCGCTCATAGACATGGCCAAGAATATCGTTTCCCGGGCCGTTGAGGTGGCAGTGGTCGGAGAAGAGGGTTTCGCCGGGGACTTTGTGCGGTTCGGCGGCGATGACGGCCGCCTCCACGTCCGCCAGGGGCACGTCGAGGTCGCGGCAGACCGTGCGGATGATGCCGTTCTCCGTGTCGGAGGACTGGTGGCGGGGGGATGCGTTTTTGAGGATGTCGCGTCCCAGCGCCGCGCCCTTTTCCCACTCGCCCGCGGCGAAGAGCGGCAGCACCTCTTTTTCGTAGCGCGCGCCCTCCGGGCCGGGCAGGCTGGGCTTGACGAGGTTGGACGGGACGCTGCCTAGAATGACGGCCACGCTGTGCTCGCGGCAGAGGCGGACGATGGCGGTGAGGTTGTCGTGGTAGGCCTGCATGCGCCCGTCGATCTCTTCGGGAGTGAACTGGTGCATCCATGACTTTGACGCGTCGGGCAGGGCGTTGGCGAGGTCACGCTGCCTTTTTTCGCCTTCCAGCCGGCTGATCTGCCGCCTGGCGAGCAGGTCGCGGATAAAGCGGTAGAACGCCGAACCGGACAGCGCGCGCTGGGTGCCGGCCGCGGGCAGGTTGGCAAGGCCCAACTGCTGCATTTCCTCGAATTCATTGTGGGCCTCATAAAAAAGGACCATGTCGGGGTCATACTGCACCACCTCGCGGGCGATGAGCACGAGCCGGTGGCTGCCGTAGGACAGGCCGCCGCAGTCAATGACCTCCACGGCGTCATAGCGGGCTTTGAGCTTTTCCTGCAGCCGTTTCGCCATGTCATCGAAATAGGGCTTGGCGTAGTTGACCGAAGAACCGCCGAGCGCAAAGATGCGCAGCGTGCGCGGCGGCTTGACCTTGGCGAAGGATTCGTCCCGGAACGACACCAGCTTGTCGGGGTTGGTGGACATGCGGGCGCGGTCCTTGGCGCTGGACAGGAAGAGGCGGCTCGAATCGTCGAAGCCCTGCCCCAGGTCGACGCGCATGGGCGGGTTCCACAGTTCCCACACGCGCGCCCCGAGTTCCAATGCGCCAAACAGGAACAGCACTGGCAGCAGCATTGCCGCGAGCGTCAGCAGACCGCGCCGCAGCGCGCCTTGCCGCCGGGGAGCCGGGAAACTTTCGGGGGTGTCGTTCACTTGGTCAGCCTCGGTGCGGTGGGTGGGTTCCTAAATATAGCACGCATGGTAATGCAGGCCCCTGGGGAAAGGCAACGCCATGCCGGGTCAGGGCAGGAGGTTGTAGCGAAAGATGCAGTACAGCGCGCGGAGCGCGTCGCGAAAATGGATCTTCTTTACCTCCTGGTAGGTGCGCCCGCAGTAGGAGATGCCCACCTCGTAGATTCGCGCGCCTTTCCGCGCGACCTTCGCGGTGATTTCCGGCTCGAATCCGAAGCGGTTTTCGCGGATATCAATGTCTTTCAGAAGGCTTGTCCGAAACGCCTTGAACCCCGTCTCCATGTCGGACAGATTGAGGTTGGTGAAGATGTTTGAAACAAGCGTGAGCGACCAGTTTCCCGCCATGTGCCAGAAGTAAAGCACGCGGTGCGACTCGCCGCCGCGGAAGCGGGTGCCGTACACGACATCCGCATGGCCATCGAGGATGGGCGCGACCAGTTTGGCGTACTCGCGCGGGTCGTATTCGAGGTCGGCGTCCTGCACAATCGTGGCGACGCCCGCGGCCCTCGCGAAACCGCTGCGCAGCGCGGCGCCCTTTCCCTGGTTGCGGTCATGGAGCACGAGCACGTCAATCAGGTCCCGCAGCCCCTCCAGTTTCTCCCGGGTGCCGTCGGTGCTCCCGTCGTCGATCACGATCAATTCGACGGGGAAGTCCCGAACGGCGCGGACCCGCTGAATGACGGCCTCCACGGTCTGCGCCTCGTTGTACACCGGCATCACCACCGACAACCGCTGGGTTTCTGGCATTCTTCGCTCCCTGTATCCGCGACCTGTTCCGTTCCGGCCCGCGCGCGCGCCGTCCGGTCCGCAGTCCCCACATGGTAGCAGGGCGGCCCGCGCGCTCACAATCGGCGCGCCATGCTATTATAGGCGCCTGGTCAAAGGTCTCCATTTGCGCAGGGAGTTTCATCAGGTCATGGGTATGGCGAAAACAGCGGGACAAACGGGGGGTACGGCGGTTCCGGGCGACCGGACCGGGGCGGACGCGGGCGGCGCCGCATGGCGCGGCATTCCGTTTAATCTCATAGTGCCGGTGCTGGCCGCGCTGTGCCTCCGACTTCCGCTGATGGGGTTGTCGTTGAGCATTGACGAGGTCAATTCGCACGACCAGTACACCCGGAACGGCTTCCGCGCGATTTTCCTGGAGGCCTACAACAGCAACAACCATCCGCTGAACGCGTTCTTTTCATGGATAAGCATCTCCGTGTTCGGCAACACGGAGTGGGCGATCCGGCTGCCGGCGCTTGTGTTTGGTCTCGCGACCGTCTTGCTTGCCGGCCGTTTTGCCCGGGAGGTGACGGGAAACCGGCTGTGCGGCTGGGCCGCCTCCCTGCTGCTGGCCGTCTCCCCGTACCACGTCGCCTACTCCGCCAATTCCAGGGGGTACAGCATGGCGATGTTCTTCGCCCTGCTGTCGGGATACTGCCTGTACCACGCGCTGCGCCGCGTTTCACCGGCGGCGGTTGCCGGCCTTGGGGTTTCGCTGGGGCTGATGGCGCTGAGCCACCTCTTCTTTCTCCTTCTTTTTGGCGCGTGGGGTCTTGTGGCCGCGGCATGGGGGGCAATCCTGCTGGCGTCGCCCTCGTCGCGGCGCGCGGGCTCGGTGACGGCCTGGCTGCTCGCCTGCCTCGGCATCATGGGCGGCGGACTGCTCACGGTGCTGCTCTATGCGCCGTCGCTGCCGCTGTATTACGAAGTTCCGTTCCGGCTCGTCCACGGCATGTGGCCCGAGCAGGCAGACCCGAATTACGAGCCCCGCTGGCTTAACGCCGCCGAGGGGGCGGGCGGCAGCGTGCTTTCCGCCTGGGACCCGATGGACAGCATCACGCAGACGGTCACGGGCCTTCAGGGCCGGGCATTTTGGGCGGGCCTGGCGGTGGCATTGGCGGGCACGGGGATTTTTCTGTGGCGGAGGCGCTGGGGCATGCTCGTGCTGCTCGCGGGCGCGGCGGTTCCGGCCGCGGCCATCTACGCGCTCCAGTTGAAATCGCAGAACCGCTGCTATCTTGTAATCCTGCCGTTCTTCACGCTGTGCCTTGCCGCCGGCGCGGCGGCACCGGCCGCCATGGCCCCGTTGCGGGGCGGTTCGCGGGGCTTTGTCCGGGGCGCCGTGTCCGCCGGCATTGTTGCCTGTCTGGCGTGGCTTATGCTCGCGCCCTGTGTCGCGCGGACACCGGGATCGGGGGACACTCCGTGGCCGGGCCGGCTGGGCTGGCTGGCCGGCATCCACCAGGAGGCCAAAGAGGCTTCGGCATGGGTGAACGCGAGGCTTTTGCCGGGCGACACCGTGCTTATCGAGAAGGACCGCAACGATTTCCGCGTGCGGGCCAGCCTGTACTTTGACCGTTACTGGGCCGGTTACCCGCTGCCCGAGGCGCTGGACCTCTCTGGACGCTTCGGCATCTGGTGGCTGGGAACCCGGGACCAGACTGTGGAGATGGACCGGCTGCCCGATGCCGGCCCCATGGAACTGGGCGCCCTCTTTGGGGGTGATGTGGCCGTCTATCATGCATCACTGCCCTGCTCGCCGCTGCGCCGCATTCCGGTGCCGCCGCTGAGTGTTGGCGGCCAGGACACGGGATCGGCGCCGGCGGAAGCGGCGGCCTCCGGAATCTGGCGTGCAGTGGTGATTGCGGGAAGAGGCGTGCCGAAATTCCGGCAGTTTGGACAGAATGCGGTGGAGTTGACCGACAGCGCGGGCGTTGGCACGTTCCTGCTCGAATCGCCGGCACTGCCCGCGGCCGCCTCGAAACGGATGGTGCTGCGCGCCGGGCTGCGCGACGCCGGGCCGAGGCAGCGGGTCTATTTCATGGCGAGGTTTCTTGACGCCGACGGGGCGGAACTGGACACCGTGTTCATGCGGCGGGGGTCACTGGACCGGGCCGCGCCTCCGGGCTGCACCGCGGCCCACGGCGCGTTTGTGACGCCCGCCAAGACCGCGTCCGTCGTGGTGGGCATCTTTTCCGTGGCCTCTTACAGGCGGCCCGCCGTGGTGGAGGTGCATGACCTCGAACTGTGGGCGGACTGGGACCCCCTGCCGGCACCTTAATCCGGGGGAGCATTTCAGGGGACGGCTACCGCTTCAGCCGCGGCGCGACAGGCGCAATCATGCGCTCAACGATGGGCGTGATCAGTTCGGCAAAGAGCGCGTGCCCCTTTGGGCTGGGGTGACCGTCCAGTTCAAAGAACAGGTCCGGTTCGGAGGCATGATCCAGAAAGCCATTGCTGACCGTGTTGAACGGCAGGTCCGCCTGGTCGCAGGCGCGGCGGATGCCCTCGTCGGCGTTTTCCGCCGTCATGAGCGCGGGATCAATCTGGTAGCCCACCTTGGTGATGTTTTGACGCGCGGCATCGTTCACATACACGCCGTCCGGTATGGACAGCACCGCCACGGTGGCGCCCGCGTCTCCCGCGGCTTTTTCAATGCGGCTGAGCTGGCCCGCCATATTGCCGATGCACTGCTTTATCCACGGATCGTCAAGCACCATGGGCATGATGTAAATGCGCGGATTCTTCAGCGCCAGGTCCACCATGTAGGGGTTGAACATGCCCTGCGTGAACGCCTCGCGCACTTTGGGGTCGAGCGCGTCGTACTTTGCCTTCTCTTCGGGCGACATCTTGGCAAGAAAGTCCTTGGCCGTGTTTTCGGTCCAGCGCCGGTTGTCCTCGGCCGAACTCTTTTGCGGCGGGGCCTCCTGTTTGCGCGCGTCGCCCAGTCGTGCCAGCCGCGCGTCGCGCAGGCGCCGGGTGATGTTGGGATACACGGCCCGGATAAGCCGGCCGATCGTCCCGCCTTCCTGCTGTTTCAGTTTCTCCAGGCCGTCCGGCCCCGAGCCGGCCAGGTCGTCGCCCTGGTGCATGCCCACGAGCACGAGGTCGGGCTGCACCACGGGCAGGGCCTTTTCGGCGATTTCGGCATAGGCCGGGGGGCCCGAACCGGGCTTGCCCAAATTGACCGTCTCCACGCTGTAGCCCCGGTCGCGCAGGTTCTTTTCAAGGAGGCGCAGCCAGCTTTGCTCGGCCTCCACGCCCCATCCGTAGGTGTAGGAGTCGCCTATGGCGGCAATGCGGAACACGCCGGGACTGGGTTTGAGCTCGCGTTCGCGCAGTCCAAGGGAATTGATGTGCGCCGTGTAGGTAAACTCGACCGAGCTGAAGGTCTGCTCCGCGCGGGGCGGGAAGATGAGTTCCATCGTGCCGCGCAGCTCGGGGCGTGTCGCATGGCGGCCCAGGGTCCAGTCGGCGGCCAGCGACAGGGCAAACACGGCCAGCACCGATGCCAGTGCCAGTCCAAGATTCTTCGCCCAGGCCTTTGTGCCGTTCATGGCCGCGCTGTTCCCATGGTTGTCCCCACGCCTCCCGGTTTGCACCGCCATTATGGCAAATGCCATGATCCTGCGCAAGCACGCCAGGCAGGACATCTCACGTCATTGCGGGGAGGCCGAAGGCCGACGAAGCAATCTCTTGAAGCAACATTTCCGAAACGCATGGCGATGGCGGGAAAGAGATTGCCTCGCTTCGCTCGCAATGACGGGGTGAGGCAGGCAAGCCCAAGCAGGAACATTCATGCCCGAAGACACGACATCCCAGACCGCCGCGGTTTCCCCGCGGCGCTTTTCAGCCGCGCATGCCGCGGCCTTTGCGCTCATACTGCTTGCGGGCGCCGGGCTGCGCTGCTGGCAGCTCGAACGCGAGTCGATCTGGTGGGACGAATTCACCAGCGTGGTGTATCTTGAGCCGCCGACCGCATGGCAGGCGTCACCCGACTTCACCCGCTGGAACCAGTCCGTCATCCGCGACACGGCCCCGTCGCTGCTCGCGTTCTGGAAACAGAACCGCTCGATGGACCCGGCCACCATGCCGATGTATTACACCTTCGAGTACCTGTGGACCCGGCATGTCAGCAATGATTTCGACACGCTGCGCTACCTGTCTATACTCATCTCCATGCTGGTGCTTCCCGTGGCGTATCTCCTGGGCCGCGCCTTCTTTGGGCCCGGGGCGGGGCTGATTGTCATGCTGTGCGTGGCCCTGTCCCCCATTCACTGGCAGTTTGCCCGCGAGATCCGCATGTACGGGCTGATGACACTGCTGGCTTCCCTGTCGGTCTGGACTTTCGCGCGTCTTGTGCGCGGCGGGGGAAAGCGCTGGTGGCTGGGGCACGGCCTCGCGACGCTGCTGCTGCTGTGGACCCATCCCTTCGCCGTGCTCGTTCCCTTCACCGAGGGGGTGTTCTGGGTGCTGTGCTTCCCCCGCGACTGGCGGCGCATTGCCCGCTGGGTCGCGCTTATGGCGCTGGCCGCCGTGCCCATTGCGGTCTACGTCGCGTCGATCCGCTTCTGGGAGCAGGGCCACACCGACTCCTGGATGAAAATACCGAGCCTTTCCGAGTTCGCGGGCGATTTGTTCGCCGACGACGCGGTCGGCATGACCTACCAGTTGAACGCCACGCCGACGATTTGGGAAAAGGTGGTTGACCCCACCACGGCGATGAAGATCGTGCGGCTCCGGTGGACCGTCGGACGCTGGTGGATTTCCGCCGTGCTGCTGTCCGTGGCGCTGCTGGCGGGGATGAGCGTCTGGAGGCGTTTCCGCAGCAGGGACTGCGCCGGAGACGCATGCGCCGTTGGCGCGGCCGACGCGCCCTGCCGGTGGAACCTTTTCCTGCTGCTGTGGTTCCTGCTGCCGCCGATGGTGCTGTACCTGGCATCGCTGGTGTGGCGGCCATGCATCATGCCGCGCTACACGCTGCACAGCTCGCTGGCGCTGTACCTGATTATCGCGGGCGCCATAACCATGATTCGCTGGCGCGCGGTGAGCGCCGCCCTGGTGGTCCTGCTGATTGCGTTCTTCGGATTCCAGCATTCCCTGGTCCTGGGAGACCCGCAGCATCCCGACTGGAAGAGCGCCTGCGCGCGGCTGCGCGCGGACGCGAATGCGGACGACCTGGTGCTGGAGCACAACTGGCTTTGGAAGCGGGTCTTCGCCTACAACCTGGGCCCCGTGCCCAATGTGGTCTCCTACGGCACCGGCTACGACGTGCTCGCCGAGGAGTGCGCCTTCTTCACGGACCTCAATCTGCCCTCCAAGTCCGGCAAAGGCCCGCGCATTCCCTGGGTGCTCGTGCAGACCGACTACTTCATCGGCGGCCCCATTCGCGACCTTGAAACGGAGTTCCGCGCGCGCGGGCTTTCCTTCCAGTCCTGGGAGTACGGCGGCGTGCAGCATGTCGTGCTTTACCGCGTGTGGCGCGAGCCCGGCGCGACCGTGCCCGACTACCGGGCCAAGGCGCTTTCCGGCGAGCCGCCGCGCGAGTTTGGCGACCTGTCGCTCGAATACTGGCGCGCGGGCGAGTACGGCACGGCCGAACTGGCCGCGCGCAGGGCCATCGCCCTGGACCCGAAATACACCAAAGGCTGGTCCTACCTCGGCATGGCGCTCAAGGAGGCGGGGCGCAAAGAGGAGGCGCTGGCCGCCTTCCAGGAGGCGGTGCGCCTGGACTTCGCCGGCTATCCCTGGTCCCACGTGAACATTGCCATGCTGCTGCTTGATCTCGCCCGCTACGACGAGGCCATAGACGCCACGCTGCGCGCGCTGGAACTGCTGCCCAATGACGCCTGGGCGCACACGGTGCTGGCCGGCGCGTACCTGGGCGCGGGGCGCGTCGACGACGCCGTCAAGGCGGCGGAAAAGGCCGTGTCGCTCGACCCCGGCGACCAGCGTTCACAGCAGCTGCTCGAAAAGGCGCGCGCGGCAAAGCCCGGCGCGGCGGCCCCGCAATGAGGCGGTTCATGCGGCTGCTGTTCTACGGAATCATGACCAGCTTCTGGGTGGTGATGGTCGCGCTGGGGCTGGAAGTGTGGGAGCGCGTTCACTGGCAGCGCATGATGAACACCAACCCCTACGTGCTTTCCCGGGAGGACAAGGGCGCCTGGCCGCTGCCGGGCGGGCCGGACGCCTTCTCGCCCGAACTGCTGGACGCCGCCGCCCGGGACCGCTGCCGCGGCGCGGGCCAGTCAACGACACCCCAGCCCGTTCCGGACGAAAAGGCCATGGCCGCGCGCCGCGCTGAAAACTTCGCCCTGCTGGATGACTGGGAGCGCTATGCGTTCACGGCCGCCTACCGTGTCAGGGCGCTGCTGGTGGACGGGCGCGGCATGGTGGTCAAGGCCTATTCGGAAGTGAACTATGCCGGCGGCAAGACCCCGGCGGATTTTGTCGGCGCACAGGACGCCCCCCGCGTTGCGGCCGCCCTGCCCGGCGTGGCGGCGGGCGGCCCGCCGGTGGTGCTTGACGGGTTGGACGGACCGGCCTGGTACTGCCTGGCCGCCTGTCCCAACCCCGGCCCACCCGGCCCGGACGAAAAAGCGGCGCCCCCCTACGCCGCGTTGTATTGGCCCGATCCCCAGGCGCCGGTGCCGGACCCGAAGAGCCTGTGGGGCAGGCCTTTCTTTTCCTACCGTCCCCACGAAAAGCGCGAGGCCCAGAAGAACGTGCTCGGCGTGTCCGAGCAGTTCGCCATCAACAACGTGGGCCTGCGCGACGACGACGTGGTTCTTCCCAAGCCGCCGGGCGTGTTCCGCGTGCTGTGCATCGGCGCGTCGACCACCGAGGAGGGGCCCGCCAACGACCTGTCCTATCCAAACATCCTGGAATACCTCGCCAACAGCAAGTTCGGCGGGCAGCATGTCGATGTGGTCAATGCGGGCATTTCCGGGATGAACTCACTCAAGCACAAGGTGAAACTGGCGGACTACCTCGCCCTGCAGCCCGACCTGATCGTCACCTACCTTGCGGTGAACGACATTTGCCACGACCTTATCCCCCTATGGGTGAAAGACACCGGTTCCTGGCAGAAACGCCTGCGCGAGTCGCGCTTTCTAAACAACCATTTCAATGCGTGGCTGCTGCCCGGTGAGGCCCAGATGACCGACGACATACGGCGGGCGAAAATGTCCAGCATCCGCTTTATCATTGAGCAGGCCCGCGCCGCGGGCGTGGAGGCAGTGGTCTGCACTTTTGCCGCGCCCGCCCCCGAAAAGCTCGACCGTGCCGGGCGCGACTACATGGAGTGCTACACCCAGCTGGAGTGGGGCGGCCGCTACGTGACGTTTGACTCCTACCTGCGCGCGCTGGGGCTGTTCAACCGCGAAACGCAGGCGCTCGCCCGGGAGGCGGGCGTGCCCGTGATCGACGTGGCCGCGCAATTGCGCGGCGGCACGGACACCTTCGGCGACATCTGCCACATGAAAAACCGCGGGATTGAGGCCAAAGCGCGGCTGATTTTCGACCGGCTTGCCCCCCTTCTCGAGGACCGGCTCCGCCAGCGTGGATTGCTGCCATGATCTTTGTGCCGGCGCGCGCGCGTCTGGCCAAGGAACCGCTGGTTTGACCAATCTGCCTGAAACGCGCTAGAATCACGCATTATTTGAAAAACGCACCTTGGGAGAGGCTTTGGACGGGTCTGAAGCCGGGAGGCTACTTTTTAGGAGTTGGCCGTTCTGTGAGCAGCAACAAGAAAATGATTATCGGCACCGCCGTGGTGCTCTTGCTCTTTGTCGGAGTCATTGTCGGGCCGAAGGCCTTTTCCGGATTCATGGAATTCCGCGCCAAAGCCCTGGCAAACAACAAAGTCGCCGCCAAACAGGCCCCGGAACCCATTCTGCCGCCCCTGCTCAAGGAGGCCGACCTGATCGGCTCCATTTGGAACGTCTCCATCAAGGGTTTTACGCTGAAGGTGAGCTTCAACGCGGACGGCCAGGCCGTGGCGGGCTCGGACAACATGGTTGTGCGCCAGTTGGCGAAGGCCAAGTACGGGGTGGAGTCGCTCCCCGGAAAATGGCGCATCGAGGGGCCAAAACTCTACGTCAGCACCACGTTTGAGGGCAAGGAAGTCAAGACGGACCTGACCATCAGCGGCACCCGACTCATCTCCAAAGAGGGCATGCCGGTCGTCCGCGTGAAGTAGCCCCGCCGCCTGCGGTCATCCGGGGGCCGTAACGGAACGCAGTCTGGGTGGTATACTTTTTTGCGGATGGCAATGTCGGCCATTGGGGTGAATGCTTGTTTTCGTTCCCTCAGCCGAGAATGCTAGACTGATGCGCATTCGCCGGGGGTGGCTCAGTGCCGCGCCGGGGAAGCAGGAACGAACCAATTTTAGTGAGGAGACAACATCATGAAGCATCTGCACCAAGTGACCCGGCCGACCGTTACCCGTGCCCAGTCGAGTTTGAACACGATCCTCAGCATTGTGGGAACCGTGTTCAGCAGTATCGGCGCGCTGTTGCTGACCGTTGCTCCGCTGATCAGCAAGGGCGGCAATTGACCGTCCCGCCTCGCGGCGGAGTCTGTCTTGTTTTTGTCGAATAACCTGTTCCCGCCACCAGGGCGGAAAAAGGGGCGTGTGCCAATGATGACGCCGCCTGTATTGCAGGTCCAATGGGCATGCATGGCATGCCGACAGAGGAAAACACCATGAAGCACATGACTAGCGTTACCCGTCCGGCAGTGTGCCGCGCCCAGTCGGGCACAAGCAGCATTCTCAACATCGTGGGCACCGTGCTTAGCAGCATCGGCGCGCTGCTGCTCACCATCTCGCCGATCATCAGCAAGCTCAGCCGCTAGGCCGAACCCTTGCCCTTGGTTTGCGCGTTCGGGGCGCGCCGCAACGGCCGCCCGGACGCGCACCTGGGGCGCGGCGCTCCCTGCTGACCGGCCATCGGGGGCGGATCGACGGTTTTCAGCGGGGTCGCATTGGCGCATGCGGCCTATGCGCGCATGTCCCGGGGAAATCCCGCCGCGCCTGCCCCGGGTTTCTGTCTGTCTGACTGCCGCCGCAGTCCCCGTTCCGCAAGACGCAGGGCGGTCATGTCGCGCACAACGGCCAGCGTCTGCTCCTGTCCGGCCGGCGCCGTGCGCACCTCATAATGGCGCGCGCTTTCCCCCTGCCCGGGAATGCAAATCTCAAACGTGTGGGGAAGCCCCGAGCACCGCGTCTCATCGAGAACGCCCAGGCACTGGGCGGCCAGCTCCGGCGGCAGCAGGTCCCGAATGTCGCGGCCCAGCAGGCGGGTCTGGGTCTCCGCCAGTTCGGGCAGGGACGCGTAGACGCTGACCAGTATTCCGTTGCCGTCAACGACAAGGACAATGTCGGAAAGCGCCGAGAGCAGCGCCCGGTGGCGCTCTTCGGTGCGGTGCAGTTCCTCCTCCATGCGCCTGCGTTCGGTGACGTTCTGGCTGAACCCCGCGGTTCCAATCACGCGCCCTGTTCTGTCCCGGACCGGCGCCTTGAAGGTCTCGTGCCAGGCGGCCCCCGCGGCCCCCCAAGCCTGCTCCTCAATGATGCGGCCCTGCCCCAGCCCCATGACCCGCAGGTCGTCCTCGACCATGCGGTCGGCCTGCAAACCGGGAAAAAGCTGCCGGTCGGTCATCCCCAGCAGCGCCGCAACGGTCTTGCCGCAGGCCCGGGCGAATGCCCGGTTTGCCGCCACGTACCGGCCCTCCACGCTTTTCACCCAGACCAGATGCGGAATGTTGTCGACAATCGCCCGCAGGCGCGCCTGGCTGTCGGCGCGTCCGCTTTCAGAGCGCTGCCGCGCGATGGCCGCGCCCAGCACCTGCGCCGCGAGGTCCAGCGTGGCGAGCGCCTCTTCGGTCCAGGGCGCGGGGTCGGCGCGGGTGAAACAGACAAAGCCCCAGCAGCCGTCCGGCGTCATCACCGGCGCGGCGGCCAGGTTCTCGCCGTCGCCCGATTCGGGAACGGCGCACCCCGAGGCCAGCAGCGCCCCCGCGGTGCCGTGAAGGGTCTCGCCCCGGCAGTGGGCCGCGTGCGCCGCCGCCAGCGGCCCCTCGATGCGCGGATGGCGGGCCTTGGCCGGCTCCGTCCCCCACCTGCGCCATGCATGGCGCAGCTCGGCCCGCAGTTCGCCGCCTTCGCCCCGGTGGTATTCGCACAGCACGGCGCCGTGCACCCCCGCGGCGCGCGCCAGCGCCTCGAGGGCGCCGGGGGCTGCGGCGGACCAAGTCTGCGTGTGGAGCAGGCCTGTGGCCATCGAGGTGACCGCCTCCAGCGTCTCCATGCGGTGTTTCAGCGCCTGCCACGCGCGCAACTGCCGCGCGCGGAGGCTGCTGGCCGTGAGTCCCGCGGCGAGCAAGGCCGCCAGTCCCAGCACGCGCAGCGGCAGCGCATGGTTCTGCCAATAGGCCCCCCGCGCTGTGCTGTATCCGGTCAGGGAATGTATGAGCAGGTCCCCAAACCACAGAATGACCAGCCCGGCAACCGTGAGCAGAAGAATTGGTCGATCCAGTTTCATGGTCCCGCCTCCGGACAGGCGCCCCCGTCGGGCTGCTGTCCGCCATGCCTCGTGTGATCCGTCGCACCGCGCAGCAAAGCGGCCGTCGCACCCCGACGGCCCTGCGCCCAAAAAAACTCCTCACCATATGCACCGGCCGCAGTGCCCCCGCGGCCCGTCCCGGAGCGTTGGCGCCTGCGCGCGCCTGCACAGACGCCCCGGTTCT
>CAIUWO010000258.1 GCA_903902895.1 Candidatus Hydrogenedentota bacterium | reverse complement strand
TGAGACCGGCAGGCCGTAGACCCGGATGAGCACCCAGGGTCCGAAGGTGAGGAAGATCTGCTTGCGCGCGCCCGCGAGAAACTCCAGCACGTAGTAGAGGCTGAACTCTTTTTTGACCACCATGCGCTGGCGGGGCGCGTGCAGATGGGGAATGTGCATCAGAAAGTAGAAGAGTCCGCCCGTGCCAAAGACCACGGCGGCGCAGACGAAGGCGCCGCGGTATTGCGGCGCGGCCCCGTCCATAAGCCACCACACCGCGCCGGTGCCCAGCGCGGTGAACAGGGTGGCCACGCCGGCGGCCTGGCCCAGCCGCGCGCCCCGGTTGTGCTCCGTGCTCAGGCCCAGCACGACGGACGCGCCGATGGGGTGCAGCAGGTGCTGGCCGGTGCTCACGATGAACATCATGACGGTCATCAGGGCAAAGGTGCCGCCGAACAGCGCCATGCCCGCCAGCCCCAGCGCGGCGAGGGAGGTGCCCACCGCGCCGACGCGGGTGATGGGCAGCATGCAGAGCAGTCCGGTCATCATGACCACGAGGAAGCCGGGCAGTTCGCGGGGCAGTTCAAGATTGCCCCGCGCGGTGGCGGTCAGGTGGAAGGTGTCCGACAGAAAGTTGTTGAAGGTCGAGTCGTACACGCCCGACGCCGCCGCCACGCAGGCTAGCGCGCCGTAATAAAGCCACAACTGGCGTTTTATCGCTGCTTCGTTCATGGGTCTCGATTCGGGGAATTACCGTTTTTCAGGCCTTAGACTCTTGCCGTCATGCCCGCGCGGACATCCATGCTTGGTGCAAGAGGCCGGTCAACAAGGAGAGCGACAACGCCTGGAAGGGATGAACGGCGTTGTGAAAAAAACCCACCCCTGCCCTTCCCCTTGTCAAGGGGAGGGAGAAAAACCACAGTTTCGGCAGGCCATGAACGATCCGCAGGAACCGGGGAGAAAACAGGCATCACTCCAACAGCCAAGGACGAGGCCGCCTTATCCCTCCCCTTGACAAGGGGAGGGGCAGGGGTGGGGTTCTTTGTTCCCCGCGAAACGGCGTTTCGCGCCACCCCCGGGGCATTGCCCCGGCGAAGAAAAGCGGCGGCATGGCCGCACGCACTCAAAATAAACGGCCGCTGGATCATCACATTATTACCTAGTAGGGGCTGCCGCCGGCACCGCCGGGAAGAATGGGCTGGTTGTTGGAATGGCGGGTTTCGTTGGCGCTGGTCACGCGCACGGCGGCCGTGTCGCGGAACACGCAGCACCACTCGCAGATGCCGCAGCCGGTGCATTTGTCGGGGTCGACCTGGGGCTGTTTCACAGTCATCTTCTGCCCGTCGCGCAGCTCGACTTCGCGCTCCACAAAATAGATGGACTTCTGCGGCGTCGGGCAGTGCTCCTCGCAGACGATGCACTCCCGGCCAAACGCATAGGGCAGGCACCGGTCCTTGTCGAAGAAGGCCAGTCCGATCTTGACCTCCTTCTTGGCCTCAATTGCCAGCGGCTGTATGGCGCCCGTGGGGCACACCTGGCCGCAAATGTTGCAGTTGTACTCGCAGTAGCCCACCTTGGCGATGATGCGCGGCGTCCACAACCCCTCAATGCCGCCCTCCAGCGCGCAGGGCTGGAGCGCGTTGGTCGGGCAGGCCCGCATGCACGCGCCGCACTGCACGCAGCGCTGCAGGAACTCACGCTCCGGCAGGGCGCCCGGCGGGCGCACCAGGTTCGCCTCGTAGACCTTCTCCTGCGCGAGCGGGTTTTGCCGGAAACCGAGCATGACCGCCACACCCGCGGCCGATGCGCCCATGGCCGCGCGCCGCGAAAAGTCCACGCCGCCCGCCGCGGCGGGCGTTATGGGATTCTCCACCTTGAACGCGAGCGCGCCGCGCCTGCAGGAGGCCACGCAGTTCCAGCAGTCATAGCATTCGGTCGGGAGCCATTCGCCGGGCCGGTCGGGCTGGGCGGCGGCCGGGCACGCCCTGGCGCACTGGCCGCAGCCGTTGCAGCGGTCTTTATCGTTCTTGAGCCGCAGCGCGGGGCGCAGCGAGGCGAAGCCCAGCAGGCCGCCGAGGGGGCACACATAGCGGCACCAGAAGCGCGGCCGCACCAGGTTGAGCGCCACGATGAGGATGAACAGTGCGGCGATGAACGCCGCGCCCGCGTAGGTCTGCCGGTCCACCTGGAAGAGCGCGTTGCGCGAGAATTTGTAGACCGGTTCGGTCATCAGCTTGAGATGGGCCGGGCCCACATGCGGGTCCGCCTGGAACACGGCGGTGCTGGAATCCTCGACCGCATACTGCGCGGCGGGCAGCAGGAAGGTGGCCGTGCTGCGGAAGAGCAGCGGGATGGGATCAAAGATGCCGGTCCAGTGCGCGCCGAAGAGCGCCATCACCAGCAGTGCAACCAGCACAACATATTTGACCCGGTGCCAGGCGGTGCGCCGCTCCGGCGGTGCGGCCGCCGGACGCTTTGCGCGAAACCAGGACGCCGCGGCGTGCACCGCGCCGAGGGGGCAAATCCAGCCGCAGAAAACACGGCCCAGCAGCACGGTCGCGACGAGCACGACAAGCGCGGGAATGGCGATGACGGCAAGGCTGCGCGCGGCGAGGGCGGTAGACAGGGAAACAAGCGGGTCAATCTTGAAGAAGAAGTCCGCGTCCACCACGGGCGCGCCGTTTTCCGACAACCGCACACGCAGTGCCAGCGCGAAAAACAGCGCCAGAAACAGGACCTGCGACACCCGCCGCGCCCACTGCATCCAGGAACGGGGACGGCGGAATTTCACGCGATCTCCAGCTCCTTGAGATTGAGCGATTTGTAGTCCTTCTTGCCCAGACCATACTCCTCGCCCACTGTCACCGTGCCAATTTTGGCCGGGTCATTGCCCAGCAGTTCGGCGGCAAACGCGTCCAGCGCGACGAGGTCGATGCCGGCGGCCACGGTGTTCATGACCTTCACGTCCTTCAGATCGCCGCCCGTCGGGCCGTGGGCCGTGAGAATGCGCGTCGCGTCGAGCACGGCAATCCTGGGCTTCATGTGCGCCGTCAGGTCGGCGATGCAGTAGGGCAGATCCTGGTGGAACTTCTTGCGGTTCTCGATCACGCCCATGTAGTTCTTCATGCATGCCGTGATCCCGGTGGCGCTGTGGTGCTTGGCCACGGGACAGCTGATAATCAGGTTGCATTCCATGATTTCCGGATAGAGGGGAATGCTGTCCAGGCGCTTGCCGCCTATCTTCACCTCGGCAAAGCGGTTCTTGTCGAGATAGACCACCTCCGCGCCGGCTTCTTTGGCAGCGGCCTCGATGCCGCTGTTCTTGTAGCTCTTCTGCGCGTCGTTGCAGGTGTTGTCGCCCACTTTCACCGCTTTCGCGCCCGCCTCAAGACACAGCCGGATGATGGCCTTAACCACCTCCGGGTGGGTGTTTGCCGCCTGCTCGGGCGTGCGGTCCCAGCCAATGTTGGGTTTCACCCAGACCACATCGCCCTTGTTGACGAAACGGCCCAGGCCGCCAATCGCCTTAATCGCCTCTTCGGTGAGGCGGCGGGCCGTTTCATTCATGTTCGCGTTCGCATCGCCCTTCCAGCGCGCGATGCACATGTCCGCGGGCGCGGCATCCGCCGCGAACACAGTCACGGGGGCCAGCGTCGATGCGCCGATGACGGCCGAAGTCTTCAGGAATTCACGTCGGGTCGATTTCATGGTGTTCGTCTCCATGCGTCAAAGCGCGTCAGGAATCGCCGCTGTTCAAAACTGTGCCGCTAGTATATCAGGTGTTCATGTTCCGGGAATAATCGACAAGTGGGGAAGGCTGAAAGATATCGCTTCTTGGATTAAAATTAGACGCTCATTCACGCCACCGTCCGGTGGGCGGATGATGCGTAATGAGCGGAACCACCACCGAGACAGGGGCGCCTAACCGTTCGGTGGTGACTAGGGGCGGGGTGGTGCGGGTGCGTTGACAATGAGGATAGATGTGTATGGACATACGGAAAAGGGGCCCCGGCACGAGGTAAATGAGGATGTCATTCTCGTGGGACACACGGTCTGCACCTCCAAGAATGCCCAGGCGCAAGCGCATGGGGACGACGGGGGGGCTTTCGAGAACGGTCTGCTTGTCGCCGTGGCCGACGGCATGGGGAGAGATGCCGTAGGCGGGGCTGCGGCAAACCTCATGCTCAAGACGCTTGAGGCGTCCTTTTACAGGGAGGCGCGTGGCCACGACCTTCGGGCGCTGGCAAACATGCTTTACAATATTGCCCAGGACGTGAATGAGGTTGTGCTTGAATTCGGGGAGCAGCAGTCCGAATATGCCGGCATGGCCTGCACCCTTTCGGGTGTGCTCCTGCTTCGGGACGAGTACGTTGCGTTCAACGCCGGGGACAGCCGCGTGTACCGGTACAGCCACGGGGTGCTTCGGCAATTGACGGAGGACCACTCCGTGGTGGCAATGGCCGTGCGTACGGGAGAGATGACCCTTATCGAGGCGCAAGCGAGTTCGGAACGGCATTATGTCACCAACGCGATGGGGTCAGACGCCTTTCAACTGCAACTGGGTGAATGCCAGTCGCTGCAGGCGGTCGACGCATTGCTTGTGTGTTCGGACGGACTGCACAACGTGATGGGTCTAGGAAGAATGGAGGGTTTGCTCGCGCGGCACGACAGCGCGGAGGCGCGTTGCAGGGCGCTTGTGGAGGCGGCGATCGAAAGCGGCGATTTTGACGATGTTTCCGTTATCATTGTCAACGTGGAGGAGGCTGAAAGCTCCGTCGGCGCACACCAGGGATAGCGCCGAAAAAGCCCTTCACCGCCACGTTTGGCACCGGTTTCATGGGAAGGCCTGGACTCTCCGCAGCGCCCCGTCGCCTCCTGCCGTGCCTGTCCCGAAAACCCTGGAACAGGCCGAGAAGCATCCGCGTTGTCAGCGCCGGAACGGTTCCTCCCGGTTGAAATCGGGCAGGTAGACGGCGCGGCTGTCCATCTCCTGGGTCAGCACATGCTCGAACCCCAAATGCGCGGCAAAATCGACCACATCCTCGTATTCTTTCGGGGTCAGGGACCGGTTGATCTCCGGGCACTCGGCCGCCCGGAACTGGGGCGAATACTGGCTCATCAGGCTCAGCGCTGCGCTGGTCATGTCCCGCTCTTTGAGCCACAGCAGGAACTCGAAGGTGCCGGACTGGTTCTCCGGCAGCACCAGATGCCGGATGAGCACTCCGCCACCGGCGGTATCTCCCTCCATGGACAGGGGCCCCGATTGCCGCCACATGGTCTGCACCGCCGCCTGTGCCACTTCCGGATAGTTGGCCGCGTGGCTGTACCGAAAAGCCGGGGGTGATTCCATGTATTTCACGTCCGGAAGCCACACATCGACAATGCCGCCCAGCAGCGCCACAAGTTCGGCCGCATCGTAACCGTTGGTGTTGTATACCACCGGCAGACTGAGTCCCTGTTCGCTGGCCAGGCCCAAGGCCTGAACGACGGGATAGATATACTGCGTCGGCGTGACAAGGTTTATATTCTCCGCGCCCTGCGCCTGCAGGTCTAGGAACGCCTGTGCCAACTCCCTGAAATGGGCCGTGCGGCCCTCCCCCTCATGGCTAATCTGCCAATTCTGGCAAAACAGGCAGCGCAGGTTGCAGTGCGAGAAAAATACCGTGCCAGACCCGCCCCGGCCCACGAGCATTGGCTCCTCGCCGAAATGCAGCACCGCCGCCGACCAGCGCACATGGTCCCCGTCCCCTGCGTCCGCGCGGCAATAGCCCACCTCGGCCCCAGTGCGGTCCACGCCGCAGGCCCGGCCGCACACCCGGCACGGGGCCACCAGCGCCCGCAGGCCCGGCAATGCCGCCTGTATGCGCTCCACTTTTTCTTTTGGGTTCACACGCGCCATCGCTGCTCCACTCGCCGCAACCTTCATGCGGTTGCACCGGCGCACCATTCTACCTTTTTCCTGCGGTTTCGCGCCGATTTCGCCGACTGGCCTTTCCAGGCGGCTTGCGAATACAATTGCCCGCCATGAACACGCCACCGAGAGGGCCAAGAGCATGAATTCCCGCGACCGCGTTGCCGCCGTAATTCGCCATGAATCCCCCGACCGCATGCC
>CAIUWO010000257.1 GCA_903902895.1 Candidatus Hydrogenedentota bacterium | reverse complement strand
TAAATCGCTTGAGCATTGTCCGACTTAGCCCGGTAGATTTCCACGATCTGGTCCAGAATGGTCTTGGCCTTGGCAAAGGACACGGGGTTGACCTTGAGTGCCTGATTGGCCATCTTGGCGTAGCCTTCGGCCCCTTTGTGCTGGGCATCGACCGTCTTGTCATATTCCTGGCTCAAGGCGACATACGCCTGATGATCCTTCTTCCACGCCTGCCACGCAGGTTCGAATTTCTTCCAAGTGGCCTCCTCCTCGGCGGTCTGAGGCAAGGGTTCATAGACCTTCAAAGCATCGTCGGCGCGTTTCCACGCGGCGGCGAAAGATCCGTATTTTTCCAGTCGAGCTTTGATGTTGATGTCCCGACTCAACAGCGCGTTCTCGGCGCTGTCCACAGCCGTCTGCGCTTCACTGATGATCAGCAGGCTTTGCACGCTGGGCAGGCGCACTGTGCCGATATCTGTGATGGCTTGAGTACTCTTGGCCGCGCCGTAATAGCCCACCAGGCCCAGCAGTAGCACAATGGCCGCCACAGCGAGGAACGAGCTGATAAGTTTCTTACCGATAGTCCAACTTGTTTTCATTTTGTGATTCCTGTAATTTAGGATTCGTTAATGTTCTGATTCATTCCGCAATACCAGCGTCAATCCCCCAAGGGGGTGACCGTCTTGACCAACAGCACTTTATCGCCAACTAAAAAGATTTAAAAACTGCTCCGCTATGACTCGTCGAAATCCCATACTTAAGCATCTCCACTCCAACGTAGTAACCAGAAACTCGAGGATGGTTCCCTTGTTTGCCAGAATATCGACTGAATGGAATTTCGAACTTCCATTTTCGCCGAGATAAAAAGGCAATCCTAAACCAGATTCCCGACAAAATCCAATTTCAGACGAGCCTCAACTCGCAGTCCCAAAGCCCCGCCACAAGGCTTCAAATACTCTAATCGACAGAATTAACATACCCTTTAGATGTATTTTCCATTTTGCCGTTCACATGCTTGCCCAGCCACTCCCCATCACGACACCAGAGGATGTGGGGTTTTCCTGCCAAGATTACGGGGGAGCGCGAGGTTACGGCGTCGGGAATGTCGCCGTAGGCGAATGGCTGAAATACTCGATCACCAATTCGGAAGCCGGCACTTACCAGTTCAAGATCAGGGCCAGGTTGATGGTCGAAGACGCCTATGGAACCAGTTTCAATCTGAGTATGGAAAGCCCGTCTATGACCAACACGACCAGCTCGTATGTCCTGAACACGACGAATTGGAGTGATATTTATCTTTCGATGTCCGTTCCCGTTGGTTCCCAAAAGCTTCGACTCAACATTGGAAGCGTTTATTCTGGAAGTCCCTGGGCGCTATTCGATTATATCACGGTTTATAAGATGCCTCCGTTGGTTTCAAATGGCGGCAAAACGATGCTCATGACCAATCTCAGCCAGGGATATAATTTGCAGACGGCGTTGAGCAACGCCGCACAGATGCAGACGGCAGTTTCCAGTCTGACCAACGGAGGGGTGGTCACGATACCGGCGGGTACCTATTACTTTTGTCAGGCATTTCCGATTGAAAACGGACCGAGTTCGATGGGATCGATCAGGCTGCCGCTGGTGAGTTCGGTGACAGGCGGCACGGTGATGGCAGGCGATAACAGGCAGGTGGGCATGCAATTCACTGTTGGCAACTTGCCACTTACTGTGACCGACCTTGGTCGCTGGGTGGTAGGCGGAAACACGGGGATGCACAACGTGAGTATCATCGATGTTGTGTCCAATACCATGGTTGCTTCAGCAAGCGTTCCCACATTTGCCACAGGCTCCAACGCTTTTTCCTATGTCGCCTTAAATGGAAATGCTACCTTGCGGGCCAACACAACCTACGCCATAGTGAGCGAAGAGCAACTGGGCGGGGATGCCTGGCTTTCCTGCGAGACGAACAATGTTGTCGTTCACAATGTTGTGGGGAGTTTATGCCGCAGGGGCAGCGGCTTGTTCAGTCCGGTAAGTTTTCTTTACAAGGCAGCCCCTTCCACGGCCGTTCAAAATTATGCCGTGTGGGTGAACAACAACAATATCACCATACAGGGCCAGGGCACGAATGCGGCGGGCGGAACGACGCTTGCGGCATACAATCGGGATACGACATTGCTTTTCTTTGGCGGTAATGGATCTGTGGCGCCTAACGGTGCTCAAGCCGTGACAAATATACTGGTTCGAAACCTCCAGTTCAAAGGGAATCCCATGGTCGATTTCACAGGCGCAACGAATTCCTGGGGCATTGTCAACGAAGATGGAGGCATCGCCAACATCGGCTCATTGATGACTTTTGGAGGAAAGCTGGTAACCGGAACAATTACTTATTAAAAAACATCGTCGTCACAAACTGCCTTTTCTACAATCCCTCCAGCATTGGCATCTGGCTGGGCTACACCACGGATGTTCTGATCAAGAATTGTTCCTTCAGTTATTTCAACGGTATTTCCACGGATCTGGCCAAAACGTTGCGGGGATGGTGCGGGATCTTGTCCCAGTCCAGCCATGTGGTTAAGAATGTCTCGATTCTCAACTGTTAT
>CAIUWO010000256.1 GCA_903902895.1 Candidatus Hydrogenedentota bacterium | reverse complement strand
GGTCCACGCCCAAAAGCAGGTTGCTCGCCTGTCGCTGCGCCTCAAGCCTGCCGTCGGCGCGGGATGCCTCGGCCAACACCGGGTCGAGCGCGGCCACGGCGCATTCCAGTGCGCCAACGGCCAACACCCTTAAGCGTTCGGCCTCGGCGGCATGGGTGGCGCTGTATCCGTGAATGTGTTCACCCGCGGCATTGGAAACGGCGGTGACCAACATCGTGTTCATACCGGCAATGGCGTTTTCCAGCGCGGCAACATTCCCGCGTAGTCCAGCAGCCTCGGCTTCGATGTCGAGGACGTCGGCACCTCCCATAATGCGCTGCTGTGCCTGGGCCATGTGGCTCTCATGCGCCTGCCTTGCGGTGTCGAGTTGCTGTTCAATCTCGCCAATCCTGCCGCGGACGGCGGCAACCGACGGTGCCGCGGGTGCTGCGGTGGTTGAGGTGGTTGTCTGTGTCTTTCCAAGTTTCATGGGTCAATTCCTTCTGCCGTGCTTGACGGCGGTTGTCAATCGTATCTGTAGCGCAGACCGCGCGAGTTGTTGCGGATGTGAGCGGCTTCCTCGACATCACCGGGCGGCTCGAGCAGGACAGGCACCCAAGCGGCAACGGCGGCCAGCGCCGCCTCAAGTTCGCGCTCGGGTGCGTTGTGCCGGGCAGCAGATCGCACAAGGTGGTCGGCCATTTCCCGGCGGGCGTCCGCAAGTGCTTCGATGGCGGTGGCGCTCCACCGACGGCCAGCGCGGTTCCACGCGCACAATGAAGTCCATTGCGCCTGCTCGACACGGGGATCAACGCCGGGCGGCATGTCGCACCGCCTCATCGACGTGCCTTTCGGCGGGCAGCAGCGGACGGCAACAAGTCCGCGGCGGTCATGCTCGCGGCAATTGCCTTTGCCTCAGCGACGGGCATCTTTGCCCGCAAGAGTCCAGCCAGAAACGCGGCTCGGGATGCGGCCAGCGGGTCCACCTTGGGCGCGAAGGGCTTGGGTGCGGTCTTTACCCCTACGGGCTTTGCGACGGCCAGCACGGGCACCCTGGGGGGCTTCACGGCGGGCTTGGGAAGTGCGGCAATACGCCGTGCCTCAAGGCGTCGAGCATCGGCTTGGACGGCTTGGAACATTGCCTCTTGGGATATGGTTCTGGTCATCGGTCGTTCTCCTTTTGCCGCAATGCGGCGGTTGATTGCGTACCTGATTCAACAGGTCTGCGAGATAGTCGAGAGGCAGGGTGACATACGCGCCCACCTGCCGTTCAGTCTTGGTGACGAGGATCACGGTCTGGCCATTGTGGCCATACTTGCGCTGCGCAGTCTCGAGAAGACTGTGGTGCTTGAACCGGCGATAGGCTTTGCATTCCGCAATCAGTCCTGAGTCCGTCACGATGACATCAGGGGCGGTTTCAAAGAAATCCTGCCGGACTATCCGCCTGCCGCCCAACGTCGCGGCCACGGCCCGCTCCAGGTCCTTCCAGCGCGTTGATTTACTCATGCGGTTTCCCTCCTGCGACGCTGATTTTGAATTGGGAAGAAGACAACCCGTCGGCGCGGTCCCCCGCGGCGACTATCAGTTTCCTCAGTTCTTAGATCCATCAGTACCATCAGTGCCTCAGTTCTTCAGTACCATCAGTTCTTCTGTTCCTCTGTAACATTCGCCCGGTATCTCTGGGCATGTCCCTGTCGGCTGATGCCGGACTTGATTAAGAAGCGCTTTGCCTCCAGCATCCTCAGCGCCCGCGATACCTGCATGGCACCTATTTCCAAAATGTTGCCGGTTTCATGACATGGCAAATAGAAGGTTCCTGTGGGAGCAAGCTGGCGGCCCATCGCGTACAATCTGGAGGCGTCACGCCGGAACGTTTCCGATGGCCAGAAGCCGGGAAGTAATTTGCAGTCCTTGGTTGCTCTTGCCGCCGCCGCCAAAGGGCTGACTCCTTCGGGGACGCATCGAGCCCACTGCACGCAGTACTCCTCAAAAAAGCCATCGCTGTCGTCGACGCTGGTGGTGATGCGTTTAAACCATGCGGGATCAACCCGGTCCATGATGACGCGCGACCCATCAGGGAGGCTCACCGCGGCCGCAATTCCTTTGAGGCGTCGCGCCAGCGCAAAAGGAATGCGAAACTCCGCGTCGTAGTCTCCCGGATCGATTGGGTTCTTGCGATACGCTGTTTCGACCATCTCGACAAACTCTTTTTGGCTTAGGCCCATGGCGGGCGCCTGGTCGTTGGTGGTATAATCATGTCGTTGATTTCCTCAAGCGCCCCGTGATTGCCGGCCAGGCTGCGGGGCGCATTTTTTGTTATTCCACCAGGGGAGGAAAGGCAGATAGTTCGGCCATGACGGCCTAGTCGGCCATGACGGTGGTGGGGACCTGTCCGCCGGCGGCGGCGAAGAACTTGACGAGGTCCGCCTCCGTCGTGCAGGTCGTCTTCCCGCACCTGTAGGTGGCCAGCTTCACGCGGGCGCCGGTGGGGGTTTTGAGGCCGTCGTGAGACCAGCGCCAGACGGAGAGGGGGGAGACGGACTTGCCGCCGGGTATCATGCGGCAGGCAGCGGACAGGGGGATCAGGTCGGTCAAATTTGCCATGGTCAATTGCTCCTTATTGCTTGTGGTTAAACTGCAAAATACTTCAAGTACAAGAAAAGGATAGCAACCAAATGCAAAATGTCAAAGCGACTATTACAATATAACTGTAGCTTTCTGTATCGCATGTGATAGAATAGATGCATGGCGACATTATCACAAGATATCCGAGAGCATATTGTGGCGGCGTGTGATCGCCGCGACGGAACGCGCCAGGAGATAGCGGAGCACTATGGTGTGTCTCTGGGAATGGTGAAGAAGCTTTTGCGGCAGCGCAACAAGACCGGTGACATCACTGCGAGGCATCGTTTTTCGGGTGCCAAACCTAAGATATCACCAGAACAACAACAGAGGCTGCGAGAGTTGGCTATTGATGATCCATTCCATGGGTTAGATTACTTGCGCGACATGATTGGTACAAAGTGCACCGTCCAAACTATCCACCACTCATTAAGTCGTGCGGGGCTATCCGTAAGGTTGATGCGGAAAAACTACTGGCGCGATCAGAGAGCACTGTGGCGACAGTGGCAACGCGAGGCTTCCGCGAAGAAACCCGCAGAACAGTCCACTGAACAATCCGCGAAAGAAACACGGGACAGATTCTGAAAAGAGGAACCCCGCCAGACCAGGACGGCCGGGTGGGGCGGAGGAGAAGACGGCGGTGATTACGCGGCCGCAGTTGCCCGCAGCGCCCTCAGTTTCTTCACGGTGACGGCACGCTTGCGTTTCTCCGCCGGGGTCATGAGGTCGGTCACATCATCATGGCCATTGGTCCCGTAGATGCGGGTCAGCGCATAAAAGAGGGCTGTCCGGGAGCCGTGCCGCTCGTAGACAAGGCGCGTCTCGGCACCGAGCTGGGGGCTGCGGAGTTCCATGTCCGCAAGCCCATCCAGAAACTGCTCCTCGCATTGACGGTCCCTTTCGGCGTGCAGTTTCATGGCCTCCCGCTCCAGGCGCTTCCGGCTGGCCGCGCATGCCTTGACCATGTCGGGGCGCTGTTCGGGATTCTTCTCGTAGGATTTAACGATGCTCTTGCAAAGCTTTGACATGTTCGTGCTCCCTGCGCCCCTGTGGGGCGTTATGGCGGGTATTCCCCGCCTGGTTGACTATCCGATCTTCCGTGCAATCTGCTTGGCTTTGTCCTGGTTCACTTCGGCATATCGCTGGGTGACGTTCATGCCGGAATGGCCCATCATGACCTGTGCGCCGTCCAGGCCTGCCACTCGCCGCGCCGCGGTGGCGGCCGTGTGCCTCAATTGGTAGGGCGTCCAGCGGTCAATGCCGGCCTTGTCGCAGGCGGTGGCAATGGCCCGGCGGAGAGAATCCTTGTCGTAGCAGTCGCCCACGGTGCGCTCCGTCATCGGTTCCCGGTTCGGTTGGTGGCGGTGTTGCTTCTTTGCGTTGCGCTCTTTCAGCGCCGACATGGGGGAGAAACAATATTGACCGGCCGGGCGGAGGAGGTGGGGCCGAAGCACCTTTTGTGCGCGCGGGCCGAAGCACAAGGTTCTCCGCTTGCCTGCATGTTCGGTTTTGTGGTGTTCGAGGTCGGCGGTCCAAACATCCCCGGTCTTGTCCACCATGCCAGGCGTCAGCGTGAGGATCTCGCTGGGTCTTGCGCCGGTGAATTTGAGCAACTGCACGATGGCCACCAGGGTCGGCGGCAGATGCTTGATCGTCTTCTTGATGTCGGAATCACTGACCGGAAACACCTTGTGGGGTTCGCGCTTGGCATCACCAGACCGCAGACCCGAAACGCTGGTCAATGCCTGCCAGACGGCCGCATCAACAAGTTCTTCGGAAACTCCCCATTGGAAGATGCCCTTGATGGCGCCGGAAACCTTGTTGACCGTGGATCGACAATAGCTAT
>CAIUWO010000255.1 GCA_903902895.1 Candidatus Hydrogenedentota bacterium | reverse complement strand
TATGGGTTGGCTGTGTATTTTGACAATACGGACATGCATTCCCCTCCGGCAGTGCCACGCTTGTGTGACGTGGCGACATTCATTCCTGTGACCGTTGGGGGCGCAAGCCGAAGGTCCACAGTGTGAATCAGCCGCCTAAGAAGGCCTTTCGCAAGTCATTGCCCTATTATGAAAATACGTTCGGCGGAATATTCGCGCCCAAACATGTCGGTGGTTCGGACGGTGAGCGTGTGGCTTCCGGGTAGAAGGTCTGGGGGGAGATTCGCCTTCCACAGATGGTCGGTATCGGCCGGACCGGACAGGCGTCTCATGGCCATATCGAATTCGTCGTAAACTTGACGTGCGAACGGCTTGTCCACCTCCTTGACGCCCTTGAGTTCTGCGACCTTGCCCACAAAAGCCTCTTGACGCCCAATTGCTTGGACCAGAAACGGATCCTGGCCAGTGAACGGCGACATGGTTGTCCAGTCTTTGGCATTGTCGATGCGCATTTCGACGCGGGACTTGTCCGACCCGCCAAACACGTTCACAATTGCCGAGTTCTTGGCTGTTTCCGCGGCGGATATTCGTTCAGGCAGCCAAATATTCATCTGGTAGTCGGCCGACCGGCGTGGCACCCGGAAATCGACGTCGTATTTTGAGCCGTCAAAGGTGATAAAGGAGTAGTTGTTCGGGCCGCCGTCGCTCATCTGGGCCATTGGGATGCCAACCTCGTCGAAGTTGCCGCCCCACCAGCAACCGCATGCGGTTCCGTGAATGAGGTGGTGGTGCGGCGTTTCCTGCATCCATCCGTCGGGCTTGCCGATGAACACGTGCCTTTGGGTGTGCGTGTGGGCCGACAGCGAAAAAGTGTGCGGAAAATCTTTCAGGAGCGCGTAAAGCGCGCGGGTCTCATCGAGTTCCATTATCGGGATGTGCATCATGAGCACGACCAGTTGTTCGTGACCGACATGCGCCAGATCATTCTTCACGAAGGTGAGTTGCCGTTCGCCCAGACCTCCGTGATACTCATCCTTCCCGGCATCGTGGCGAATGTCGTTTAGCACAATGAAGTGGACGAGACCATAGTTGAAGGAATAGTGGGACGGTCCAAAGACGCGCTCGAACGAATCGTCGGTAGCCTCGACCGTGGGAGCGTCGTGGTTGTGGTCATGGTTGCCCGGGACATATCTCCATGGGATGCCCAGCCCGCTCATGGTTTCGACCAACGGTTCGAACACCGCCAAGTCATTGAAGACGTTGTCGCCCAGCGTGATACCGAAGACCGCATCCGTTCCCTGAAGTTCTTCGAGAATGTCATGGGCAAGGTACTGCACCTCGTCGACGTCGCGGGTCTGTGTGTCGCCCATGCAGATGACCCGGAACCGTTTTCCTTCCTTCTGGCGATGCAGGGGAAAGTCTATCGAGGAAGGCAACGGTCCCGTGGGCGGTACACCGGCGTATTTCATTTTGGGGGAGCCGTTGGGCTTGTGGACGTAATAGAACCGCGGAACATCGCTGCCGGGACCAACGGGC
>CAIUWO010000254.1 GCA_903902895.1 Candidatus Hydrogenedentota bacterium | reverse complement strand
GGACCCGGCTTAAGGATATGGCCGCCTACGTTCAGCGGCCTGACCGGGATGAGGTGACGGCCGCATCCCTGCTCCGTCTGTTCATGGGGGCCACATCCACGGAGAAATGGCCCGTCCTGGTCAATGCCCTGAAAGACACCTCCCCGCTCGTTCGCGGCAGCGCGGCCGAGGCGTTGAACGGCTACCTGACGCGCGAGTCTGTGCCGGCCCTGCTCGCCGCCACGCGCGACGACTACCGCCTGGTCCGCGTCCGCGCGGCCGGCGCCCTGTCCGCAATGGCCCCGGGCGACCTGGCTGCCGGGGATCGGGAGGCGCTGGCAAAAGCCACGGGCGAGTTTGAGGCCTCCCTCCGTTCGCGGCAGGACGACTACGGCTCGCACTACAACCTGGGCAACCTCCACGGAGAGCGCCGCGAATACGACCAGGCCGTGGCCGAGTACGAACTGGCCATGAGCCTCAATCCAAACGTGGTCGCCCCGCTGGTCAACATGTCCCTGCTGCACAGCCAAAACGGCCACGCCGACAAGGCCGAGGAGGCCCTGCGCCGGGCAATCAAGATTGACCCGCGCAGCGCCCCCGCCCAGTTCAACCTGGGCCTGCTCCTGGCCGAAACCAGCCACATGGACGAGGCGGAAGCGTGCATGCGCAAGGCATTGGAACTGGACCCGATCATGGCGCAGGCGGCATACAACCTGGGCGTGATGCTCCTGCAGCAGGGCAGGGAAGAGGGACTCGATTTCTGCACAAAAGCCTGGCTGCTCGTGCCTTCCGAGCCCAAGTTCGGCTACACACTGGCCTTCTTCCAGGCCCAGTCGGGCAACGAGGACGGCGCCATTGCCACGCTGACCGGCATGCTTGACCGGGCCCTTCCATATGCCGATGCCTACGCGCTGCTGGGAAACATATACACGCGCCGGGGTGTTAAGGAAAAGGTTCGGGACGTGTATCAGCGCGCGGCGGCGATTGAAGGGTTGAGCGCGCAGGAGCGCGCGTTGTTTGCGGCGAAAAGTGGGGAACAGTAACGCGCGTGCCGGTCGGATGATGACAGGGAGTGCCGTGTGAACGTTTTGGAATTCACCTGAGAGGTTTGGCGAAGCATGGACCAGACGGGATACGCCAGAATTGTTGTGGCCTTGTGGCTGCTCGGCATGCTTTTGCTGATGGAGTTTGGATGGCGGGTGGGCATGAAACACCTGGCCAGGGACCCGGAGCGCGGACTGGCCGGTTTGGGCGCCACGGAAAGTGCCGTGTTTGCCCTGTTCATGCTGCTGATCGCCTTCACTTTTTCCGGGGGGGCGGCGCGTTTTGACGCAAGGCGACAGCTGATCACGGAGGAAAGCAATGACATCGGAACCGCTTGGCTGCGGCTGGACCTGCTGCCCGAAGGGGCGCAGCCCGCGCTTCGCTCGCTCTTTCGCGACTACGTGGACTCGCGCTTGACCGTCTACCAAAAACTGCCGGATCTTGTCGCGGCCAAGGCGGAACTGGACCGGTCCGGAGCGATGCAGGGTCAGATTTGGACCCGGGCGGTGCCCGCCACGCGCGAACCCGGCGCCCATCCGGACGCGGGCAAACTGCTGCTGCCGGCGCTCAACGCTATGTTCGACATCACCACGACGCGAACCATGGCCGCGCGGTCGCATCCGCCCATAATTATTTACGCGCTGTTGATTCTCCTGGGACTGGGCTGTGCGCTGCTGGCCGGCTACCGCATGGCCGAGGGCAAACAGCGCAACTGGGTCCACAGCATCGGTTTCATTGCAATCATGGGGGTCAGTCTGTTTGTCATTCTGGACATGGAGTACCCCCGTCTGGGTTTCATTCGTCTCGATGCGTATGACCAGGTGCTTGTTGAACTTCGAAATTCCATGAAGTGACCGCAGGGCGCGAACAACAAACAATAGGAAAAGCCATGCGCAAGATCACCCCCGCCGTCCTGGTGCTGCTGTACTCCATTAACCTTATGGCAGGCATCGCCGCCGCGCAGGCGGCGGACCCATTGCCGTCGTGGAACGACGGTGCTTCAAAGAAGGCCATCGTCGCCTTTGTCGACAAAGTAACCAAGGAAGGCACGCCGGACTTTGTTCCGGTTGCCGAGCGGATCGCCACCTTCGACAACGACGGCACGCTCTGGGCGGAGCAGCCGCTGTATTTTCAGTTTTTCTTTGCTATGGACCGTGTCCAGGCGCTGGCGCCGCAGCATCCCGAGTGGAGGGACAAGGAACCCTACGCCTCGCTGCTCAAGGGCGACGTAAAGGGCGCGCTGGCGGGCGGCGTGAAGGCAATGATTGAAATTGTCATGGTCACCCACGCGGGGATGACCACCGAGGAGTTCGAGCAAATCGTCAAGGACTGGATTGTCACCGCGAGGCATCCGGTGACGAAGCGGCCATACACCGAAATGGTCTACCAGCCCATGCTCGAACTGCTCGCCTACCTGCGTGCCAACGGCTTCAAGACCTTCATCGTCTCAGGCGGCGGCGTTGAGTTCATGCGCCCCTGGACGGAGAAGGTTTACGGCATACCCCCGGAGCAGGTCATCGGCAGCAGCATCAAGACCAAGTTCGAACTGCGTGACGGCACGCCGGTCATTGTGCGCCTTCCCGAACCGGATTTTACCGACGACAAAGAGGGCAAGCCGGTCGGCATCAACAATCACATCGGCCGCCGTCCCATCGCCGCCTTCGGAAATTCCGATGGCGACCTCCAAATGCTACAATGGACGGCAGCCGGCCCCGGTCCGCGTTTCTGCCTCTATGTGCACCACACCGACGCCGAACGCGAATGGGCCTATGACAGACCCTCTGCCATCGGACAGCTCGACAAGGGTCTCGACGAGGCCAAGGCGAAGGGCTGGACCGTGGTGAGCATGAAGGACGACTGGAAGAAGGTTTACCCCAATGAAACGCAACGGTAGGCCGGGTGTTCCGCCTGCGTCTTATGAAGCGACCAATTGCGTCAACTTGAATCGCATCGAACCAAAGGAAAGAACAATCATGACACCCAGACTCAAAACACTCACTCCAATCCTTATGCTGCTGTGCCTCAGCCTCCTGGCGGTCGGCTTCGCCGGCTGCAAGACCGGCGAGGCGAAGGATGCGGGATTTGTATACAAGTCGGACATGGCCAAGGACCCGTCCCTGCCTTTCCAGCAGTCCTGGAAGAAGCCGGGCTTCGACAAATCCACGTACACCAAACTTTATGTCGCCCCGGTGAACACGGCGTACATGCTCAAGAACACCGAGTGGCAAAAGGGTGAGCGCGTGGCGAGTTTCGAGGAAGACGTCGCGAAACTGGCGGTTTACACGCAGGACCGCATCAAGACAGCGTTCAGCGCGGACCCCAGCCAGCGCATGCAGGTGCTGGACGCGCCCACAACCGGCGCGGACGCGCTGATTGTCGAAATCGCCCTGATTGAAGTCGTTCCGAGCAAGGTCACGCTCAACGCGCTGGGCATGGCGCCGTTTGGCATCGGCATGGCCATCAGCGCGGTGCGGGCTGTCGCCAAGGACACGAGCACCTGCGCTTTTGAGGGACGCATCCGCATCGCCGCCACCGGCGAGATCGTGGCCGCCATGGCCGACCGCGAGGCCCAGCAGTTCGCCCCGGTGTCCGTGCGCGGGCTGACCTGGTACAGCAACGCCGAGACGATCATCACGCAGTGGGCCGAACAGTTCGTCAAAATCGCCAACCGCAAGCCGGGTGAGACCGTCAAGGATGTTGAGGCCTTCACCCTGAAACCTTGGTAGGCCCTTGCGAATGTGCCGCGGCGGGCGGGGCCGGCGTTTCAGGCGCGGCCCCCGCCGTCGCGGTCGGCGTGTGTGCGGCAAAAAGCGGCGCCTGCCCCTGTCGCGGGCGTGGAGACCGGCATGCGCGGGCATGACGGAATCCGGGGTCCGGATTCGCGCTAGGGTTGCGGGATATGCGGGCCGAAGGCATGTGCTAGTGTGGTGAGTCATCCTGATTGAGTCTTCTGTTTGAGTTGCCAGACCCGAAGGAATGCAGTCATTGCGAGGAGAACGCAGTCCGACGCGGCAATCTCTTGCCCGCATGAGGCTGTGGGCACAAGAGATTGCTTCGCTTCGCGCGCAATGACGAGACTTCGATCGTGTGTTATTTGTGACTCAATACACTGGGCTGGGCAGGCGGAACGGGCCGTTCAGGCGGCCAAAAAGGAGTCGAGCATGAAGGCAACAGGAATGAGCCCCATTCATTGGGGAGTGGCAATCGTGCTGGCGGCGCTGGCCCTGCCCTGCGCAATGGCGGGCGCGGCCGATGCCGCCCCACCCAAAGCCGCCGAGGCGGCCGCACCCGCGCCAACGGCAACCGCAGACCGCCCGGAGAAGGACTGGCAGTTTGAGCTTTCCCTCTACGGATGGCTCTCGGCCGTGTCGACCACGCTGCGCAAAGGGGATGTGGACACCTCCACATACATGAGTTTCGGCGACATTCTGCATGTCCTCGACTTTGCGGGCTTCCTGCACCTGGAGGCGCAGCACGGCAAGTGGGGGCTCTTTTCAGAGCTGGACTACGTAAAACTCAGCGGTTCATCGCAGGTCCGGGTGCCCCGGATTCCGCTCGTCCGCCTGGACGCCGGGGGCGGACTCAAGGAGACTATCGCCGAGCTCGGCGGCATGCGCAGTTTCGACGGCGACCGGGTCGGGTTCGATATCCTCGGCGGCGCCCGCTACATAGGAATGAAGGTCGACGCAACGCTGGGTCCCCTGGACATGGGAGCCGACAAGGACTGGGTGGACCCCTTCGTGGGCGGCCGCCTGCGGTTCCGCCTGTCCGAAAAATGGGGCATGTCCCTACGCGGCGACGTGGGCGGCTTTGGGCTCGGCTCAGACGCGACCTATAACGCCGCCGCGGTTCTGCGCTACCAGATTTCCAAGTCGGTCGCCATGGGCATCGGCTACCGCTATCTGGACATCAATTATGACAAAAACGGCCTCAATCTGGACAGCACAACCTACGGGCCGGTTATTGGCGTGGCCTACACTTTCTAGACGTTCGGACCGGCACGCGCAAAGCGAAGTAACGGCCCGCATGGCAGCGTGTTGCCGCGACTTTAACTTACGGAACCACGGAAACTCCGCTGGCGGAGTTTCAGGTGAATCAGCAGCGCCTGCCCACGGGCGTAATATCGCGGTCGTGGGGCCGAAACGAATACGATTCAGCAGCAGCCATGTTTGTAAGACATGGCATAACAAGAAAAAGGAGATTCATTCGATGAAGCATCCACTTGTTGCGGTACTTTGCGTGGCCGCAGTCATGATGGGGAGCTGGGCCGGGGGCGCTTTGGCGCAGGACACCCTGGACCGGACGGCGCTGCCGATAAAGCAGCCGGTGCGACAAACCTACACGGAGCTGGACGCGCGGAACATCACGCCGCCCGCGGCTTTCGATGTCAAGGCCCCCGCGGGCGCGCCGAACGTGATTATCGTCCTGCTGGACGATGTGGGCTTTGCCGCCACCGGCCCCTTTGGCGGGCCCGTGCCCGCGCCCACGCTGGACCGCCTCGCCAAGGGCGGGCTGCGCTACAACAACTTCCACACCACGGCCCTTTGTTCCCCGACACGCGCCGCGCTCAAGTCCGGGCGCAACCATCACACCTGCAACATGGGCTTCATCACCGAGATGGCGACGGCCATTCCCGGTGCTACCGGCCAAATCCCGAACAGCGTCGCCCCGGTGGCCGAGATGCTCCGTCTGAACGGGTACAGCACGGCCGCTTTTGGCAAGTGGCATGAAACGCCGGCCTGGGAGATCAGTGTTTCCGGCCCGTACGATCGCTGGCCGACCCACCAGGGTTTTGACGCGTTCTACGGATTCCTTGGCGGCGAGACGAACCAGTGGGCGCCTTTCCTGTACGACGGGGTCGCCCAGGTCGAACTGCCGAAGGATCCCAAGTACCACTTCCTGGTCGACATGACGGACAGAACGGTCGCCTGGATGAAGTACCAGAAGGCGCTCACCCCGGACAAGCCTTTCTTCGTGTATTACGCGCCGGGCGCCACGCACGCGCCGCACCATGTGCCGGCCGAGTGGATCGCCCGCTGGAAGGGCAAATTCGATCAGGGCTGGGACAAGCTGCGCGAAGAATCGCTTGCCCGGCAGATTGAACTGGGCATCGTGCCGCCGGGAACCAAACTGGCCGCCAAGCCTGAGGCCATCAAGGACTGGTCCGCGCTCTCGGACGACGAGCGGCGCCTCTTTGCGCACCAGATGGAGGTTTATGCCGCCTACCTGGACATGGCCGACCACGAGGTCGGGCGGATGGTCCAGGCGGTGGAAGACATCGGGGCGCTCGACAACACGCTTATCTTCTACATCGTCGGCGACAACGGTGCCAGCGCCGAAGGCGGCATGAGCGGCATGTTCAACGAGATGACCTACTTCAACGGCGTGGAGGAAAAGGTTCCCGACATGCTGAAGGTCATGGACAAGTGGGGTGGGCCCGAGACCTATCCGCACATGGCGGCCGGCTGGGCGGTGGCCCTCGACACGCCCTTCATGTGGACCAAGCAGGTGGCCTCCAACTTCGGCGGCACCCGCAACGGCATGGTCGTCCACTGGCCCAAGGGCATCAAGGCGAAGGGTGAGATTCGCAGCCAGTTCAGCCATGTCATCGACGTGGTGCCGACCATCCTGGAAGCCGCGAAGCTTCCGGAGCCGAAGTCGGTGAACGGCACGGAACAGACCCCGATCGAGGGGGTGAGCCTGCTGTACTCCTTCGACGAAGCCAAGGCCAAGTCGACGCACACGACCCAGTATTTCGAGATTTCCTGCAATCGCGCCGTTTACCACGACGGCTGGCTGGCCGGAACCGTTCACCGGGCCCCCTGGGAGCGGGAGGGCCGACGTCCGATCGCCGAGGATGTGTGGGAACTCTACGACGTGTCGAATGATTTCAGTCTCACCAACGACCTGTCCGCCAAGAATCCGGACAAGCTCAAGGAAATGCAGGCGGTGTTCATGAAAGAGGCCGAGAAATATCATGTGCTGCCCTTGGACGACCGGCTCTTCGAGCGGGCCATCGCGTCCAGGGTGGGCCGTCCCGACCTCATGGCGGGCCGCAGCTCGCTCACGCTGGCCGAAGGCATGACGGGGATGATGGAAAATGACTTCATCACGGTGAAGAACAAATCGAAAACGATCACGGCCGAGCTCGAGCTGCCCGAGGGCGGCGGCAACGGCACGATCATCGCGCAGGGCGGCCGTTTTGGCGGCTGGGAACTGTACGTGAAGGACGGCGTGCCGGGGTATGGCTACAACTTCCTCGGCCTGGAGCGCTCTACGGTCAGCGGCACGAAACCCCTTGCCGCGGGCAAGGCGACGATCACGTTCGACTTCGTCTATGACGGCGGCGGACCGGGCAAGGGTGGCACAGGCACCCTTTCCGTGAACGGCGAGAAGGTTGCCGAGGGTCGGATTGAGCACACGCAGCCCGCGATGTTCTCCGCCGACGAGACGGCGGACGTGGGCATCGACCTGGGTACGCCGGTGGTCGAGGCAATCGGCTGCGAGGCGGCCTCGCGGTTCACCGGAAAGATTCCCAAGGTGACGGTCGAGGTGAAGGACATACCCGCCGTGGACAAGGCCGCGACCGAGAAGGCCACTGCCGAAGCCGCCAAAAAGATCGAAGCGGCGAAATAGTTGCCGGTAGTCGGGCGAATAAGGATACTCTGATCAATATGGCGGGCCGCCCGAACAGGCGGCCCGCGCATTTACCGTCAGCCAGGAGAAAAACGATGAAAGTAGCCTTCGCGTGCAGTGCCGCCCGCGCGGCCCGGGTCGTTGCCATTAGCGCGTTGATGTTCGCCGCAGCCGCAGTACAGGCCCAGGATGCAACACCCGCGGAAGCCCGGGCGATCGCCAAGGATGCCTATGTCTATGGGTTCCCGCTGGTGGACAGCTACCGCATCCAGCACGCCTACTTCGTCAATGCGGCGGACCCGGAATTCAAGGCGCCTTGGAATCAGATCCGCAACATTCCGCGCGTCTTTACCCCGGAGGACAAGGCGGTGCAGGCGCCCAACTCGGACACGCCCTATTCCATGCTCGGCCTGGACCTGCGCGCCGAACCCATGGTCATCACCGTGCCGCAGATCGCCGGGAAGCGTTACTTCAGTGTCCAGCTCATTGACGCCTACACGTACAACTTCGCCTACATCGGCAGTCGCACGACCGGCAACGACGGCGGCAGTTTCCTCATCGCCGGACCGGGCTGGAAAGGCCAGGCCCCCAAGGGCGTGAGGCAGGTTCTCCGCTCGGAGACGGAACTGGCGCTCGCCGTCTTTCGCACGCAGCTTTTTGAGCCGGACGACCTGGATAATGTGAAAAAGGTCCAGGCGGCCTATCTAGCGCAGCCGCTCTCGGCCTTTCTCGGCCAGCCGACACCCGTCGCAGCACCCGCGATTGCTTTCATTGAGCCGCTCACGCCCGCGGCGCAGAAGACCTCGCCGGAGTTCTTCAGCGTCCTGAACTTCGTCCTTCAATTCTGCCCCACCCACCCCTCCGAGGAGGCGCTTATGGCGCGATTCGCCAAGATCGGCGTGGGCGCCGGCAGGAGCTTCGATGTCAGCCGGTTCTCGCCTGAAATAACGACGGCCATCGAACAGGGCATGGCCGACGCTTGGGCCGACTTTGCCGGGGTCAAGAAACGGTTCGACGCCAAGGATGTGACCGCCGGAGACGTGTTCGGCACGCGGGAGTATCTGAAGAACAATTACCTGTACCGCATGGCCGCCGCCGTGATCGGGATCTTTGGCAATGCCAAAGAGGAGGCCATGTATCCGATGTATGCCGTTGATGCGGGCGGGCAGAAACTCGACGGCGCGCATCGGTACGCCCTGCGGTTTGCACCCGCCCAGTTGCCGCCAGTCGATGCATTCTGGTCGCTCACAATGTATGAACTGCCCTCGAGCCTGCTCGTGGCCAATCCGCTTCACCGCTACCTGCTCAACTCGCCGATGCTGCCGCAATTCAAGCTCGATGCCGACGGCGGGTTGACAATTTTTGTCCAGAACGATTCTCCCGGCGCGGACAAGGAAGCCAACTGGCTGCCCGCTCCGAAGGGGCCTTTCTGGATGGCCATGCGCCTCTATTGGCCGAAACCCCAAGCCATTGAAGGAAAATGGATCGCGCCCCCATTGCAAATGCAGTCAGCGAATTAGCGGGCAAGCACCCAGGCCCGCAAATCGAACAGACATACGAAGGAAACAAACATGAAAGAGGAAACGAACATGAAAAAAAGAGTGGCAGCTCCTGCATCGTCGAAGGCAATGAAAGCTGGTCTGCTGGCGGCCGTCCTGTTGACGGCGGCCATGGGTGCGGCTTTTGCACAGGACGCGGCCTCTGCGGAACCCAAGGTCCTTCACGCCGGCGACGGCGCCAAAACGGTGCGCTTCGAGAACATGCACCAGATGCGTTTCATCGAGTTCTTTATGGTCACCCCCGATCCAAAGACAGGGAAACTGATCGCCCCCTGCTTCAATTCCATGTACACGTCCAAGGGCAGCCCCACCACGAAAGACACCTCTCCGCAGGCGCTGGTGGAAGGCCTCGATTGTGACAAGATCGCGAAGGAACACGGCGTACTCAAGGCGTCTTTGAACGGTCCGAAAATCTGGATGCCCGACTGGGTCGAAGTGCAGGTCGGCGCGGAAATCGAGTGCAACGGCATAACGCTGGGCTGGTGCGCACAACTTGCCCTGCCCTCATCTGGCACTATTGACGGAGCACCCTACGAACCCATGCAAATCACACGGTCAAGCAAGTGGGGTTGGGCCAAAGGCACAAAGGCGGTCCTCCTTGACGATCCCAAAGGCGACACTTGGATACTGAAGGGGTTCCAGTTGGGCCTCAAACCGGCGCAAACCTACGAGGATTACCTGGCCAAGGGCGCCGCCAGCTACAAGAAACTTCCCGCTGGCTGGAAGCTCCGCGTGGTGACCCTGGAGAAGGATGTGATCGAGATTCCCGAAACAGGCGTGGCCACGATCATGACGGACGAGTTGTTCAACGTGTGGGACAAGTGCGGGCCGGGCATGACCAACTACAAACCGTAATCATAAACAGGCCAACACCAGGCGGCCGGGTTTGGGTGAAAGAACAAACCAACATCACCGACGGTTCGGTGATGCTCAGCGTGACCGATTTCAAATAGCCGGGATGGATTGGCGATGCGCGGGTCGGGTCGGGGTTTCGGACCCGGCCCCCATGCCTGCCAGTTCGCAGCGTTTGACAAGAAGGCCTGCAAGCAACCACACTTCAGCGGTTGGACACCTGTACAGACAGCACAAAGACTCAAGAGGCAGGCGAAATGCGACGGACCCCCAAGTTGACACGGACGATGAATTCCGCTGTTTTGAGAATGGCACGTGCTCCTGAACTGTTTCTCTGCATCGCGGCGGTGTTGTCATGGTCCGGCGGTGCCGGCGGCCAGGAACCGGCGGTACCCGCACTGACCGCGACCCAGGTGGTGGAGAAACCGGAACTGTTGCACGCCCGCCTCCTTGCGGCGAACCCCGGCTATGCGGGGCATGCCGAATTCTTTCAAGACCAGGACATGGGCCTTGTGGGCGATCTCAGCTCCGACCCGGTCATCGCCGACCTGTCTCCGTTGCGGGACATCCCCTTCAACGCGCTGGACCTGCGGGGGTTGGCGGTGGTCGATCTTGCCCCGTTGCGGGGCATGCCTTTGAAGGTGCTTTGCCTGGAAGGGACCCGGGTGACGGACCTTGCACCGTTGAAGGGCATGAAACTGGAAAAACTCTATCTGAATGACACGGCGGTGCGGGACCTTGCGCCGCTTTTGGGAATGCCGCTGACGGAGATAATCCTGATCGGCACCCGTATTGACAGCCTTGCGCCATTGAACGGCGCGCCGTTGCAGTCGCTTTGGCTGAACGGGCTTCCCGTGACGGATATCTCGCCGCTCGCAAAAAGCCCGCTCGTCAGCCTGACGCTCGAGGGAACCAAGGTCTCGGATTTGGGCGCGCTCTCGGGCATGACAAGCCTGCAACGGCTCCACGTTGGGGGCACTCCCGTGACGGACCTGACACCGCTCAAGGACCTGCGCCTGACCCGCCTCATCTTCACACCGGCGACGGTGAAAAAGGGCCTCGACGGCATACGCGCGATGGGCACGATTACGGAATTGGGCGTGACGCTCGAGGGGCGCATGCCGCCGGAACAGTTTTGGGCGCTTCACGACCAGGGGAAACTGAAGTAAATGAGTTTGTCAAAGAACCGCCGCCAATCACACCGCCAAAGCGCATGGGTGCTTGCCTTGGGCGTATTTGCCGTTGCATTCCTGTTGTCGGCCGCGTCCGTGCCCGCGGCGGCGGAAACCGTTGCCGCGCCCCCGAAGGCGCCCGCGGAGACGCCGGCACCCGCCCCGTCCGCGATTTCTGCAGCAGAGGTCCCCTTGCAGTCCGTCGGGGTTTCGGCCTTTCTCCGCACACTGGACCGGGAGTTGGAGACGGTTCGCGGCGACATCGGGCGTGTTGCGGAGGAGTTCTCCGGCGGAAATGTGCAACTGGGCGAAGAACGGGCGATCACCCTGGCGGCGCTTGAGCGGGAGCAGCTCATTTGGCAGCAGCGGCAAAAGAGGGCCTTGGGCTGGATGAAGGCGCTCACGGACCGGGCAACGAGCCTTCAAGAAGGCGCAGACCGCCTCGCCGCCCTGCACACGGTATGGGCTGCCACCCGGCAAGCGGCCCTTTCTTCCCAAGAACCCGCCTCGGTCCTCCATGAGATCGGTCGCACAACAGGCGCCATCGAGGCGGCGCAGGCACCCCTCCGGGAAAGGCGGGCGCAACTTCTCACTCTCTTGAGCGGCATCGTCGGCGAGGCGGACCAATGCGGGAAGGCCCTGGACCGCATCACGCAGATCCGGGACAAGTCCGTGGCAGGCGCATTCCATCCGGACAGTCCGGTCCTGTGGAGTCCCGGACTGTGGAACCGGCCGTGGAACGAGGTGTCCGACGACATGGGCGCGCTTCACGAGATTGCGGTTGGCACCTTGGCCGACTATGCCTGGGGTGCCACCGGTGGATTTCGTGTGGACGCCGCGCTTCTCGCGGTTCTTGTCTGCATGATGCTTGCCGCGCGCCGGTGGGTGCGGCGGCGGGATGACGCGGGCCTGTTTGAGGCGTCCGTTTCCGGGGTGTTCGAGCATCCCTATGCGACGGCATTGACGCTTGCCCTGCTGTACAGAACCTCGCCGTTCACCGATGTTCCCGGAATGGGCCGGGGCATCCTGCAGATTCTCACCATCGTGCCGGCCATCCTCATTGTACGGCCCGCCGTGCACCCGTTGGTTTTGCGCGGACTGTGGGTGCTGGGGGGGCTGTTCGCCGTCGATGTGTTTCGGCAGGCAGTGGCGGGAGTGCCCCCCATCGGCCAGGCGTCTCTGCTGTTTGAGAACCTGGCGGGACTCGCGGTCGCGGGGTGGCTGCTGTGGCGGCTGCGCCCCCGTGACGGCGCCGGCGTCCCGCCCTGGCTTCCAGCCATGCGCTTGCCGGTTGCAGTGGTGTTTCTGACCTTTCTGTTCTCCCTTGCCGCCGGCGTCTTCGGCTATCAGCTTCTGGCGCGTCTGGTGACCTCCGGAGTGCTTTCCGTGAGTGCGCTGGCGTTGAGGCTGTACGCCTCTCTCCTCGTGCTCAACGGTATGGCGGCGCTGGCCCTGCACCTGTGGCCGCTGCGCACGCTCCGGTTGGTGCAGTGCCACCGCGACCTGCTGCTGCGGCGGACCTTTCGCCTCCTCGTGTTCGTGGCCATGCTGTCCGGTCTGGGCCGGGCGCTGGACTATTTGGGGCTCCTTATCCCTGTGGCAGAGTTCTCCCGCGCGCTGCTCAACGCCAAACTGGAGCGCGGCTCGCTCAGTGTCACCCCGGGCGACATCATTGCCTTTCTCATCACCGTCTACGCCGCCCACCTGTCTTCGGTCTTCCTCCGTTTCGTGCTCAACGAGGAGGTCTACCCCCGGACCAGCATCACGGCGGGCGCCTCCTACGCGGCGTCCTCCCTGCTTCACTACGTCATTCTCGCTGTCGGCTTCATGCTCGCCCTCGGCATGATGGGCGTTGACTTCACCCGTGTGACGGTGCTGGCCGGCGCGTTCAGTGTGGGCCTGGGCTTCGGCCTGCAAAGCGTGGTGCACAATTTTGTTTCCGGCCTGATTCTCCTGTTTGAACGGCCCGTTCACGTGGGTGACGCAATTGAAACGGCCTCCATCCAGGGCGAGGTAAGGCGCATCGGCATCCGGGCCAGCGTGGTGCGTACCCCGCAGGGCGCGGAGGTCATGGTGCCCAATTCCCAGCTCGTCTCCGAAAAGGTGACCAACTGGACGCTCAGCGACCGGCGACGGCGCATCGACCTGCCCCTGGGCATCAATTATGGCGCCAACGCGGCGGACGTGGTCGCCCTGGTGGAGTCCGTGGCACGCGCAAACCCGGCCGTGATGGCCTCCCCCCCGCCCAGGTGCTTTCTGGTGGCCTATGGGGAAAGCGGGGTCAATTTCGAACTGCGCGCATGGACAGACCAGTTTGACAAATGGTTTCAGGTGCGGAGCGAACTGGCCCTGGGTGTGTACAAGGCCGTGGAGGCCGCCCCGGGAATGGAATTTCCTCTTCCGCAGCGTGAGGAGGCGCGCCTGCTGAACGAACCCAACGGCGGCCCCGCCAGAAACCCTTCAGGCGTTTCCGGCGGGATGCCTGCCCGTCAATGCGGCGGGTTGGAAGAGCAATGAGAATGACGATGAAGAGGTCCAGTGCGTCCGTGACGGCGCCGGCGTCTTCCGCCGGATCAGTCTTGGGCGCTTTATAATCAGGAAAAACCAAAATGGTGACGGATGACGTCGCCCTGCTGGGGTCAAGAGTAATCGACACATGACAAGTCCGCTGTCGGCCCATAGGGTTGCGCTGCTCTTCATCGCAGCCGTCCTGGCAGGCGTTCGCGGGAACGCTGAGGACGCGCCGCCTCTCGATGCGCCGGCAGCCTCAGCCTTTGCGGAACAGGCCCGTCGACCCCTGTTCAGTCCGTCCTGGGCGGAGGGACTGGTGTGGCGTGCCATAGACGACCGCCTGCAGCTGCGCATCGGCGGGTATGTCCTGCTGGACTGGGCCGGCGTTGGGCAGGACAGCGCCCTCGATTCCATCGCGCCGCCCACAGGCGCCGATTTCGGGGTGCGTGACAGCCAGATAGACATCCGCGGCGTTTTCTACGAGAAGACGCAGTTCCGTTTGCAGCTCGACATTAACAACGGCGAGGTCGAACTGCAGGACAATTTCCTTCAGTGGGACGGCATCCCATATCTCGGCAGCCTTCGCCTGGGTCACTTCAAGGAACCTTTCGGGCTGGAGAACATGACCAGCCTGCGGCACCAGGTCTTTATGGAGCGTTCGCTCGCCGACACGCTGACCACAACACGCGGTGTTGGACTGCAGGCGGCCAACACCGCCTTCAGGGAAAGGATGGCCTGGAGTGTGGGCATGTTCTGGGACACGGACAGCGTCGAGAAAATAAGCGACAGCCAGGCCTTTTCGCTTGTCGGGCGGCTGACCGGCCTGCTCCTCAGGCGCGACGACCGTCGCGAGTTGCTGCACGTGGGCGTTTCTCTCGCGCACCGGTTCATGAGGGATTCCCTGCAATACAGGGCCCGGCCCGAGGTGGATGCCGCGCCGCGCTATCTGGACACGGGCGACTTCTCGGCGGACGCGATGACCCTTGTGAACCTGGAGGCCGCCTATGCGCGCGGCCCCCTGCTGCTGCAGGGCGAAGCCGTCTGGGCCCGCAGTTCCGGGGCCGTGCGGGAGGAGCAGGTTACACTGAACGACATTGCCGACGAGGTGGCCAGCCGCTATCCGCATCTCACGGACTGGTTTCAGGGGCGCACCGGCTGGGAGCGCCCGTCAAACAGCATCCTGTGGAACATCCCCTTTGACCTGGCAGAACGCGGCGAGGTTGCTTTTTTTGGCGTCTACGGACAGGTCGCCTATGTGCTGACCGGCGAGCAGCGCCCCTATGACGCGCGCGCCGGGGTCTTTGGCAACCCCGTGCCCGCCCATCCCTTCAGCTTCCGCACTTTCCGGGGGACGGGTGCCTGGGAGGCGGCGGCGCGGCTGTCCCATTTGGACCTCAACGAAAGCTATATTCAGGGTGGACGTGAAACAAATGCGACCCTGGGTGTAAACTGGTACCTGAACGAAAACGTTCGCATGGCGCTCAACTACGTTCATGGCGAGATTGGCCGGGACACCTATGAGGGCGCCATGGATGCCGTGCAATGGCGAATGCAGCTGGATTTGCAGCCGCGACGGTTCGATGAGTTTTATCCGTGGCGCGATAACAAGGCCCCCTCGGGCCCGGTCGCGGGCAACGGAAAGAATTGATGGCTGATTCAGGCTCCGCGAAAACGCGGAGAGGCTGCTTGTAGCAGCCGGCGAATGGTGGAAATATGCGGTGGCGGGCGGCGTTAAACTAGGAAACAAACTTCCTCTTGTTGGGTGTGACAAGCGGCTGAAAGCAGTCAGGAGCAGGGAGAGAATCCGTCATGGACTTCGATTTCAGGTACAACCCGGACGCCGACCCGTTGATTCAGCGCGCGCGGGGGCGCGAGCAGAAGAGTCACAGATGGCTGTGGCTGCTCGTGGCCGTCCTTGTCGGATGGATTGGATACCGGGAACTGTCGCCCAAACTGGCGGCAGGCATGGGAGGGGGCGCCGGGAGCGCCCCCCAGCTCACCTCGGAATCGGCGCTCGCCGGGCGCCCCAAAGACGGTCCTTTCCAGTTGGCATGGAAGCCCCAACAGAAGGCGGCGGTCGGTCTGTCCGTGGCCATACAGGGCAAGGGCAACCCGGCCCTGACCGGAAGCACGGGATTGAACCTGGTGCTTGAGGCGGACATGACCTTGGCGGCGACGGACGTTGACAGGGACGGAAACGCGACGCTCCAATTGGAGTTCCAGGACGCGAACCTGTATGGAAACCACTTCGGCTACCCCGTGAATCTGCAGCGGCGGGGTGGCGTTGTGCAATCCTTTGCGGAGCAAATGGTGGCCGCGCCGGCCGTCACTTTCGCCAACACAAAACTTGAGCGGCCCGACATGTCAAATATGTCGGAGCCCATCGTGGTTAAACTGACGCCCAAGGGCACCCCGATGGGTGACACGGCGGAGAAGCTTGGACCACGGGTGGTGATATCCATCCTTGCCCTTTCGGGCATGCAGTTTCCCTCCCCGGGACTTGTTCCGGGCGATGTCTGGGAGCGGGAGCAGGAACTGAGCATGCCGGGATTCAAGGGCAGGATTCCCGTGCTGGTCCGCACCACCTACCTCAGCGACGGGGAGTACTGGGGCAGGAAATGCGCCTGCCTGGTCAGCGAGATTGCGCCGGGCAAGGCGAAGGGGAAACTGGCCGCCCTGGGGCATGTCGATGTGTCCGGGAGGGTTCAGGCCTATTACGACCTCGAATTGCGCAGGGTGCTGTGCAACGAGGCGGAGCTTAATTTTGACCTCAATCTTGCGGCGGGGCTTGACGCTGCCGCGGAAGTGATGGGCGTCTACTCCGGACTGCTCGGAGATCTAGAGGGCGGCGGCAAGTTTGACCTGCAGGCTGCCGCCGCGAAAAAGGGCCCCCAGGAACCCTTGGGCTTTCACGTGCGCAGCAGCATGTCCTTTAAGGGCTGACTTCCGCTTCTTTGGAGCGGGCTTTGTTCTGGCGGGACGAGAGACCGTCCCTTTTCGGTTCGGTGTCTTTAACTCACAGAGTACAGGAGACTTGGTGTCATGATGCAGAAAAGAGTTTGGATCTGCGCGCTAAGCATGGTGGTGCTGGCGCTTGCTGGCTGCAACACCATTCCCGTGCAGAACAAGAAGATGGAAAGTTTCACGGAGAATTCGGGCTACCGGTACGGAAACATCGCGCCCGGGGAAAACAATTCCGACAGCCTGCTGGTGCTCTTGACCTTCTCCGGCGGCGGCACCCGCGCCGCCGCGTTCTGCTACGGCGTGCTCGAAAAGCTGCGCGACACCGAGGTCGTCTGGGAAGGAAAGCAGCGCCGGCTGCTGGACGAAGTGGACATCATCTCCTCGGTGTCCGGCGGCAGCCTTCCCTGCGCCTATTACGGTCTCTTTGGGGACCGGATATTTGAGGATTTTAGCGAAAAGGTCCTGTACAGGGACATTCAGGGCAATATCGTCAAGCAGGTATTGAACCCGTTCAACTGGCCGAAACTCGCCTCGCCCCTCTATGGCCGCTCGGACATGCTGGGTGACGACTTCAGCCGGGATATTTTCGAGAATAAAACCTATGCCGACCTGCTGCAGCGCAACCAGCGGCCCTTTGTCGTGGTTAACGCCACAGATGCCGAGATGGGAATCCGCTTCGACTTCACCCAGCGCCAGTTTGACATGCTCTATTCCGACCTCGCCGCCTACCCCGTCGGCAACGCGGTGTCCGCCTCCGCCTCCGTTCCCGGGCTGCTCGCCCCGATGACCCTGAACAATTATCCCAAGAACGGGGACTACGTCAAACCCGAATGGATGACGCAGGAACTGGAGCAAAAGAGGCTCGGCACATTCCGGTACCGCTATGCGCTGCAGGCAGACACCTACATCAAGCCGGGACGGCGTTATGTTCACCTGTGCGACGGCGGTGTTTCCGACAATCTCGGACTGCTGCCGATCCTTCAGATTCTGGGCGGGGGGTTTCCCGGGGACATTGCGGGCAACCCGCTCAAGAATGGGGTGACCAAAAAGGTCGTGATCATTACCGTCAACGCAAAGCCCGCAATCAAGAAGCCCGGCTGGGATGTCAAGGGAAAGGGGCTCGGCCTCTTTGAGTTGATCGGCATGGCAACCTCGGCGCCGATGAGCAACTTTACCGACGCCGAACTTGCCCTGATGCGCAACAATGTGCGCAACACGTCAGAGAAACAGCAGTTGCGCGACAAGATCACGGAACTGTACGGCAAGGATGCCGTTCCCCAGCATTTCCCCGAACTGACGGGAAACGAAATTGACTATAGCTTCATCGAGGTGGACTTTGAACGGGTGCCTGACGAGGCCGAGCGCACCTATCTCACCACGCTCCCCACATCATTCAAACTGACGCGGGAGCAGGTGGACAAACTGCGCGCCGCCGCCGTGGAAATCCTGGACGAAAACCCGGACTTCCAGCAACTGATGACGGAAATAAAGAAGTAGGCCGGTGTGCGGGCGGGAGACTCGAACGTTTAAGAATGCATTGGCGGCAAAGAGCGCGCTCTGGACGGGTCCGGACTGTTAGAAACGACGGTGTTTGTGAGAGAATCCCCCAGGGTCTCTAATCGTGCCTCGTGGGCGGAAAAATGAACCTTGGGAACTTATAGAAAATGGCGGCGCGAAGTTCACGGGCTATGGGTGCTCGTGGCGAACGCGCATAGGCACCAACAAGGAGGTGTACAGTGATGACGGCATGCAAAACGATGAGAATGATTGTCTGTGTTGCGCTGGTCGCCTGCGGGCTCTGCATAGGCCAGCACTCCGCGACAGCCCAGCCTGCCGCCGCCCCGGCGGCGGCCCCCGCCGCGCCTGCGGCCCCCGCGGCCCCAAAGGTGGAGGTGGCGCCCGAAATAAGCGCTGTGATGCACGCCTACGCCGAGGCGTTCCAGGCAAAGGACATTGAAGCGACCAT
>CAIUWO010000253.1 GCA_903902895.1 Candidatus Hydrogenedentota bacterium | reverse complement strand
GCGGCCCTGGCGGAAAGGAAGATGCATCGTGGCACAAGACCTTGAATCCCTGAAAGAAGTGCTGGGTCGCGTGCGGGACGAGGTGGCCCGCGTGATCATCGGACAGCGCGACGTGGTGGACCTGGCGCTCGTCGCCATCTTCACGCGCCAGCACGCGCTGGTGGAGGGCGTGCCGGGCATCGCCAAGACGCTGCTCGTGCGCACCCTGTCCCGCGCGATGGGCTGCGACTTCGCGCGCATCCAGTTCACGCCCGACCTCATGCCCGCCGACATCATCGGCACCAACGTGTTCGACATGCGCTCAAGCTCGTTCACGCTGGTCAAGGGGCCCGTGTTCACGTCGTTCCTGCTCGCCGACGAGATCAACCGCGCCCCGTCGAAGACGCAGTCGGCCCTGCTCCAGGCGATGCAGGAGCGCTGCGTCACCATCGACCGCGACACGCACACGCTCTCGCCCCTGTTCACCGTGTTCGCCACACAGAACCCCATCGAGTACGAGGGCACCTATCCGCTGCCGGAGGCGCAGAAGGACCGGTTCATGCTGAAGATACGCATGGACTGCCCCAACCGCGTCGACGAGCTGGACCTGGCGCGGCGCATGCTCGGCGCGGACGCGCCGGAAAGCACGCTGGCGAACGGCGGCGTGAGGCAGGTGATCTCGCAGGAGGAGCTGACCGGCATGCACGGCCTGCTCGCGCAGGTCGTGGTGCGCGAGGAGCTGCTAGCCTACATGGTCGACGTGGTGCGCCGCACCCGCGCCGACAACGCCATTCTGGTCGGGGCAGGCCCCCGCGCCACCCAGGCGCTGATCCTCGCGTCGCGGATATACGCCGCCATCCATGGCCGCGATTTCGTGACGCCCGACGACGTGAAGATGCTCGCCGTGCCCGTGCTCGAGCACCGGCTTGTGCTGCGGCCCGAATACGAGATTGAGGGGCTCGGTGTGGACGAGGTGATTCAGCGCATACTGCAGGAGGTGCCCGTGCCGCGATGATGGTTCCCGGCAACAGGCTAATCTCCTGGACCGCGCTCGCAGGCGCGGGCGGTGCGGCCCTTTGGGCCGTGCAGCCCGGTCTGTTGCCGGTTGCCGCGGTCCTCTGCGGACTGCTCGCGCTGGCCGCCGCGGCCGATGCGTGGCGCGGACGCCGCGCCGTCGCAACGGTGGCCGTGACCGTCCCCGGCGATGCGCGGGCCACGGTCGACCGCCCGGCCGCACTGGAGCTCACGGTTCAGGCGGGCGTGGACCTTGTCCGCATTGCCGCGCTGTGGCCCGGGGCGGCCACCCCGGAACAGGAGATTCTTTCCGTCCACCCGCCTGCCGACGGCAGCGCCGGGCGGGTGCAATGGCCCTACACCATGCACAGGCGGGGCGTGTCTTCGCTGACCCTGCTGCGGGTGGAAGTGGACTCGCCATGGGGGCTCTGGGCCTTCCGCCGCGACATCACGGTGGCCTGCCGCATGCGCGGCTACCCCAACATGATACCCGAGCAAAAGGGGCTGGCCGCCATCTTCCTGAACCGGGGACTGGTCGGCGTGCACGCCCAGCGGCAGGTGGGCAAGGGGCGCGAGGTGGAGAAGCTGCGCGAATACCTGCCGGGCGACTCCTACGAGGACATCCACTGGAAAACCACCGCCAAGCGGGCAAGGCCGATCACCAAGGTGTTCCAGGTGGAGCGCGTGCAGGAGGTGTACCTGGTGATGGACGTGTCGCGTCTGAGCGCGCGCCCCGCGCCGGCCCTGAACGATCTGGAGACCGCCGACGCGGACCGCACGCAGTTGGAGCGCTTCATCACGGCGGCCATGGTGCTGGGCGCCGTGGCCCAGCGGCAGGGCGACCTCTTCGGCGTGATGGCCTTCGACGAGCGGGTGCGCGCCTTTGTGCGCGCGGGACACGGGCGGCAGCACTACAGCGCCTGCCGCGACGCCGTCTACGCACTCGAACCGGGCGCGGGCAATCCCGATTTCGGCGAGGCCTTCACCTTTCTCCGCCTGCGGCTGCGCCGCCGGGCCATGCTCTTCTTCCTCACCAGTCTGGACGACCCGGTGCTGGCCGAGGGCTTTATCAACAACGTCGGCATCATCGCCCGGCGCCATCTGGTGATGGTGAACATGCTGCCCGCGCCCGGCGTGGGGCCGGTCTTCCAGGGGACCGATGTGGAGACCGCCGATGACGTGTACCTGCGGCTCGCGGGGCACCTGGTGTGGAACGACCTGCGCGAACTGGAACTGCGCCTGCGGCAGCGGGGCGTTTCGATGGCCATGGCGGCCAATGAACGGTTGTGCCCGCAGCTGGTGTCGCAGTACATCGGCGCGCGGCAGAGGCAGTTGCTATGATTGTGGATGTCGGCCGCTTTGACGCCTCCGAATCGCCCTACTGGGAGGAGCTGGAGGCCATGCTCGGCACGCTCGACCGCGACGCCGCCCGCAGGCTCACGCTCGACGAGGCCCGGCGCATGCACTATCTCTACCAGCGCGCGGCCAGCGGTCTGGCGCGCCTGTCCGGCTTTCCCGAGGACCATGTGCTGCGCCTGCGGCTCGAACCGCTGGTGGCGCGGGCCTACGCCGAAATCCACGAGTCCCGCTCGGGCCAGACCCGTTTCTCCTTCGTGGCCTGGTTCACGCAGACCTTCCCGGCCACCTTCCGCAGGCAGTTTTGGGCCTTCCGCCTCTCCGTCGGCATCACCCTGCTGGGCGTGCTCTTCGGCGCCGGGGCGACCCTGCTCGACCCGTCCGCGAAGGACGTGCTCATGCCCTTCGCCCACCTGCAGGGCGATCCGTCGGACCGGGTGCAGAAGGAGGAGGAGCACGCCGACAGCCGCAGGAGCGGCGCCCACACGCAGTTCGCCGCCATGCTGATGACGCACAACACGAAAGTGTCCATCGTGGCCATGGCCCTGGGCGTCACCTTCGGCGTGGGCACCTTCGTGCTGCTCTTCTACAACGGCATCATCCTCGGCGCGGTGGTGGCCGATTACGTGCGCGCCGGGGAGGGCGTGTTCGTCGCGGGGTGGCTGCTGCCCCACGGCTCCGTGGAGATTCCGTCCATCCTGATTGCGGGCCAGGCAGGCCTCATCCTCGGCGGCGCGCTTATGGGCTGGGGCACGCGCAAACGGGTGCGCGCGCGGCTGCGCGAAACCGCGCCCGACCTGGCAACGCTGATCGCCGGCGTGGCCGTCCTGCTCGTGTGGGCCGGCATCGTCGAGTCCTTCTTCTCCCAGTACCACGCGCCGCTGCTTCCCTACTGGGTCAAGATAGCCTTCGGCTCGCTCGAACTGGGCTGCCTGGCGCTCTACCTGTGGCTGGCCGGACGCGGGAAGGAGGCGCGCCCGTGAACGGATTCCGGCCGCCCGGCCTCGTCATACGCACGCCCGAGGGCGTCGCCTTCTCCGTGCCCCTTGCCGGTCCCTACATCCGCTTCCTCGCCTATGCGGTGGACCTGGTGGCCGTGGCCGTGCTTGAGATGATGCTGATGAAGGTGCTTGCCCCGCTGTTCATGCTCAGCGGCGACATCGCGACCGCCGCGATCACGCTCCTGTATTTCCTGATCAGCATGGGTTACGGCATCGCGCTGGAATGGTTCTGGGGCGGCAGAACCCTGGGCAAATGGCTGCTGCGCCTGCGCGTTATGGACGCCGCCGGGCTCCGCCTCAGGTTCAACCAGGTCTTCATGCGCAACCTGCTCCGCGCCGTCGACATGCTGCCGCTGTTCTACCTCGTGGGCGGCGCGGCCTGCGCGCTGAGCCGGCTCAACCAGCGCCTCGGCGACTACGTCGCCAACACCGTCGTCGTGCGCACCCCCCCGGCCGCCGGGTTCAGCGAAGGCCTGCTCGCCGCGGGCAAATACAACTCCCTGCGCGACCACCCCCACATCGAGGCCCGCCTCCGCCAGCAGACCGCGCCCATGGAGGTCGCCGTCGCCATCGGGGCCATCCTGCGCCGCGACAGCCTCGACCCCGCCGCGCGCCTCACGCTCTTCGCCGAACTGGCCGCGCACTTCCGCGAAAAGGCAGCCTTCCCCGAATCCGCCCTGCTCGGCCTCACCGACGAGCAGTTCGTCCGCAACGTCGTCGACAGCCTCTACCGCGGCCAGACCGCGTAGGCCACACGCCGG
>CAIUWO010000252.1 GCA_903902895.1 Candidatus Hydrogenedentota bacterium | reverse complement strand
GGATCGGTCACCGCAATTGCTGGACAGGCCGTCCAAACCCAAGCAATTCCCGGCAGAAAGGTTGTCCTGCGCATCGCGATTCCGGACCAGGCGAAACCCTGGGTGGAAAAGAGCGACTCCGGTCCCAGTATTGCGCTGGAATGCGGGGGGCCCGGGAGGCAGGCTTCGGGGATAAACAACCGTCCCATATGGATTCAGGCTGACAAAGATGGCCGACTGGAAATTGAGGAGCTTGTTCCTGGCACCTATGTGCTTTGGGTGGAACCGGTCTATGACCGCGACGCCTGCAAAGGCGGCCCCATCAAGTATTATTACAAGTCCGACGAGGTGAAATTTGTTGTGCTGCCGGTCACCCCCGGCAACGATGCGCCGGTGGATCTGGGCACTGTCCAACTGCATCCGGAAGGGGAGGCCCCACCGCCGGAGCCCGAAAATGCTCCGCCGGGCCTGCTTGTGGACAAACTGGAGGGTGGCACCCTGTCCCTGCAGGACTTGCGTGGCCGCTATGTGCTGATAGACTTTTGGGCGGTCTGGTGCAAACCCTGCGAGGCGCAACTGCCCCACCTGAAGAACATATGGCAGGAATTCGGCCAGCGCAGCGATTTCGTGCTGCTCGGGCTTTGTTTGGGGGAGGACAAGAAGATTATCAGCGATTTCGTCACCGGTCACCAGGAATCCTGGCCCCAAGGGGTGCTCCTGGAAGGGTTCAGCGACCCCGTCGCAGAACAGTACGGCGTCACCGCGCTGCCCAATATTCTCCTCATTGGCCCTGACGGAAATATCATTGCCGACAATCTCCTGGATGACCAGATAGAGGCCGCCGTTCGCGCGGCCCTGGGCAAGGCAAATCCGTAGAGAGCCGGTCATGCATGAAACCGCCGCGCTATGCTAGACTCCCCGCGCGTTCTTCCGCGCCGTAACCGGGATGGCCGGTTCATGGTGCGTGTTTCGAAATCAGGGTGGACATGATAAACAGCACCGTATGCCGCATAACGCGATTGTGCAGCCCCGCACTGCTCCTGCTTCTGGCAGTGCTGCCGGGCTGCGCTCCCAGTCCCCACGACCTCGTTGCCCGCAGCAAGAACGACGGACTTCGCAGCCTGCTGGATAAGGACCCGGCCGATGCAGTCGCCGCACGTGACCGCAAAGGCAAGACCGCGCTGCACGCTGCCGTGAGCAGCGAAAACCGCGCAGCCATGGAAATGCTGGCGGAGCACGGCGCGGATATGAACGCCAAGGACGTTACCGGCATGACGCCGCTGCACGTGGCGGCGATGCTCGGCCGGGCGGTCGAGGCGGAATGGCTGCTGGACCACGGGGCGCTTATCGAGGCGCGCGACGCCTTTGGCGACACCCCGGCGCATACCGCCGCCGTTTTTGGCCAAGGCGGTGTGCTTCAGGTGCTTGTCCAGCGCGGTGCCTCGCTGGACATTCAAAACAATGCAGGCAAGACGCCTCTCGTGCTCGCGCGGGACAACAGGCAGGAGCGCGTGGTCTCCCTAATCGAAAGCATTCAGGCCGGCCGGGCTTCAACTGCGCCGGGCGGAGGAGTCTGACATGCCCGCCAAGCCAGTGCCGCAGGAACCTGTGGTTGTCATTTACACCGACGGCGGCTGCGAACCCAACCCAGGCACCGGTGGTTGGGGTGCGGTGCTGCTGTATGGCGGCCACATCAAGGAGATTTCAGGCGGGGCGCCCGACACCACCAACAATCGCATGGAGATGACTGCGGCCATTGAGGCATTGTCCGCCCTCAAGCGGCCCTGCAAGATTCAGTTGTACACCGATTCGGAGTATGTCAAGAAGGGCATCACCGAGTGGATCGCGGGCTGGAAGAAGAAGAAGTGGATACGCCGCTGCGGTCCCGTTAAGAACGTTGATTTGTGGCAGCGCCTGGACGCCCTGGTGGAAAAGCATGACGTCGAATGGCGATGGGTGAGAGGCCACACCGGAAACACGTATAATGAGCGCTGCGACGAACTCGCCGCCGCAGCCATCCAGGCGCTGCGGCGGGGGGATGCGGTTGCCGTTCCGGGCGGCCGCGCCGGGGCCCGTCAAGGC
>CAIUWO010000251.1 GCA_903902895.1 Candidatus Hydrogenedentota bacterium | reverse complement strand
TGCCCGCGGGATGCGCCGGTGGCAGGTCGGCGATGCGCTGCACGATCTCCTCCGGCGAATGGATGTCGGTGTGCCAGGGCTTGAACGGCGCGAGCCCCGCCGTGTGCGTGATGCACTGGCGCAGCGTGTATTGCTCCAACCCGGGAATCGGCAGGAATTCCGACACCTTCTGGTCCAGGTTCAGCTTGCCGTCCTCGTGCAGCAGCATGACGGACGTGGTGGTGGAGATTTGCTTGGTCAGCGACGCCAGGTCATAGAGCGTGTCCTCGGTCGCCGCCTCGGTGACCGGCGTAATCTGGCGCAGGCCTTCCGCGGCCAGAAACAGATCCTTGTCGCCGGCCCGGCCGACACACGCGGTCGCGCCGGGCGCTTTGGACAGCGCCACGGCCCGTTTCAACCAAACTCTCAGGTCCTCGGCCATCAGTTGCGTCCCGTCATAAAGTCCAGCGCCCCTCATTCCCTACCCGTGGAAGCACCCTTGGATTCCTCTGGCTTCCCAGGTTGTTCCGTTTTCTCCAGTGTCCGGATATCCTGATCATCCCCGTACACGCATGTGTCTGTCTGAAAATCCCACCTGCCCCCCTCCTCCTTGCATCTGTCCATCAATAAGAACTTGCCCGACTCCACATACGCTGACCAATAGATACATGCCAAAACTGCCAGAATAGCGCACGTGGCTATTATGATTCGCTTCTTAGTGAACATCATCTGGTCACTTCCCCGCCGCAGGCGGCGTATAGGCAATCTCAAACGTGTACCTGCCGGAGCCGACCTGGCACTTGACCTCGCCGTTCTCCAGGCGTGCCGCGGTGATGCCGCTTGCCTGCGACAGCGGCGCGCCGTCGGCGCGGGCGGTTTCGAGCGCGGCGGAGGGCAGGCACACGGTGGCGGTGGTGTTGGCGGGCACTTCCACGTTGTACATGAACTTGCCGTTCTCGATCTTCCAGTCCGAAAGGATGCCGCCGTGGATGGAGCGGTACGACAGTTTGGCTGAAGCCAGCCCGCCGCCGGGACGGGGCCGCAGGATGATCTTCTTGAAGCCGATGCCGTCGGGCATGATGCCCGCGACGTGGTCGTAGAGGTACTCGCCCACGGCGCCGAAGGCGTAATGGTTGAAGCTGTTCATGCCGGGATCGGCAAAGCCCTTCTCCGGCGTCCAGCCGTTCCAGCGTTCCCACATGGTGGTGGCGCCGAGCGTGACCTGATAGAGCCAGGAGGGGAAGGTGGTGTTCATGAGCAGGCTGTAGGCCACATCCTCGCGGCCCGCGAGGGTGAGCGCGGGCAGCAGTCGCGGCGTGCCGATGAAGCCCGTGGCGAGGTGGCCGTTGAAGCGCTTTATCTCTTCGACAAAACGGTCCGCCGCCGCCTTCTTCAATTCCTCGGGAATCAGGTCGAAGGCGAAGGCCAGCGCGTAACCGGTCTGGCTGCTCTCAAGAATCTTGCCGTCCGGGCCGACAAAGTTCTTGATGAACGCGTCGCGGACCTTGGTGTGCAGGTCGGCGTATTTGGCCTGCTCGGCCGTGCGGCCGATGACGCCGGCCATCTCGGACATGAGCCCCGCAAGGTACGCGTAGTAGGCCGTGCAGATGACCTCGTCCTTGGCGCCGCCGCCCAGATTGAGCCAGTCTCCGAAGCCCAGCTTGTCGCGAATGTAATCCTTGCTGGTCGCCTCGAGGAAGTCCATGCCCTTGACCATGTGGTCGAAGTGCTGTTCCAGCACGCGCGTGTCGCCGTAGAAGCGGTACATGAGGTAGGGGCAGATGATGGCCGCGTCGCCCCAGGCCACCGCGCCGCCGCCCTGGTTCACATTGGGCGCGACATGGGCGAAGGAGCCGTCGTCCAACTGCGCGTCCTGCACCAGGTCCACCAGCCACTTTGTGTGAAACGCGCCGATGTCCGCCGTGTAGAGCGCGGTCGGCATGAAGAACTGGGCGTCGCCCGTCCAGCCGAGCCGCTCGTCGCGCTGCGGGCAGTCCGTCGGCGCTTCGAAGTAGTTGCCCTTCTGGCCCCAGACAATATTCTCGGCCAGCTTGGTGAGCAGCGGGTTGGACGCCTCGAACTCGGCCGTGCGCGGGATATTCGAATGCATCACCACGCCCCGCACGCCGTCCGTCGCGGGCGCCGTGTCCACGCCGGTAATCTCGATATAGCGGAATCCGTGGAAGGTGAAACCCGGCTCCAGCGTCACCGTGCCGTCCTGCGCCAGCGTGTAGTAGTCCGTGGCGCGGGCCGAACGGAGCGCGATGGTGTAAAGCGTGCCGTCCTGCTGCAGCATTTCGGCGTGGCGCACCACGACCTTCTGCCCCGCCTTGCCGTCCAGCGCAATCTTTGCCCAGCCGACAATGTTCTGACCGAGGTCATAGACAAACACGCCCGGCTTGGGCTCGGCCATCTTGCGGGCAATGATGGTCTCAAAGCGGCGCACCGGCTCGCCGGGATAGGCCTGCACGGGAATCTTCACCTCGGCGCGCGGCGTGAGCGCAACGGGTGCCCAGCCGTTGTCGTTGAATCCCGGCGCGTCCCAGCCCGGTATGGACTTGGTCAGGTCGTGCGACTCGCCCATGAGCAGGTCGGCCTCGCGCAGTTCGCCGTAGCCCGCCTTCCAGGTGCCGCCGGTCACGATGCGGTCCGTTTTGCCGTCCTCGTACTCAATCTCGATCTGGGCCATGCAGCGCGGGTTCTGCCCGTAGTACGCCGGCCCGTAGTTGCCGACGTGGCCGGCATACCAGCCGTCGGCCAGGATGATGCCCGCAGCGTTCGGTTCACCCGCCCGAAGCAGCCCGGTCACGTCGTAGCTGTTGTAGTAGACCCGTTTCTTGTAGTCCGTCCAGCCCGGCGTGAACAGGTAGTCGCCCACGCGACGGCCGTTGAGGCGCAGTTCGTAAAGGCCGAGCGCCGACACATAGGCCGTGGCGCGCCGCACCTTTTTTGTCACGGCAAAAGCGTGCCGCAGGTAGGGGGCGGGCGGAAGGTAGGTGTGCTTGCAGACCGCCTTGCCCCAGGGTTCGGCGCCGTACTCCGCCACTTCTCTGGCGTTGGCCCAGCCGGAATCGTCAAAGTCCTCGTTGCTCCATTTGCTGTCGGGTTCCTTGTCGGCGACTTTCCAGGCGTCGTTTGTCACAGCGGCGGCCACGTTGCCGTTGGCAAAGACCACTTCCAGCCGGGCTATCAGCCCGGCGGCGCCCGTTTTGTTCTCCGCCGTGACGGCGAGCACGTTGCGGCCGGGCTTGAGCAGGTCGGCCACCGAAAACTCATACAACTGCCTGTGGTCCTGAACCTCGTCCTTGCCCTTGGCCACGCGCTTGCCGTTGATGCTGACACGCGCCTTGTTGTCGCAGGTGACATAGAGCGTTGCCTCGCGTATGCCGGAAACCTCGTTCAGTTCCACCACCTTGCGGAACCAGCGTTTGCCGGCCGGGGCGTCCTTCGCGGGGTCGCCCTCGGGATGCCATACCCACATGGCGCCCAGCAGCGGCTCCCGCGGTTCCTGGCCGCCGGGGTCGGGCGCGTCATAGCCGATCCAGTCGGCGGACCAGTCCTCCGCCTTCAGCAGGCCCATCGAGAACATGGCCGGCTCGGTCCATGCCGAGGGCCGGCCGTCCTGGTCCCACACGCGCAGTTTCCAGTAGCACATCGTGCGCGAGGCGAGCGGCTTGCCGGCATAGCTCACCAGCACTGTGTTGTCCGATTTCACCCGGCCCGAATCCCACAGCGTGCCCTTGTTCTTCTGAATGGCCTGCATCGAGTCCGACACAACCAACTGGTAGGCCGTCTGCGCCAGACCGCGGGCCTGGCCCTCGCCCACCACGATCCAGGTGAAGCGCGGCTGCGGCGTGTCGATGCCCATGGGGTCGGCCCGGTATTCGCAGCGCAGCTCGGCCGGGCGAATCGCGCCCGTCTTCTCCGCCGCCCACAGCGGCGCGGCGGCAAGCGTAAGAGCCAATACCAACAGGGACAAATGCTTGGTCATCGATGGGGTTCCTGTACGTTGAGTTCGCGGCCCGCCGTCCCGCCGCCCCGGCGGGAGGCACATCGCAGCCCGGGCCATTGTACCGGGCGGCCGCGCATCGGGCAAGCCGCCGTCGGCATGCCCGGCAGGGCAATCGCATTAGAATGCCATATGGAAGACACCACAGACAGAAACAGTGGCCGCTGTCCCGTCACACAGCGCCTCCCGTGCGGCAAGCGAAGGCCTTCCCAATGGGAAGCAGATGTCTTTTCAGCCGGCTTTAGCCGGCTTGTCCGCCTCTGGCGGGCTCCTCTTTGCCCCCGGCTTCAGCCGGGGGGACGTCTAAAATGCGACACACCAAGGACAGCGCGCTTCAGCGTGCTTCTCAACAGGCTTTAGCCCCTGTCCTCAATCCAAGGCTCAAGCCTTCGTCAAGCACGCTAAAGCGCGCTAACAAGGGAAGATTGGACTCGCTGCCCCCCGGCTGAAGCCGGGGGCAAAGAGGAGCCCGCTGAAGCGGGCTAACAGACCTTGCATCCTTTCAAAAGAATCTGCACCACCCTGCTTCCGTCCTCTCCACCGGCACGGCTTCGATTTTAATGCGATTGCCCTGAGGCATGCGCCGAACAGGGCCGTCGTCACGCATGCGCCGCGTGCCGCCGTCCCGGCCGCCTTGGCGAAAGAGGACGCGTTTCGCCGCGGGCCGTCCCCACGCTTCCTCTCGCCAAAATTGGCCCCCATGGTGACAAATGTGGTCCATGAGCGACATTTCTTGTCCGTCTTGGCAAGCTGTTGAAGCGCTTCTCCTGAGAGCGTCCCGTTGCTGGACAGCATCATGTGGACAAAGCAGCATGCTGTACTCTTACCTGGCAACCTTGGCCAATCCTTTCGAAGAATCCTCCGTAACGCTTAAGACAATCTATTGCCACAAAAGGAGATAGCCGTCCAGCGGCTTGCTGTATTCCATGCTGACTCCTGACTCCTGTATTCTTTGATCACGGCTCCGCCGCACCAGGCGGTTGGCACGAATGTTGCGTAGTGTACTATGCTGCCGGAATGAAGTGGGTGCAGTGTCCGGTCAGAAACAGGCAACAACGCAGCAGCGGGAACCACTGGGAGGATGTGTCATGAATGGAACAGAAAGTGTGCGGGCGCTGGGTCTGGCATTGATGCTGTGCCTCGCCGCAAGCGCGGGCCGGGCCGTGGTCGCCGGGGACGCATCGGTGGATATTCAGACCAACGAGCTCCTGGCTCTCCAGGATATCACCACGGTCATCGAGGCGGAGTATGCGTATTATGAGGATCACGGGTGCTTCGCCACTGACTTTGCTGCGCTTGCCCCGCCTGCCGGCAACTATCTCAGCGGCAACTGGCTGGCGGCGCGCAATGGGTATCTGTTCAGCCTTTCAAGTTCTTATTATTGGAGCTTTTGGGTTTCTGCCGAGCCCGCTGTGCTGGGGGTCACCGGCAACCGGTATTTTGGCGCCGACGAGAGCGGTGTCATCCGGTTTAGCCCCATGGGGCCGGCATCGGCCTCGGACCTGCCCGCGCCGGAGGGGCACCTCCCCATGGCAGACGCCCAATCTCCGGTCAACCAGGCCCGGGACTATCTTTGCGCCATTCACCGTGCGCAGGAGATGTTCGCAATGTTCGCCCAGGAGTGTACGCCCTATCTCTATGCGTTCACTTTCTCCACACTGACATCTAGCACCCCCCCCTTTCTTGTTGGCACGGATCAGGAATTCGGCTACACCTTTGAGCTCGGCGCCGCCGACGCCACATCCTGCGGGGGATACCAGATGACCGCCGCGCCTGACCCCATCCTCCCGGACTCGGTCTGTTTCTTTCTGGACCAGACCGGTGTCATCCGGGAAAGAATTGGCGCGGCGGCAACCGTGCTGGACCCGCCCACCGCCGAGCCCTGTCTGGCCCATCCGAGCCGGGTCAACCGCCTGCGCGAGCGCCAAGTGAAAAATGAGGAGCTTGCCCGGCAGGACACCACCAAGGTCGTCTATGCCCAGTGGGCGTACTGCAATGCCCACGGGTATTTTGCAGACAGCTTTACCGAATTGCTGAACGCCGTTCCACCCGTGCTGACGGGAGACGACTGGCGCGGAAGCAAAAATGGTTATGTCTTTAGCCTTGATGGCGGAGGTGGTATGCACTTTTCAGTGGTTGCGACCGCGACAACACAGGGCTCCACGGGAATTCGCAGTTTCTTCGCAGACGAAACCGGCCTGATTCGTGTCGCCCCTGGCGCTGGGGCTACCGCAGCTTCTATGCCCCTGGCCCAGGGGCGGCTCCCGGAAAGCAGCGCCTATGACCCCCTCGCCCAGGCCAAGGACGCCCTCTGCTCGCTCATGCGGGCGCAGGACTCGTTCTTTGCTGTAAACCAGCAGTACTCGGCCAGCCCTGCCTTACTGACAGGTGCAGCCCCCCCGTTTCTTTTGGGCTGTATTGTCGGCGTCATTGGCGGGTATGCGTTCATCATCGGCAGCATCTCTCCCTCGCAGTACTGGGTGAACATGGACCCATTCTGCTATACCGGGAGCGAGCCCTCCTTCTACGCGGACCAGTCCGGGCTGGTCACGGTGCGTTATGACGGAGGCCACGCCACCGCCGCCGACCCGCCAACCACGCTCGACTGCATGAAACACCCGAGCCGTGCGAACTGGATGCTGGAGATTCCAACACCCACCGTGAACCAGGCGGCGGGCCAGGCGGACCCGGCCCCCACGCCGGGCAGCGCCATGCCCGTCCTGTTCTCCGTGGCTTTCAACGTGCCGGTGACGGGCTTAGACGTCAACGACGTGGCCTGGAGCGGCACGGCCACGGGCATCAGCGCCAGCGTCAGCGGTTCGGGAGCGCTCTACACGCTGCGCGTGACCGCCGGCAGCGAGGGCACACTGGTGCCGTCCATCGCGGCGGGCCGCTGCGCCGGCGCCACCGGCATCGGCAACAGGGCATCCACGGGCAGGGACAACAGCGTCACGCTGATCACCGATTGCCCCATGGGCACGATAGCCATCAACGGCAACCGCAGCGTCACGGACAATCCCAATGCCACGCTTGCGCTGACCTGGTCGGGCGGGGCGGGGACCGGCGTGGTCAAGATGCGGTTCAGCAACGACGGGACAACCTGGTCCGCCTGGGAGCCGGTGGCGGCGACGCGGGCTTACACGCTGCCGGCCGGGGACGGCTACAAGACGGTGCGCGTGCAGTACCTGGACAAGCTGCAGAACCGCTCCGCGGTTTTCAGCGACTACATCCGCCTGGACACCGCGCCGCCCACGGGCGGCATCCTTATCAACAACAATGCGCCGACGACGAGCACCCGGGCCGTCATGCTAAACCTGAGTTGGGCGGATGCGGGGTCCGGCGTGAGGCGCATGCGCTTCAGCGACAACGGCGCAACCTGGACGGCCTGGGAGCCGCTAAAGGCCACGCGGGCGCACACGCTGCCGGCCGGGCCGGGCTACCACACCGTGCGGGTCCAGTATTATGACGCCGCGCAGAACTATTCCGCCGTATACAGCGACTATATCAGGCTGCTGGCCGGGGCCCTGAGGTGAGGGCCGTGGACGGGGCGCACGGCACCGTCAGCGCGACTGCAAACGGCACCGCCGCGCCCCTCATCGCCGCCGGGGCCGGGCCTCTTTTGCCCCGGCCCGCCGCCGCATGGGATAATGGGGCCCTTCACACAACCAGGGAGTGTGCACAGCCATGAGTGAGCGCCATGAATTCAAGACCGAGGCCCGGCAACTGCTGGACCTGATGATCCATTCCGTCTATTCAAACCGGGACATCTTCCTGCGCGAGCTGATTTCCAACAGTTCCGACGCCATAGACAAGCGGCGCTTCGAGTCCCTCAAGCATCCCGACCTGATGCCCGCCGGGCTGGAGCCGGCGATTCGCATCGAGGCTGACGCCGCGGCCCGCACGCTCAGTGTGGCCGACGACGGCATCGGCATGTCGCGCGAGGAGGTGGGCGACCTGATCGGCACCATCGCCAAGTCGGGCACGCAGGAGTTCCTCAAGCGCGTGCGCGCGTCGAAGGACGCCGCCGCGCCGGCCGAGCTGATCGGCCAGTTCGGCGTCGGGTTCTACGCCTCGTTCATGGTCGCCGACCGCGTCACCCTGCTCACGCGCCGCGCGGGCGAGGACACGGCGACCCGCTGGGAGTCGTCGGGCGACGGGTTCTACACGCTCGACGAGGCGGAGCGCGACACGGCCGGCACGACGGTCACGCTGCACCTCAAGCCCGCCGACCAGGAGGACGGCATGAAGGACTACGCCGACGAGGGCGTGGTGCGCCACATCGTCCGCCAGTACTCCGACTTCGTCGCCTACCCCATCCAGATGGAGGTGGAGGAAAAGGAGGAGGTGGACGGCGCCGAAACGACCGTGCGCCGCGCCGAGACGCTCAACTCCATGAAGGCCATCTGGCTGCGCGACAAGGCGGAGGTCGCCGAGGAGGAGTACAACGAGTTTTACCGCCACGTGTCGCACGACTGGACCGACCCCATGCTGCGCGTGCAGGCGCGCATCGAGGGCACGCTCGAATACCGCATGCTCCTCTATGTTCCGTCCAAGGCGTCCTGGGACCTGTTCATGCGCCACCCCGAGACGCACCGCGGCGTGCGCCTGTACGTCAAGCGCATCTTCATCATGGACGACTGCGACGAGCTGCTCCCCGAATACCTGCGCTTCATCCGCGGCGTGGTCGATTCGGAGGATCTGCCGCTCAACATCTCCCGCGAAATCCTCCAGCAGAACCGGCAGGTGCAGCGCATGTCGCGCGGCATCGTCGGCAAGGTGCTCGACGCGATCAAGGACCTGGCCGCCAAGGACGCCGACAAGTACAAGGCCCTCTGGGCCGAGTTCGGCCGCGTGCTGAAGGAGGGGCTCATCGGCGACACGGACCACCGCGACGACCTGCTGTCGCTGCTGCGCGTCGTCACCACCGCCTCGGCGGGCGAGAGCGTGTCGCTCAACGACTACATCGGGCGCATGAAGCCCGGCCAGGAGCAGATATACTTCCTCTGCGGCGAGTCCCGCGCGCGGCTGGAACGCTCGCCCCACCTGGAGGCCTTCCGCGACAAGGGCTACGAGGTGCTGCTGCTGGACGACCCGGTCGACGAGGTGTGGACCTCGGCGGTGCACGAATACCAGGGCAAGAAACTGCAGTCCGCCGCCAAGGGGCTGGTTGATCTGCCGGCCGACGACGAGACGCAGAAGGAGGCCGAATCGGCGCGCAAGGAGCAGGAAAAGGCCCACGCGTCGCTGCTTGGCAAGCTGGGCGGGCACCTGAGCGGGTTGGTGAAGGAGGTGCGCTTCTCGACGCGTCTCACCGAGTCGCCCGCCTGCCTCGTCACCGACGCCGGCGACGTGTCGCCGCAGTTGGAGAAGATGTTCCGCGCCATGGGCCAGGAACTGCCCGAGACCAAGCGGATCCTCGAACTCAACCCCGGCCATCCGCTGCTCGACGCGCTGCAGCGCGTCTACGACGCCGATCCCGAGTCCGCCGCGCTGGCCGACTACGCCAAGCTGCTCCACGGCCAGGCGCTTCTCGCCGAGGGCGGCCAGCTCGCCGACCCGGCCGAATTCGCCCGGCTCGTCGCCGAGGTCATGGTGAAAGCCGCAGGGTAAGACCCATACATAGAGCATGCTCCCGTAGCGCCCGCCCTTGTGGCGGGCGTTGCTTTTCCGAAAGGCGTACGGTGTGTGTCTGAGGTGCCTATCGCAGCACGAACAGCGCGTCCCTGTGTGTCACTGCGCATCACCATGAGGATAATCATCGGTATTTATGACCGACCCATCCTCAAAACCCCCTTGGTTCGCCTTGGCACCGGTTGCGCGACACCATGCAGCCACCACTTTTCGCGTGATCGCGATGGCCGCCGCCACGACGAGTGCGGCCACTACGCACGCCAGCATGAGAAACTGATTCAGGGCCGTGGTCTTGCCGTATCGAGTGAGTTGCCAGTCAAGCCCGCGGCCCTCTTGGAGCATCTGGAACATACGCAACTCGTGTCCCAGAAAGTAGAACGCGAAGAACAGGACTGTCGCGGTAATTCCAAAGAACGCAAGCGTACTGGGCAACCATCTCCGCCCGATGCCTTCCTCGCAGGCCCCTCCCTCCTGATGCGGCCCGTCTTTCAGCGCCGGGGACTTCTGTATCGGCTGCGTCTTTCGTTTCCTAAATTTCTGTACCGCCCATACTGCACCTACCAAGGGCAGCGCAACGTACGCGGTGCCGAGGGAAACAAGCGTCCGCATGGGCGTGGACTTTCCCATCAAATCAAATCCACGTCCGTCATGGACCATGTCGGTGAGCATGAAACCCCAAAGCAAATAAAAGAGAACTACGCAAACAATCCCCAAGACAGCAATTAACCTGCGCGGCCACTTGCGTACATCGCTTGTTTTGCGATGACACCGCTTTCCCTTCTCGCTCATCTTTTTCCCATCCCCTCATTCCTCTCCGCCTTGTGCACGGGATAGAAGCAAATCAGGACCATGCCGATGAGTCCAAAGAGACCCGCGAAGGGCCCCACCAGCAGCACGCCGGTGTACTGCTCGATGCGGTTGCCCCAGAGGTTCATGGACTGGGAGGCGAGCAGGACCGAACCCGCCATGGACGCCTTCCAGATGAAGGCGCTCAGTCCGTTGTAGAGCGCCTCGCGGCGCTCGCCGGAGAGGCGCTCGTCGTAGTCGATGATGTCGCCGATCATGGGGACCATCATGACGTACATCAGCGCCTGGCCCACGCCGCAGTAGCCGAAGAGGATCATGCCCCAGATCTGGCGCGTGGCGAAGCTGGCGTTGGACTGGCCGATGAAATACATGCAGGGCATGCCGCTGGCGATGATGGTCAGGGCGATGAAGATGAGCCATTTCATGTGCAGGTGCCGCGCGAGGATGGGGATGAACGCGTAGGACACGACGGCGATCAGGATGAACGGCGCGAGCAGCTTGGTGATGGTGCCCTCGTCGCCGTCGAGCCCCAGTTCGGCCCAGTAGGGAAGCGCGCGCTGCACGGCCAGGAAGCCGATGGTGAAGAAGAAGAACGAGAACGCGTAGATCATGAAGGGCTTGTTGCGCAGCGCGTCGAGCACGGCGCGGCCGTAGGGCAGCGGCTCGCTCTGCACGGCCTCGGAGTCGTAGCGCTCGCGCACGAAGATGACGGGCAGCATGAACAGGAGCAGCGACAGGAACGCGAAGATGGTGGACACGCGCCGGTAGCCCGCGGGCGAGAAGGACTCCTCGCGCCGCTCCAGCGCGGCCACGCCGGGCACGCCCCCCATCACACCGCGCAGGTGGGCAATGGTCAGGTCTGACCGCAATGCCTTGGGAAAGACGAGCGTGCGGGTCGGCCCGTCCGCGCCGAGTTGGATGAGGTTGCTGCGCAGCGCCTCGCGCGCCGTGGCGTCCGCCAGATAGGCGCGCGCCCCGGCGGGCAGCTCCTTCACGTCCTGCGGCAGGTCGTAGCGCACAAAGCCGGGTCCCAGCGTGGCCCTGGCGTCACCCGTTACCCCGGGAATCCTGGCCGCGACCGCCTGCAGTGCCGTCTCGTCCATGCGTTCCGCCATGAGCGTCGGGAAGGTTATGGCCGCGGTGGAACCCGCCGCGCCAAACTCCGCCTCGCGGTCCATCGAAGCCGTCAGCGGCGCCAGCGCCTCCGCACGGACATGCTCGACCAGTTCGGCGCTCAGCGCGCCGTCGCGGAACTCCGCGCCATACCAAGCCTTCCGGGTGACGGGCGTGTACTTGTCCCGAAGCGCCTCGGGGATCAGGCCGCGGATGGCGGCGGCGGCGGTCTCCTCGCGCAGTCTGTCGTAAAGCGTGCCCTTGACCGTCAGCACCGTCTTGTCGCCGTCGGTGGCCAGCGTGATGTCGCCGGGCTCGAAACCGTCCAGCCGGATGCCCGCCGCATCCTTTTGCGTTTTTCCCGCAAGGTCCGGCGCGGCCGAGAAAAGCCGTGCCGCAATTTGCCTGGCCTGGTCACCGTCTGCCTTGTCCATCCTTACCGCCAGACTGCTCTCCACCCGGCCGGGGTCCATCGCGGCGATGAGCACGCCGGGCAGCGCGTTGGCCAGCGCCAGGCCGAGAATCATGCCGATGGCCGTCCAGGTGCCAATGGCCACGCGGGCCGCGTCGGACCGGGCAATTTCGGGCCCCAGCGCCGTCAGCGGCACCACGGCCAGGGAAAACAGCGTCCAGTGGGTGCACAGCAGCACGGTGCCGTAGGCCAGATTGAGCCAGGAGGTGCCGTTCACCGGCGGGTACCAGAAGCCGATCATGGTGAACACCATGAGGACGCCGCCCCAGAAGATATAAGGGAGGCGGCGTCCGGGGATGGGAATGAGGCGCCAGCGGCCGGGCCGCGTGCTGGTCCCGTCCGACAGCATGCCGATGACGGGGCTGCTGAACGCGTCCCACACGGTGCCGATGATGAAGATGATGCCGACCATGCCGACGGACACGTAGATGGTGCGGCCGACACCGCCCGAGGGGGAGTAGAAATACAGGCCCCACTGGTTGATGACCTCGCTGCACAACTGCACGCCGATCATCGACAGGCAGATGGCCAGCCCCTCAACCCACGAAAACTCAGGTCCCTTGGCCTTTTCCATAGATGACTCCTTGACCGTATGCGCAAGAAAAACCGGGCGGGCGGACTTGTTACATGGTCATTGCGAGGAGGGCGAAGCCCGACGCGGCAATCTCTTGAAACCACAGCCCGCATGCGCGGCCTTGGCGGGCGGGAGATTGCAGCGCTTCGCCCGCAATGGCGGCGCGTTTGTTTGCCCCGCCTAGCCGATGCGCGTGCCGGGGGGGATGACCCCGTTCTTGAACACCACCACAATGCCGTCGCGGATGGCGTAGCCGTCGCCGTCGTAATCCTTGAGCCCGTCGGACCCGCGGATGACGACATTGTCGCCGATGCGCGCGTTGTGGTCGATGATCGCCTGCCGTATTTTCGCGTTGCGCCCGATGCCGATGGGCGGCTTGGTCTTGGAGGGGTTCGCCCCCTCGAAGTACTCCGCGCCGAGCACGATGCTGCGCTCGACCACCGCGCCGGGCCGGATCGTGCTGCGGATGCCGATGATGCTGTCGCGCACCGTGGCGTTGTCGATGCGCGTGCCGCTGCACACAATCGCGTCGTCCACCTTCGAGTTGAGAATCTTCACGCCCGGCAGCATGCGCGCGTGCGTGTAGATGACGTGCTCGGGGTCGTGGAACTCGAAGGGCGGGTCCGGCGTCGTCATCGCCATGGACACGTCGAAATAGGAGCGCACCGTGCCGATGTCCTCCCAGAACCCGTGGAACATGTGGGCAAACACCCGGTAGCTCTTCAGCGCGTTGGGCAGGACTTCCTTGCCGAAATCGACCCATTCCAGGTTGCGCAGCAGCACCTCCTCCAGCACCTCGGCCTTGAACGCGTACACGCCCATGCTGGCCAGGTAGTCCTTGCCGCCCTCTGGATGAAAATCAAAGTCGTCAAAGACCTTCTTCGGCGTGACCAGCCCGTCGAGCACCTTCTCGTCTTTCGGCTTCTCGACAAACTCGCGGATTGCCGCGTCCCGGTTGACTTTCATGACGCCGAAAGAGCGGGCCGACTTGCGGTCCACCGGCAGCGCCGCCACCGTGATGTCCGCGTCCTTGGACAGGTGTGTGTCCAGCATGGTGCGGTAGTCCATGCGGTAGAGCTGGTCGCCCGACAGGATGAGGAAGTGCTTCAGCCCGCGCTGGCGGATGTGCAGCAGGTGCTTGCGCACCGCGTCGGCCGTGCCCTGGAACCAGTCGCCGGTCTCGTTGGTCTGCTCGGCCGCCAGAATTTCGACCGAACCGCCGCTGAACTCGTCAAACTTGTAGGTGTTCTTGATGTGCCGGTTCAGCGAATGGCTGTTGAACTGGGTGAGCACAAGAATCCGGTTGATGTCGGAGTGGATGCAGTTGCTCAGCGGAATGTCGATCAGCCGGTAATGGCCGCACAACGGCACCGCCGGTTTGGACCGCACCTTGGTCAGCGGGTACAGCCTTGTGCCGCGGCCGCCCCCCAGCACAATCGCGCCCACACTCCTCAAAAAGTCCCGATTCGCCGCATTTGCCAACTTATGCATTCCTGACGGCTCCTTCCGGGGGTCCGCACCCTTGCGGACCGCACCATGGTACGCATTGTATCCAACCGGCACCCCGGAACCAAACCGCTTCGGGCGCGGTGGCCAGAAATAGTCCTATCTTTAGGCGTCAAATCCTGTTATGATCCTACTTTCACCCAGGAGAACCCCCATGTCGAGCGCCGAGGAGCGTAAATTCGAGCTTTATGAAGGGCTGCCGCGCCAGGGCCCCGGCTGTGCCGAGGCCACCCGCCGCGCCTTCAAAATGCTCCCCATAGCCGCCGGACGACCCGATATCCTCGATATCGGCTGCGGTTCGGGCGCGCAGACCGTTGAACTGGCCCTGTGCTCCGGGGGGCGCGTCACCGCCGTCGACATCCATGAGCCCTTTCTGCGCGCCTTGGAGGAATCGGCCCGCGAGGCCTGGCTCGAGGACCGCATCCAGACCCGCGCCATGTCCATGGAACTGCTCGACTTCCCCGACGGAACCTTTGATCTGCTCTGGTCCGAGGGCGCCGTGTACAACATGGGCTTTGAAAAGGGGTTGCGCGCATGGCGCCGCCTGCTGCGGCCCGGCGGCTGCGCCGCCGTCAGCGAACTGACCTGGCTCACCGCCTATCCGCCCGAGGCGGCGCGCAGCTTCTGGAGCACCGCCTACCCGGCCATGGGCGAAATCAGCGAAAACCTGGACCGTGCCCGCCGCGCCGGGTATGAACCCCTCGACACATTCACCCTGCCGGAAAGCGCGTGGTGGGACGAGTATTACACCCCGCAACTCGCCAAGCTCGCCACGCTGGAGCGGCGCTACCCGAAAGATTCCGTGCTGATTGCGCTGATTGCCGGCGTTCGCGCCGAAATCGAGCTCTATCGCCGCCATTCCGCCGCTTACGGCTACGTCTTCTACCTTCTCCGCCGCGCCGCCGACTGACGCCGCGAGTTCCGGTTCTCCGCCTTGCCGCGGGGCAAGCCGCCTTTTCTGGCGGCAAATGCGGTTCGGGCGGCCCCGGCGGGACCGCCCGAAGAATCCACGCCTGTCAGCCCCGTTCGGCTTATTGCATCGCCTTGATGAAGAGTCCGCCGATGACGGGCCGCGCCTGAAAGCCGACCATTTTGCCGGTTTTGGTGTCGTACCAGTCGGTGATGGGGACACGGTCCGGGGTTGCGCTGAGGAACGCGTATGCCGGGGCAATCAGCGCCTCGAAATCCTCTTTCTTCTCCGCCAGCGTGGCCGACCACACCAGCCAGTCGATTTTGGTGTAGTCCTTGCGGTTGTCCAGCGGCACCCCGTACAGGTTCTGCACCTTGAGGTACTGGGCGACTTCCTTTTGCGCCACACCGGCCGGGAACAGGTTCAGCCCGAGCAGTTTGTCCCACACGAGGTTGTACTTCTGGCTCCAGGTGCCGGGCTTGTCGAAGGCGAGGCGGTAGTGGTCGCCGTCATCGGCCATCTTGACCCATTTCTCCACCATGCCTTTGGCCATGTCGCGGTATTTCGCCGCATCGTCAGTCCGCCCGGTGGCCTCGCACAACTGGGAGAACGCGCCGAGCGCGAGGATGGCCTTGGCGGACAGGTTCACATTGTGCGCCAAGTGCCCCGCGAAGTCGTCCGTGCAGAGCTGGTTTTCGGGGTCCAGACCCTTCTCCGCGAGATACTCCGCCCAGCGGACCAGCACCGGCCAGTACTGCTGCGCGAAGTCCGCGTTGCCGTCCTTCTTGGCCATCGCGCCCAGGAGCAGGACCATGTTGGCGCTTTCCTCGACGGGCATCTGGTTCTTTTCCGTCTTCTCGCCCCCGCCGTAGACCTGGCCGTTCGCCAGCGGATAGGTGCCCAAATCATGCGGCGCAAAGGGCCATTTCCAGCGGCCGTCCATGGCATAGTCCATGACGGGCTTCATCTGCGCGGCCAGGAGTTTTGTGTTGAGCAGCAGAAAGACCGGCGCGGCCGGGTACATCACGTCCACCGTGCTGATGCAGCCGTTGCTGAAATTCTCCTTCGAGAACATGAGCGGCGCGCCGCTGCCGTCGGCGGTGATCTTTTGCGCGGCCATTGCCTGGCGGTAGGCCAGCGCGCACATGCGCGCGTACATCGGCCCGCCGGCGCTGTCGAGCCTTTGGGCGAGTTCCGCGTCGAACCTGGCGCAGCGCCCGTCCAGGGAGGCGTGGTCCCTCACGGCGGCGGCCAGCATCCCCGCCGCATCCATGCCGTCGCGCCGCCAGTAGGGCCGCAGCTTGGCGCCCATCAGCTCAATGGAGTACTCGTCGTCATAGGCGATAATCGCCTGGCGCGTCACCGGCTCGCTGCCCGCCCTGCCCATGTCGAGCCGCGCGGCCAGCACGGGCCAGTCGTCGTTGGCGCGTCGCGGACCCTTGGCGTCCGCCGGGCGCAGCGTGCCGTCTTTGGCGAAGGCGGCGCGGGAGAGGTCGGCCAGTTCTATGCACGATGACACGCCTTCCTGTTTGGGCAGGGCGAGATAGACCCGGCCCCAGTCGATGCGCAGGTCGTCGCCCTTTTTGGCGAGCACGGGCTGCTCCGTCGTGCCCATGTGCACGGCCGCGCCGCCGTCAAAGTCCATCCGGCCCCACTGCACCTCCTGCTCGGGCTTGTTCACGCACCACTCGCCGGTGATGTCGAGGTAGACCTGCACGGCGTGCTCCGCGCCGTCCTTGGACACGGCCATAAAGGTCACATAGGTGGCGGGGCGCGACAAAATGTCAAGGTCATCCGGCAGCAGCGGCGAGAGGAAGGTCACCCGCAGCGCAACACCGCCCGCCTCAAAATCGTAGACCGTGCGCGTCGCGTCCACCGCGAGCGCGCGCTGCTCCATCGCGGGCACATTCTTGGGTGACGGCCCGGCAAAGCGGTAGGGCTTGCCGTCGATGCGTGCCAGGCCGCACAGCGCGTTGACCTTGCCCGTCCAGTGGCGCGACCAGTTGTCCGTGAGCTTGTCGTCGCAAGACCACACGCTGAAATAGGGGTCGTGCGTGACCAGCGGCACGGCCGGCGGCCGCATCGCGGGCGCGGATTCCGTGGCGCCCAGCATCGAGCCAAGGGTCACTGCGAGCAAAGTTACGGTCATCATGGGCGGTCTCCCGTCGTTAAGGTGTCGTTCCGCAAAAGGTGCGTCGCCGCGTCGGCGTTTACTCCACCTCTTCATCCATTCCTGGCGCGGTGTCCGCCGGGTCATAGAACACTTCCGCCAGCGCCAGGCCCTGGGCCGGGGCGCAGTGGCCGCGAAAGGGGCCGAGCGCTGCCAACTGGTTGTCGATGAACTCCGGTTCAAAACGGCCGCGCGCCACCTCGATCAGCGTGCCGCAGATGTTGCGCACCATTTTATAGAGAAAGGCGTCGCCGTGAAACTCCAAATGCCACAGGCTTGGATGGTCCACCGGGCCGGCCCAGCCGCCGGGGCGCAGCGTGATGCTGTGCACCGTGCGCACCGTGGTCTTCATCTGGCTGCCCGCGCTTTGGAAGCCCGCGAAGTCGCGTCTGCCGATGAACTTGGGCAGGCAGGCCTCCAGCAGCGGAAGATCGACCCTGTAGGGCACGTGCCAGGCATGGCGCGCGGCGAAGGGGTCGGCCGCCCGGCCGAAGTCGAAGGCGTAGACATAGCGCTTGCCGCGCGCGGAGAAGCGCGCGTTGAACGATTCCGGCACGGGCTCGAGGCTTTCGATGCGGACCCGCGGCGAGAGCATTTTGGACACGGCGTGGCGTAGCCGCACCGGCGGTTTGCCCGGCCAGCGGCATGAGAACACCTGGCCCAGGGCGTGCACGCCCGCGTCGGTGCGGCCCGCGCCCTGAATGGGCACGGGCCGGCCCGCGATCTGCGCGAAGGCGTCCTCGATGGCCGCCTGCACCGTCGGACCGTTGTCCTGCCGCTGCCAGCCGGCGAAGCCGGTGCCGTCGTAGCGGCACACGCCCTTGAGTGGGATGGTGGTGGAATCCATGGGGGGGATTGTAGCGAACGGAGCCCCGGCCGCGCCATGCCGCGTGAAAGAACCGCAAATACAGGATCGTTGTTGTGTGTTGTTATAAACGTCAGGGCAACCGTTTAGCCGATTGGCATGGGCTGCTTGGTTCTTCTCTCTTGCTCTTGCTCCTGCTCCTGCTCTTAATCTTGCCCGAAATTGGTGAGAACTATGGAAGCTCCACCAGGCTCTTTCCGGAAGGGTTTTCATTAGTCTCGATATTTCCACGATCCCAAACTGGAGCAAGAGCAGGATTAAGAGCAAGAGCAAGAAGAAGACTCTTCGCGCCAGTCCGCTAAAGTGTTAAACATCAGGATGTTATTAGTCCCCCTTCGAAGGGGGACTTAAGACCGCGCCACGCTTGGGCGTGTGTGCGTTGTCTGGGTTTGAAACAAGGCCGATTTTAACGCGATTGCCCTGGGTCTCCCCCGGTGCGGCATGGTTTGCGCCCCGCGCAAAAGAAGCGCCCCGGCGCGGGTCCGTGGACCGCGCGCCGGGGCGTGATGCTGCGTGGTTTCCGCTATTGCGCCGCGGCCGGCGGGGCGGCGGAGATGGCCGGAATGGTGGACACGGCCGGGGGCGGGGCCGCCGCCGCCGGGGCGGCCGGAGTCACGGGGACCGGCGGGGCCGCCGGGGACGTCTCAAAGGTCGTGTTGACGCGCCGCACCATTTCCAGCATGCCGCGATGCACGGCCGGCGCCACTTCGTAGCCGCCGGAATTCTCCTCGCCGTACTGGTCGCCGTTGCCGTAGGTCCAGGGCGCCTTGGTGTCCCACTGGCTCTTGGGGACCATGTAGCCGATTTCGTCGTTGCACAGGCCGAAGACCGGTGTCTGTTTGGCGAACTTCTTCGCCTCGCTCTGGATTGGCGGCACCTCGACCGGCTGGATGTCAAAGTCGCGGCCCGGCCGCGCCTCCACGCCGCCCACCACGATCTCGGGGTAGATTTCACCCGGCGTCGTGGCAATCAGCACGTTGCCAATGCGGATCGCGTCGGTCTCGGTCCGCGAATAGCCGCCCCAGTAATAGCCCTGGTGGATCAGGCCAAGCATGATGCCGTACTTGAAAATGGGGTTGGTCATCTTGGCGTTGATCGTCTTGGCGGCCACGGCGACGAAGGGCTTCTCGTTCTTCCACACCTCCGGCCCGCGCAGCGCGTTGGCGGCGAGGATGGCCACGTTGTAGCCCAGGTGCTCCGCCTTTTCGAAGGTGCCGTCGCTGATGAGGCCGCTGCCGTCGCGCTTGGGCACGTCCGTGTGCAGCTGCGTCGCCAGGCCGCCGATCATGCCCTGGAAGTACACGCAGGTGCCGCCGAAGCCCTTCACGCCGTTCGGCTCGGGCACGCCCTTTTCCAGGCCCTCCCGGACATAGTGGCAGAAGTCCGAGGTCAGCTCCGAGTTGTCGCCGCCCAGCGCCTCGGGGTGGTTGCCCCAGTTGATGCACGTGGCGATGGTCTGGTCCGAGTTCGGCTTGGTGAAGCGCCACAGGTACAGGTTCATATCCTGTATGATCGGCTTGCGCGAGTCGTCCACATAGCCCAGTTCGGGAACCTTGGCGGTCGCGCAGTACATGTCGGCCGGGGACATGGACGCCACCGCCTCCTCCACCGCCTCTTTTGTGAGCTTCTTGATCTTGTCCATGTAGCGCCGGTCGTAGTTGAACAGCGGCAGCGGCCCGCTCCAGTTGGCCATTGTGTCCGGCACCTCGTGGCTGTGGGTCGAGGACAGCACCAGATGGTCCACCTTCAACGCCGGGTTGATCATTTTGCGGATGGCGATAATGTCGCTGTCAAAGATGCCGATCGCGTCCACCGACACCATCACCACGGTCACGCCGTTGTTGCGCACCGCCACCGCGCGGGCCCACTGCGGATCGTGGATGCCCTTGGCCGGGCGGTTTGAGCTGAAGCCCGCAATCCAGCAGCCGTCAAAGCGGCCATTGCCGTTCTTTTCCACGTAACTGTCGCCGGACTGGGCCGCCTTGGCCATGTCATAGAACTTGAACTTGCTGTTTACGGCGCGCAGGAGCGGCTTTTGCCAGCCCTTCAGGCAGTCCTCCACCACGTCATATTTGCTGTTGTTGTTGCCGTCGGTCCAGCTCTCATATTCCGCCAGGTTGGCCGTGATGTCGCGCACGGCCACGCCCACCTGCAACGGACCGGGCGCCTCGAGCGCCTTGCCGTCCTTGGGAATCATGATGTCCAGCGAATAGCTGTGAAAGGGCCCGCGTCGCAGCGACAGGAACCACAGCACGATCAGAATGAGCACCAGGGCCAGGGCCGTGATGATCTTGTGCCTGCGAATGAATGAATCTTCGGAGAACATCGGCATAACTCCTTAATTGGCGTAGGTTTCGGGCCGCACGGAATTCCCGGCGGAACCGGCGGAATGCGCGGCATTCCAGCAATCCCGGCCATTGTAGCACGTTCCCCGACTGGGTTTCAGCAGGGAAAACAGGGAACTTCGGGCGGTGACAAGGCATTAGTACAGGTGTGCTGGTGCGTCCGGTGGCGTCTTTTTCACTGTGCCGGGTGGCAACCGGGCGGCGCGCCGGGTACAATGGCCTCCGGGTGGTCGTGCCGAATGGCTCAGGCCGCCCGGTATGGAACAACAGGACAGGAACCGGAATCATGCGAATCCGTGCCCGTATAGTGAAAACTGAATTGGCCCTGGCCGGTCTGCTGGCCTTGGCGTTGCTGACCGTTGTGGGGGTCGCCGTCGCGGCTGAAACCGCCCCGGCGGACAGCCCAAGCACCCCGCCTCTTCAGATAAGCCAAGCCTTCGACGCTGCCAAGGCCGCCGTGACCGTCGAAGGCGAGGGGGAAGGCGAGGGGGAAGGCGAAGGAGAGGGCGAGGGTGAGGGAGAAGGCGAACCCCCGCCGCCGTCTCTGGATACGGTCACACTGCTCGCGCCGCGCGGCAATGTGGTGGCCCCGCGCAGCATGAAAAGCGTGTCGGTCTTCTTTGTCGCCAAAGTGACCCTGACTGAAGACGCGCCCGCAGGCACCGTGCCGGAGGTTTCCTTCGTGCTGGACGGCAAGGAGCACCCCGCCGCGCTGCGCAACGGCCTCTGGCAGGCCATTGCCGAGCTGCCCATGGGAACATCCCACAAGGTTGCCGCAAAGGCCCAGGTGGAAACCGCCGCCGCCAAAGTGGTCGCCGAGGGCGAACCGGAGCCTGTCATTGAAGTAGTGCAGTCCGAACCGCTTTCCTTTGCCGTCCGCTTCGCCGACGACCTCGACGCCAGCGGCTATCCCGACGACCCGTTCAAGGCGCTGCCAGGCGCGGGCGACGAGTGGCACGGCCTCTACGAGACCGATTCCTGCGCGCGGCTGGTGTTTGTGTCGGCGCTGAAAGCCTCCGCCGTGCCTGTCACCGTGTACATGCCCAACCCCGCAAACCTCGCGCAACTGTGGACCGCAACCGTGCCGGCCGGGCTGGTTCTTGACAGCGAGCGCGCCATGATCATGCTCGCCAAGGCCTGCGACGAGTCCAGCCTCGACGCCCCCGAAACCGCCCCGTCCGCCGAGGAACGGCCCGGAACCATTGTGCCCGGCGCGGGCTTCTGGGAGGCCCATCTGATCGTTTCGACCGACAGCGGGAAGACTTTTGACGAGGTCGGCGCGGAGCGTCTGGGCGCCCAGCCGCTGGTGATGCAGTGGGATGGCCTGCGGCCCACCGCCGGCAACACCACGGCGCTGTGGGGCCGCGATGCCATGGTGGACGGCGACGGCACTGCGGGACTGACCGTGATTGCAGGCGACGCGCCCTGGACGCGCAGCGGAATTCTGTTGCTTGAGGCGCCGGAGACCGCCGGGCGCATGCTGGCCAATATCGCGCGGGCCGGCGCATTGGCGCCGTTCCAGACACCCCAGCCGCCCCGGCTGGTGGTCACGCCGGGCGGCGCCGCCGGCCGCTTCGGTTTCGGCATAACGCCCGCAACCCAGGCGCTCACGCAGGACTTTACCCTGTCCAACACCGGCAGCCAGCCCCTTTCCGGCGTGGTGACGCTCGACGACCCTTCCGGTGTGTTCACGATCAAGCAGCCCCCCGAATACACGCTTGAACCCGGACACTCCGCCACGCTCAGCCTTCAGTTCATCCCCCCGATTCCCGGCGACTACATCGCCGCGCTCACCTTCACCGGCGGCGACACGGGGCCGCAGACCGTGAACATCACCGGCAGCGGCGGTGCGAAGCCGCCCAAAACAGTGACGGTCTTTGGCTGCCATGGGGCGGCGGGCGCCTCCGGCGGGGGGGCGGCCGACCTGCTGGCCGCGGTCATGGCGCTCGCGCTGCTTGCGCTGGGCGCGCGCCGCGTCCGGGCGCGGACCCCGCGTGTGTAACGGAACGCGCTTATGAACGATGCTGTCTTCATTCTGCTGTTGGGCGGCGTTTACATCGGCATCATGCTGGGCTGGAAACGGTTCCGCGTGCACCAGATCAAACACTGGTGGACCGCGGGGCATGAGGCGCTGGCCGGCGGCAATGACGCCGCCGCCGTGGCGGCATTCAGGAAATGCCTGCGCATTTGGCCCGCCGCGCCCAATTTTCACGAGGCGCTCGGCACGGCATTGAGCCGCTTGGGCAAGTTGGACGAGGCCGAGCGGGAACTGCGGCTGTCGGTGGACTTGGAGCCCTCCCGGGCCCAGTCCCATCTGAATTTGGCGCTTTTTTACGCCTTTGCGGTGCCCGACCGGGAACGCGAGGCGGTGGAAGCCTTCGCGCGGGTGCGGGAACTCAACCCGGCCCTGGCGGACGAGGCGCTGGCGAAAGGGCACATTGCGGCGCGGCTGGCCGAGGCGGGCCGACGCTGCGGAACGACCGCGCCGGAGGCGGCAGGTTGACAGGTTCCCGGCCGGTGCGATAGTCTGGAACACCGGACTCAAGGGATCAGGGTCCGGAGCTAAAACCCCCGTCGGCGGCAATGCCGCACGGAAGGGAGCGAGACACCATGAAACGCATGATGACATGGGCGGCCTTGGCCGCGTGCCTGGCTGTCATGGCCGGCTGCAACACGCTGTCCGGACAGCCGGAAATTCGCAGGGCGGAAATCACCCCGCCCGAGCTCAAGCCCGGCGACAGCGCCGTGATCACCGTTGATCTCCAGGACCGCAACAATGTGGTGCGCCGCGTGGAGGGCGTTGTCATCGAGGACCCCCGCATCACTTTCCGGCTCAATGATGCGGGCGCCGAGCCCGACACCAAGGCGGGCGACGGCGTGTGGAGCATGGCCGTCGATGTGCCGTTCCAGTCGCCGCCCGGCCAGTACATCCTTGAACTCACCGCCTTGGACGCCGACGGCAAGCCTGTCTCCGTGCGCGACCCCAAAGGCATCGTCAACCCGCTGCAGGCGTCCGTCCCCATCCGGATATTGAAGACGCAGTGACATGAACCGCCTGCTGGCATTGGTGCTCGCGGCCGGCTTGGCCGGCGCGGCGCCGGCGCGGCCCAACATCCTGCTCGTCACCGCCGACACGCTTCGCGCCGACCATCTGGGCTGCTATGGCGCGCCGTCTGGCGCGTCCCCCGCGCTCGACCGCTTTGCGGCCGGGGCTCTTGTGTTTGACGACTGCCTGTGCAACGTGCCCCTGACAGGCCCCTCCTTCGCCGCCATGATGACCTCCCTGCCGTCCCGGCTGACCGGCGCCACCCGCAACGGACTGCCCGTCGCCCCCGGCATTCCCACCGTCGCCGAACTGCTGCGCGACGCCGGCTGGCACACCTTTTGCGTGCAGAGCACCTGGACGCTGAAGGCAAAGTTGTGCGGGCTTGACCGCGGCTTTGCGGTGTACGACCAGGATTTCCACCACCGGCGCTGGGGCGTGATGAGCCCCGAGCGTCCGGCGAGCGCGGTGACGGACGCCGCGCTGCGGCGCCTTCGCGAGCGCCCCGCCGACACGCCCTTTTTCGGCTGGGTTCATTATATCGACCCCCACGCGCCCTACCGGATGCACCACCGCTTTGACCCCTGGGGAAAGCCCCAAAACACGCTGTCCCCGCGCGAGCAGGTGCGCGCGCGCTACGCCTCCGAAGTCGCCTTCATGGACCATGAACTGGGTCGTTTGCTGGACGCGCTGCCCCCCGACACCATCGTTGTCTTCACGGCCGACCACGGCGAGAGCCTCTTTGAGCACAACTACCTAGGCCACGGCCGCCGCGTTTATCAAGACAATCTGCGGGTGCCGCTGCTCCTGAGCGCCCCCGGCACCGTCCCGGGGCGCACCGGCGTGCCGGCCCAGGGCATGGACATCGCGCCCACCCTGCTGGGGCTTGCCGGCGTGGCCGCCGCGCCCGGCATGTGCGGGCGCGACCTGCTGCGGCAGCCGCCCGGCGCGGACCGCAAGCGTTTTGTGGAAACCTACGGCGGGGCCGTGCCCCATCTGCCGGGAGTGCGCCAACTGCTGGCGGGGGCCGGGCCGAGTCATCGGGGCGTCATTGCCGATGGATGGAAACTCATCCTCTCCGGAGACCGCCACGCCGAACTTTTTTGTCTGGCCGATGACCCGGGAGAAGAGCGCAACCGCGCCGGGGACGAGGCCGGCAGGGTGGCGGCGCTTTTGGACGCGCTGGACGCATGGACCCAAAGCAATCGCCCCCTTGCCCCCCCCGCAGAGGCTGCGCTTGACGCGGAGGATGTCGCGGCCCTGCGCAGTTTGGGCTACGGCAGATAGTATTGTCGGGGCACTGACCGCAGTATGCGCAGTATTAGCGGCTTGCCGACCTTCCGTTGCAAGTTTTCTCTTGACATTATGAAGGGGTCTCGTCTATAACAGATACGATGCATAAGCATGCGGACTGGACGGAATTACTGTCTCTATCTGCTTGATGGCGGCGGGGATGGCAGATTTTGGCCGGGAGCATGCGCGGCACCAAGCCGGGCGCGCCTGATGCGCGCTGTCGGTCGTTCAAGTACGGACAGATTTGACAAGAGATATCCCTCGCCGAAGGGTTGCGCATCAACACGGATGCGCAACGGGTGCGGGACGTAAGACGAGCAACAGGTTTCCGGCATTCTGGAACCGCACGGACGGTTTCGGCAAAGGAGATTGCGTATGCGCGCGCAGCAGGTTCTGGCGGGCGGTGGACACGGATGGATGGGTTACGCGGTGGCGTGCATGGCGCTGGCGCTGCTGGCGGCCATGCCCGCACTGGCGCAGCCGCAGGCCGCGCCGGAAGACCTGAACAAGGTCTTCCGCACCCTTGAGGCGCCGGGCGCCACGGAGCAACCCGTGCTGCTCAAAGACGCGGGCGGATTTATCCACTTCCTTGGCGCGCCGCCCAGCGGCCGCTTCACGGCGCGTCAGCCCGCCGACAAGTCGGCCGGGGCCGAGGGCATAGCCCGCAACTTCGCCACCGACCATGCCGGCGCCTTCGGCATTCTCAGCCCCAAAACCGACTTCTGCGAGCGCACCATACGCCGTGAGTCCAACGCGTTTGTCCACATGGCGCAGACCTACGACGGCCTGTCCGTGCTGGGCGCCGAGCTGGTTGTCCAAGTGAATGACGACGGCAGCGTGCGCAACATCATGAACGGTCTGGCCAAGGACACCGAACTGCTGGATTCGGGCAAGGTGGCGCTCAACCCGACCGTCGCCGCCGACCAGGCCCCCGCCATTGCCGTGCGCCTCGAAGCCGCCATGCAGGGCCGCGCCGAGCGCGAGTTCACCGCGGCGGGCGCGGAACTGATGGTCTTCGCGCCGGAGCTGTTTGACCGGGGCGGCGAGCCGCAGCTTGTCTGGCGCGTGGTGGTGCGGCCGCTCGACGTGCGCCAGCCGGAAGTCGCCGTCTTCGTGAACGCCCATTCCGGCGCCTTTGCCTTCCACTACCCGCTGCGCCCCGACGCCAAGTCGCGCAACATCTACGACACCAAGAACCAGGAAGACATCACCCTCGCGACGCTGGCGCGCAAAGAGGGCGATCCCGCCACGGGCGACGTGGCCGTGGACAACGCGTACGACTTCCTTGGCGACACCTATGACTGGTACAAGAACAACTTTGGCCGCGACAGTTGGGACGCGAAGGGCGGGGTGATGGCGGGCTATGTGCACATGCCCCTGCTCAACGCCTACTGGACCGGGACGGAGATGCTGTTTGACGACCTGCTCATCACCGATGACGTCACGGCGCACGAAATGACCCACGGCGTGACCAGCACGGATGTGGATTTGCTCTACCAGAGCTTCTCCGGCGCGCTGAGTGAGGCCTATTCGGACTGGGGCGGCGAGCTTGTTGACCTGACCAACGGCAAGGGAAACGACTCCCCGGCCGTGCGCTGGTACATCGGTGAAGACGCCCAGATCGCGCTGGCACCCGTTGCCGAGGACTCCGGCATCCCCCCCACCGCCATCCGCTACATGAAGGACCCCACCGTGTTCGGCGACCCGGACCGGCTTCACAGCCCCTACCTGCGCAATCCCTATTCGCTGGAAGACAACGGCGGCGTGCACAGCAACAGCGGCGTGATCAACAAGCTGACCTACCTGCTGACTGACGGCGACACCTTCAACGGCCAGACGGTTACGGGCATGGGCATCCCGACCACAGCCCAGTTGTACTACAACGCCATGCCGTTGATGACGCCCACGTCGGACTTCTTTGAGTTTTATGTCGCCCTGGGCGGCTCCAGCATTGAGTCGGGCATGACCTTTGACCAGCGCATGAACATCGCCGCCGCCGGCCGGGCCGTCGAGATTGAGCCCCCCGAGCTGGCGCTGCTGGGCCTGCGCGACTTCCGGGCCGTGCCCGTGAAGGACAAGGACAGCAAGCCCGGCATCGCCCTCACCTGGAGCAACCCGCCGGCGGGCACGGCCAGCCAGTTGGTGCTTATTCGAAGCATCGGCAAATTCGCCACGCAGCCCAGCGACGGCTCGCTCCTGACGGTCGCCGTGACCGACACCAAGTACCTCGACATGAACGTGAGCCCCGGTGTGGAGTATTTCTACACGCTCATCGCCGACCTGGCCGCCGGGTTCCCGCAGGTGGCCTACGCGCGCGCCGTTGCCGGCACGCAGGCGCCCAACCTCCTCTCGCAGGCCTTTGGGACCGACGCGCTTCTTGGCACCATGGGGCCCGTGGACCTCGCCTTTTCGCAGCTCACCTTCTCGCCGATCGGCGCGCCCACCGGCCCGATTGCCGGCGATTCGCCGGGCGCCTCCTATGAGAGCTACGAGGGCACCTTCCAGAAGAACGTCTACGCGCTGCCCGTGCCGCGCAATGACCTGCAGGGCGGGGCCATCATTCTGAATTTTCTCGATGACGGCGCCATTCCCGTGGGCACACAGGACAACAGCTTCCCCTATTTCGGCAAGCGCTACACCGAGCTGTTCATCGCCGCGAACGGGTACATCTCATTCCAGGACCTGACGCTCATCCCCGAACTGAACTTCCCGTCTCTGGCGGCGCATTTCGCCGTGCCGCGCATCTCCTTCCTCTTCAATGATTTCGCGCCCAACATGGGCGGCGAGGCGTGGGCCCGCAGGTTGCCGGACCGCATGGTCGTCACCTTTGTGAACATGCCGTCGTGGCCGACCACATTGCCCTCGAACAATGTGGGCCGCAGCACGGTGCAGGTCGAACTGTTCTACAGCGGCAAGATACGCTTCACCTACCAGGGCCTTGGCGTGACCAACGCCGACATCGGCCTCTCGGACGGACTGGGCGCGCCGCGCGAGCCGTCACTCGAGTTCCCCAATCTGCAGCAGGCCTACACCATGCCCGACCTGTCCATGCTGCCCACAGTGCCGCAGGAGCTGAGCATCGAGCCGGTCGCGCCGGTGACGGTGGACGCGGGCGATCTCATCACGCTGGACGTGACGTCCAACCACCCGCAGGGACTCACCGGCGTGCCGGTGTACACCGCCACCTGGGACCATTCGGGACCGGCACCCTTCGCCGATCTGCAGAACGGCACGGGCCGCCTCAACTGGCAGACCACCGAGCAGGACCGGGGCATCTGGAACCTGCGCGTCCTCGCCCAGCAGGGCGGACAGACCGCGTATCAGGACATCCGCCTCTTTGTCGGACGGACCTTTGACAAGCCCACGGCGGAAAACCTGGCCATTTCAACCGGCACGCCCTTTGAAGACCCCACCCAGAGCCGGTCGGTGCCCGTCAAGCGCGCCCTGACCGCCTCCTATGAGTATGTGCATCCGCTGGAGACGGTGGACCCCGAGTACTACGGCGAGGGTCCGACCTCCATCTACTGGTTCCGCAACGGCCAGGTGGTTTACGAGTTGATCGACCGCGATGTCGTTCCCGCCGAGGCGCCGCGCGCCGGCGACCGCTGGTGGTTCGGCGTGGTTCCGGTGACCGCCGCCTTTGTCACGGGCGACATGGTTCTTTCCCCGGTGGTGACCATCGTCGGATTCCCCGTGCTCACCTCCGTCACCCCGGCCTTCGGCCTTACCGTCGGCGGCGACAAGGTCAGCATTTTTGGCGAGCGCCTTTCCGGCGCCACGGCGGTCACCTTTGGCGGCGTCAAGGGCGTCAACCTGCGGGTGATGGGCGACACCGAAGTGCAGATCACCACCCCGCTGCACCCGTCCGGGCTCGTCGATGTCGTGGTTGAGTCCGTGGACGGCATCGGCCGCATCACGAGCGGCTTCCGCTTCGTCGGCGACGGCGCCGAGCTGTTCAAGGAGGATGTGAACAAGGACGGCCGCGTGGACGCGGTGGACGTCCAGCTCGTCACCGGAACGGTGCTGCAAAACGCCGCCATCGCCAAGGCGGCCGTTGACGCCGACATCAACGGCGACGGCAAAGTGAGCGCCAGCGACATTCAGTCCGTTGTCAACAGGGCCCTGCGCCGGTAGCGCGCTGAGGCGGAACAAACGTTGATTCTAGGCCTCCCGGGACAGCCCGGGCGGCCTTTTGCATTGACGCGGAGGCCGCCGCCACATCGGGCGGGAAGGCCTACAGCCCCTCCTCGATGACGCGCCGTTCCAGCGACTGGATGCGGTCGCGGTACTGGGCGGCCGTTTCAAAGTCCATGCGGTCCGCGGCCTCGCGCATCTTCTTGCGCAGTTTGGCCATGGTGCGGCCCAGGTCCTCGGCGGCCACGTAGAGATCGGGGTCCTCGGCGGCCATGGGCACGGTGATGTAGTCGCGCTCGTTGATGTTCCGGAGCAGGTCGGGGATGGCCTTCTGGATGGAGCGGGCGGTGATCTTGTGCTTCTTGTTGTACGCGACCTGCTTCGTGCGGCGGCGGTCCATCTCGTCGATGGCGCGGCGCATGGAGCCGGTCATCTTGTCCGCGTACATGAGCACGCGGCCGCCCAGGTTGCGCGCGGCGCGGCCGCAGGTCTGGATGAGGCTGGTCTGCGAGCGCAGATAGCCCTCCTTGTCCGCGTCAAGAATGGCCACCAGCGACACCTCGGGGATGTCGAGGCCCTCGCGGAGCAGGTTGATGCCGACCAGCACGTCGTACTGGCCCTGCCGCAGCTGGCGGATCAGCTCGATGCGCTCCAGCGTTTCCACGTCGGAATGCATGTAGCGCACGCGCACGCCCAGGTCGCGGTAGTAGTCGGTGAGGTCCTCGGCCATCCGCTTGGTAAGCGTCGTCACCAGCACGCGCTCGCCGCGCGCGGCGCGCTGGCGCACCTCGTCGAGCAGGTCGTCCACCTGGTTGGCGGCCGGCCGCACCTCGATCTCGGGATCGACCAGGCCCGTCGGCCGGACCACCTGCTCCACAATGACGCCCTCGCTCTTTCGCAGCTCGTAGTCGGCGGGGGTCGCGCTGACATAGATGACCTGGTTCGCCCGCTGCTCGAACTCCTCGAAGGTGAGCGGCCGGTTGTCGCGCGCGCAGGGCAGGCGGAATCCGTGCTCCACCAGCTGGTCCTTGCGCGAGCGGTCGCCCTTGAACATGGCCGACACCTGGGGGATGGACATGTGGCTCTCGTCGATGACGAGCAGGTAATCGTCCGGGAAGTAGCTGATCAGCGTGTCCGGCGGCGCGCCGGGCATGCGCCCGTCGAGGTGGCGCGAGTAGTTCTCGATGCCCGAGCAGTACCCCGTCTCCTCGATCATCTCCAGGTCGTAGTTCGTGCGCTGCTCCAGGCGCTGCGCCTCCAGCTCGCGGCCGGCCCCGCGCAGCTCGCCCAGCCGCCCCCCCAGCTCGGCGCGGATGGTGACCAGCGCCCGGTCGACGGAGGACCGTGTCGTGGCGTAGTGGCTGCCGGGGAAGATCGCGGCGCGGTGCGTCCGCTTGAGCGTGACGCCGCGCAGCGGGTCGATCTCGGAGACGCCGTCGACGACATCGCCGAAGAACTCCACGCGCACGGCGCGCTCGGCCTCGTAGGCGGGAAAGACGTCCACCACGTCGCCGCGCACGCGGAAGGTGCCCCGGTGAAAGTCGGTGTCGTTGCGCGCGTACTGCATGGCGATCAGCCCCGCCACGAGGCGCTCGCGGGTCATCGCGTCGCCCTCGCCCACCTCGACGCGCAGCTCCTGGTAGGTTTCGGGCGAGCCGATGCCGTAGATGCACGACACGCTGGCCACGACCAGGCAGTCGCGCCGCGTGAGCACGGCGCGGGTCGCCGCGTGGCGCATCTTGTCGATCTCGTCGTTGATCGCCGAGTCCTTCTCGATGAAGGTGTCCGTCCGGGCGATGTAGGCCTCGGGCTGGTAGTAGTCGTAGTAGCTGACGAAATACTCGACGGCGCTTTCGGGAAAGAGCGACTTGAACTCGCCGTACAGCTGGGCCGCGAGGATTTTGTTGTGCGCGAGGACCAGCGTGGGGCGGTTCACGCGGGCCACCACGTTGGCGATGGTGAACGTCTTGCCGGAGCCGGTGACGCCGAGCAGCACCTGGTTTTTCAGGCCCTCCTCCAGCCCGCGCACAAGCGCGTCTATGGCCTGGGGCTGGTCGCCCGCGGGCGCAAACTCCGACACAAGCGAAAAGCGCCGCCCGCCGCCCACGTCAGCCCGCGTCCTTGACGGCCGCGCCGTGGCGCTGCTCCTTCACGTCAAGCTGGGTGGCCTCAAACACGCCCGGCACGGTGCGCACCGCCGCCACCACGCCCTCGATGGTGTGGTGGTCGGGCGTCACGAAGGAGAAATCGAAATGGTAGCGGTCCGGCGCGGTCTTCTCGAAGGAGGCGCTGGTGATGTCGATGTTGAGCGGGCGCAGCACGTTGGTCACGTCGGCCAGCAGGTTGGGACGGTGGCGCGTGACCACGCGCACCTTGGCGGTGAAGGAGCCCTCACCCTCCCACGCGGCCGGCAGGATGCGCCGCGGGTCCTTGGCGCCGCGCTGGAAACTGGCGCAGTCGGCCCGGTGCACCGACAGGCCGGGGCTCTTGGTCACATAGCCGACGATGTGGTGGCCCGGCATGGGGTTGCAGCATTTGGCAAACTGCACGGCCATGCCCTTGATGCCGTCGATGCGCACCAGTTTCTGGCGCGTGGCCTCGTCCACCTCGCGCACCTCGGTGTGCTTCGCGTGGAAGCGGCCCGGCGCATGGGCGCGCGGCCTGGTCTCGACCGGCTTGGGCTCCTCGATGGGGGCCAGCTCGCCGATCTCGCGCAGCCGCTGCCGGATGCGCGTGCGCGCGCGGCCGGTCACCACCACGTCGAGCCAGTCGCGGTGGGGCTCCTGGTTCTTCGAGGTGAGGATTTCCACCACGTCGCCGGTCTGCAGGTTGTAGCGCAGCGTGACCATGCGGCCGTTCACGCGCGAGCCGATGCAGTGGTGGCCGACGTGGGAGTGGATGAAATAGGCGAAGTCCAGCGGCGTCGCGCCCTGCGGCAGCTCCTTCACCTGGCCCTTGGGCGTGAACACGTAGATGAACGTGAGCCGGAACTCGCGCCGCATCGTGTCCATCATGCCGTCCTGGCCGCCGGCGTCCTTGAGCCAGTCGTACATCTTGCGCAGCCAGGCGAGCTGGTTGTCGAGCTTGTCGTCCGCGGCCTTGCCGCCCTCCTTGTAGCGCCAGTGCGCCGCGATGCCCTCGCGGGCGACCCGGTCCATCTCGGCGGAGCGGATCTGCACCTCCATGGGCCGGCCGTTCTCGCGCATCACCGTCGTGTGGATCGCCTGGTACATGTTCAGCTTGGGCATGGCGATGTAGTCTTTGAGGCGGCCCGGTATGGGTGTCCACAGGCTGTGCACCACGCCGAGGGCGTTGTAGCACTCCGAGTCCGACTGGGTGATGATGCGGATGCCCAGCACGTCGAAGACCTGCCCGAAGTCCTTGCCCTGGTTCTGCATCTTCTCATAGATGCTGTACAGGTGCTTGGGCCGCCCGATGACCTGCGCGCGCACCTCCGACTCCTTCAGCCCGCGCTCTATCTGCGACACCGTCTCCGCGAGGTAGGCCTCGCGCTCGCGGCGCTTCATCGCCACCATCCGCGCGACCTCCTTGTAGCTCTCCGGCTCAAGATGGTGGAACGCGTTGTCCTCCAGCTCCCACTTCCAGCTCGAGATGCCGAGCCGGTGCGCCATCGGCGCGTAGATGTCCAGCGTCTCGCGCGAGATGCGCTCGCGCTGCGCCGGCGCGAGGTGTTCGAGCGTGCGCATGTTGTGCAGGCGGTCGGCGAGCTTGATCATGATCACCCGCAGGTCCTGCGCCGTGGCCACGAGCATCTTGCTGATGTTCTGCGCCTGCTTGCTCTCCATCGTCGTGCGGTCGTCGTGGAAGCTCAGCTTGTTGATCTTCGTGACCCCGTCCACCACGCGCGCGATGTCGTCGCCGAACTGCGCGCGCAGCTCCTCGCGCGTCACGGCCGTGTCTTCCAGCACGTCGTGCAGTATTCCCGCCGCGCAGGTGATCGGGTCCAGCCCAAGGTTGGCCAGGATGAGCGCCACATTCAGGCTGTGGGTGACATAAGGCTCCCCCGACGCCCGTGTCTGTCCGTAGTGCGCCCGCTCCGCAAGGCGCGCCGCCTGGCGCACCACGTCCAGATTCGTCCCCGGCGAGGTGCGCCGGAGGCGTTTCATCAGGTTCATGTACAGCGTTCGCATCAGTTGCAGCGTTCCTTGCGCATCGAAAACCATTGGCATGACAAGAATGGCTCTCAGTCTATCATGACTGAACATCGCCGGGACAGAGCCCCCTTCCCGCTGCCGTCCAACGCGGCATCCATCCCTCCGCAGTGCCGCGCCCGCATGCTGCGCAATCTATGAAAGTATTGCCGCCCTCCGTGTACTTGCTGAAAATGGGGCAGACACAGTGTACATGGCATACTCCGCACCGATACGCGAATTTATTTTCTGCATTTTCGGCGGTATGAACCCCAATGCCAGGCGATTTATTGAAAAGTGCTAAAAGATTGGTCTATAATTCAGTTGTCCTAACGAACGGTAAGTATTTTTTAGCTCGATTTGGGCCTTGAGACAAGTTTCTTGGCAGCGCGCATGGCGCAGGCATGGCGCTCAAATGCCGGGCCATTCTAGTTTTTATCGAGTTCTTTCGCGGTTCAAGACGGACTGCGTTGCCCGTGTCGCCTGGTGGTCGACTTGCCGTAGTGGAACGAGTCGGCAACATCAGGCCTGACCAACCAGAAAGGTATTGATCATGGGGAACGACGACAGCAAGAAATTCAATTCGTTGATGACGGAGACCCGGAGTTTCCCTCCGCCCCCGGAAATCACCGCACAGGCGCACATCAAGTCCATGGCCCAGTACGAGGCCATGTGGAAGCAGTCGATTGAGGACCCCGACACCTTCTGGCTGGAACAGGCCAAGACCCTGACCTGGTCCAAGGCGCCGACCAAGTCGCTGGAATACAACTGGAACACCGACGCCAAGGCGATCAGCCACACCTGGTTCAAGGACGGCGAACTCAACGTGTCCGTCAACTGTCTGGACCGCCATCTGGGCACGGCCCAGGAAAACAAGGTCGCGCTGATATGGCAGGGCGAGCCCGATGAGGACGTGGTCAAGATCACCTACAAGGACCTGCACGCCGAGGTGTGCAAGTTCGCCAACGTCCTCAAGGGCCTTGGCGTCAAGCGCGGCGACCGTGTCTGCATCTATCTGCCCATGATCATCGAGCTGCCGGTGGTCATGCTGGCCTGCACGCGCATCGGCGCGATCCACTCGATCGTGTTCGGCGGCTTCAGCGCCGACGCCATCGCCACGCGCGTCGAGGACGCCACCTGCAAGCTCATCATCACCTCGAACGTGTCCCTGCGCGCGGGCAAGCACATCAGCCTCAAGGCCATCACCGACGACGCCATGTCCAAGCCGGCCTGCGCCAGCGTGACAAACGTGGTCGTGGTCAAGCGGAACCCCGACCCGTGCAATATGGTCGCCGGCCGCGACCTGTTCTACGATGAGCTGATGGCGACGGCCTCCGCCGACTGCCCGCCCGAGTCGATGAACGCCGAAGACCCGCTGTTCATCCTCTACACCTCCGGCTCGACCGGCAAGCCCAAGGGCGTGGTCCACACGACCGCCGGGTACCTGCTGCACACCGCGCTGACGCACAAGCTCGTGTTCGACATCCAGGAGGAGGACATCTACTGGTGCACGGCGGATATCGGCTGGGTGACGGGCCACTCCTACATCGTGTATGGCCCGCTGGCCAACGGCGCCACCTCGCTCATGTTCGAGGGCGTGCCCACCTACCCCGACGCCGGCCGCTTCTGGCAGATCGTTGAAAAGTTCAAATGCACCCAGTTCTACACCGCCCCGACCGCCATCCGCTCGCTCATCCAGAAGGGCGACGACTGGGTCAACAAGTACGACCTCAGCTCGCTGCGCATCCTGGGCTCCGTCGGCGAGCCGATCAACCCCGAGGCGTGGATGTGGTACTTCAACGTGGTCGGCAAGGGCCGCTGCCCCATCATGGACACCTGGTGGCAGACGGAGACCGGCGGCTTCATGATCACGCCGCTGCCGGGCGCCATGACCACCAAGCCGGGCAGCGCCAGCCGCCCGTTCTTCGGCGTGGACCCCGTCATCCTGCGCGACGACACCGCCGAGGTGGGCGTCAACGAGGGCGGCAAGCTGTGCATCCGCAAGCCCTGGCCGGGCATGATGCGCACCATGTGGAACGACCACGCCCGCTTTGTCGACACCTACTTCACCATGTACAAGAACATGTACTTCACCGGTGACGGCTGCCGCAAGGACGAGGACGGGGACTACTGGCTCATGGGCCGCATCGACGATGTCGTGAACGTGTCGGGCCACCGCATCGGCACCGCCGAGGTGGAGAGCGCGCTCGTCAGCCACCCGAAGGTGGCCGAGGCCGCCGTCGCCCCCATGCCGCACGAGATCAAGGGCCAGGCCCTGTACGCCTACGTCACCCTTGTCCACGGCGTCGAGGAGAGCGAGGAGCTGCGCAAGGAGCTGGTCATGCACGTGCGCAAGGAAATCGGCCCCATCGCCGCCCCGGACGTGATCCAGTTCGCCCCGGCCCTGCCCAAGACGCGCTCGGGCAAGATCATGCGCCGCATCCTGCGCAAGATCGCCGAGAACGCCACCGGCGAGATCGGCGACACCACGACGCTGGCCGACCCGACCGTGGTCGACTCGCTGGTCGCCGAACACGACAGGCTCGTCAAGAAGTAGGAAAGGACCCAACAGGAACATGCATGGCCGTGCGTGCCGCAACGCTTTCCGACGGTGCGCACGGCCTTCATTAACGCAGGCCCGGATTCGGGCATGTGGGACAGCCGCCCTCGGCTGTCAATCTGCAGTAAATGCCATGGACCGACAGGCGAGGGCGCCTGTCCCACATTTTCTTGGCACGGTGATCCAAAGGAGTTAACACAATGGACAATCCGGCAACAGTGAAGAACCACGGTTGGACCGTGACCATGGCCGCCATCGGCATCAATCTGGCCCTCGGCATTCTGTACTCGTGGAGCGTGATCAGCAAGGCCATCCCCGCCGACTGGGGATGGACGGAGGCGCAAAAGTCGCTGCCCTACGCGGTGGCGTGCCTGGTGTTCTCGCTGATGATGGTTCCCGCCGGACGGCTCCAGGACAAGATCGGCCCGCGCGTGGTGGCCAGCATTGGTGGCGTCCTGGTGGGCCTCGGCATGATTCTGGCCAGCACCTCCACCGGTCTGGTCATGTTTATTCTGGGCTTTGGCGTGCTGGCCGGCACCGGCATCGGCTTCGGCTACGCCTCCGCCACGCCGCCCGCCGTCAAGTGGTTCCCCAAGGAAAAGGTTGGCCTGATCGCCGGCTTGGTCGTGAGCGGCTTCGGTCTCGCCTCAGTGTACATCGCGCCGCTGACCGAATACCTCACCAAGCCCGATGTCCTCGGCGTCAGCAAGACCATGCTGGTCCTCGGCGGCGCCTTCCTGGTCGTGGTGACCCTGCTGGCGCAGTTGCTGAAAGCGCCGCCGGCGGGATACAATCCGAACGCGAAAGCCGCAGCCGGTTCCGCCGCGGCGGCCCCCGCCGACGACTACTCGCCGATGGAGGTGCTGCGCACCCCGCAGTTCTACCTGCTGTGGTTCATGTACGCCTGCGGCGCTGGCGCCGGCCTCATGGTCATCGGCAAACTGGCCGCCATCGCCAAAACCCAGGCCAACCTCAACCTCGGCTTCCTGCTTGTGGCCGCGCTTGCGGTCGGCAACGGCGCGGGCCGCATCGTCGCCGGCATGGTGTCCGACAGGATCGGCCGAAAGAATACGCTGCTGATCGTCTTCCTCATCCAGGCGGTTATGATCTTCCTCCTGTCGCGCGCGGGCGCCGGCACAGCCCTTGCCCAGCCGGTCGTGCTTTGCGTGCTGTCGGCGCTTATCGGCGCCAACTACGGCGCGAACCTGGCCATCTTCCCCAGCGTCACCAAGGACTTCTACGGGCTCAAGAACTTCGGCGTCAACTACGGTCTCGTCTTCACCGCCTGGGGTTGCGGCGGATTTGTGCTCGCCTTCGCCGCGGGCAAGGCCTACGACGTCTACAAGACCTTCGCGATCGCCTACTACGGGTCCATCGTCCTGCTGATCCTGGCCGCCGCCCTCACCTTCCTCCTGAAGACCCCCAAACACAGGGGCCTGGCGGCAAAATAGACCGCGGGCTGCCAAATTCAAAACGCACGGCGTCATCCCGGGCCGGACCCCTGAAGAGGGCTCCGGCCCGGTTGTTTTTCACCC
>CAIUWO010000250.1 GCA_903902895.1 Candidatus Hydrogenedentota bacterium | reverse complement strand
TCCCCTATTTCACCGGCCAGGGCGCCGGCGAATGGCGCGCGCTGGGCTTCGACGCCATGATGCTCCAGCCCAACTACTTCTTCGACAACGACGGCGGCATCGGCCGCCTGGGCCGCGCCGCGCAGCGGGCGCAGCGCTTCGGCTGCGGCGTGGAGATGGAATTCGACGGGCGCGCGCTGAGCTCCGACGCCCACGCGCAGCGTTTCTGGGATTATCTCGACGCCGGGGTCGCCTACGGCTGGATGCGCAATTCGCTCGTGGGCTGGTACGAGGGCGGCGGCGCGCTCGGCGCCTTCCTGAAACAGCCCGAAAAACACCGGCCCATGTACGACGCCGTCTGCCAGTTTGTGAAGGGCACCTACACGCCGCACCAGCCGGAACGGCTGTCGGCCCTGGTCGCCCCGCCGGTGCGCTGCGCGGACAACCTAGCCCTCGCGTCGAAGGGGGCCAAGGTGACCGGGGCCCTCGACGACGGAAAACCGGAACTCGCCCCGGAACGCATGATCGACGGCGACGCCGACAACTATAGCGGCAATTCCGGAATCACATGGTTCGGCATTCCCGGCAGCGTGACCGTTGAACTGCCGCAACCCGCCACCGTCGCGCGCACGCAAATGCTGCTCTTCGACCTCGACGACCGCTACTATTCCTACCGCATCGACACTTCCGTCGATGGCATAAACTGGGAACCGGCCATGGACAAGAGCACCGCCAAGGCGCGCGGCTGGCAGGTGGACCAGTTCACCCCGCGCACAGCCAAATACATCCGCCTCACCGGCGTCCGCAACTCAACCAGGCAGAACCTGGTGCAGGTGATCGAGTTTGAGGTCTGCGGGGAAACACAAAGGAATGGGTTATGAGCGGTGTTGGATACGTTTCGACGGTTGTATTGCTGCTACTCATTGCCGGAACGGCTTTCACGGCTGAAACAGTTCCCCCCCTGCTCTCCCCCGACGACCTGGCCTTCCTCACCGACATGGCCAAGGCAACGCTGGAATCGTCTCGAGTGGCGCCGGGCGCGATGGTGGGCAAGATCGGCCCCAACACAAGCGGCGGCACGCTGATCCGTCCCGGCGGGCGCGAGGACTATCCGGCCTTCTGGATACGCGACTATGCCATGTCCGTGGAGTGCGGCATCATCCCCGCGGAAGAGCAACTGCACGCGCTGCGCTACACCGCCGCGCACCAGGTGGACAAGGAAACCAGCCTGCCCACGGGCAGCGTGCTGCCGGTGGGTTCCATCGCCGACCACATCTCGTTCGGCGGCGTGCCCATCTTCTTTCCCGGCATCCTTGAGGATTCCGAAAAGCAGGGCGGGCCGCAGTGGGGCATCCTGCCCTCGCTGGATGACCATTTCTATTTCGTGCGCATGGCCGCGCTCTATTTCAAGGCGGCGGGCAGCGCGGAATTCCTGAAAGAGGACATCAACGGCAAGCCGCTCATCGACCGCCTGGAGGCGGCCTATGCCATGCCGCCCAACGATCCCGGCACGGGCGTTGTGCGGGTCGAGGAGAAGAACCGGGGCGTGAACTTCGGCTTCTTCGACTGCGTCACCCATACGGGCGATTTGTTCTTCGCGTCCGTGCTGAAATACCGGGCGGCCACAGACCTCGCCGTGCTGTTCGACGCATTGGGCCGCGCGGAACAGGCGAAGACCTATCGCGACAATGCGGCGCGCCTGCGCGACACGCTGCCCAAGCGCTTCCCCGCCGACCGCGGCATCCTGCGCGCATCGACCGGACTCAGTGCGCAGCCCGATGTGTGGGGCACGGCCTTTGCCGTATACGTCGGCGCCCTCCCGCCCGATGTGGAAAAGGCCGCCTGCGAGGGGCTGGCCACGGCGCTCAAGAACGGCACCATCGCGTGGAAAGGCGGCATCCGCCACGTGCCCACGGACGCCGATTTCAGCAAGAAGGGCGCCTGGGAAAAGGCCCTCGCCGGAAAGAACACGTACCAGAACGGCGCCTATTGGGACACGCCCACGGGCTGGGTGTGTTTCGCCGTCGCCAAGGCGGACCCCGGCGCGGCAAAGGCGCTCGCGAAGGATCTGGTTGACGAACTGCGCGAGGGCGATTTCCGCAAGGGCGAGGAATTCGGCTCCCCCTGGGAATGCTTCCATCCCGACAAGAACCACCGGCAGAACCCCATCTACCTCGCCAGCGTGACCGCGCCCTTGGACGCGTTTCAAAGGATGGAGGGACGGTAAAGGATACCGTTTTCCGGTTCCCGTTATTGCGAGCGAAGCGAAGCAATCTCCCGCCCGCCAATTCCGCAACACTGGGCCGTGGGTTCAGGAGACTGCCGCGTCGGACTGCGTCCTCCTTGCAGTGACGCACCGCTCTTTGCCTTTGCCCCGCCCTTTCGTTATCCTGTTGCCGGCCCGCTTACCCAACCCCCACAGGAGATTGTGTCATGTCCATATCTGTTGCCGCCGTCACGGAAGCGTTTGAGAAGCGGTTTGGCGCGAAGCCGGAGCTCGTGGTGCGCGCGCCGGGCCGGGTGAACATCATCGGCGAGCACACGGACTACAACCACGGGTTCGTGCTGCCCATGGCCATCGAGCGCGAGACGGCCATCGCCGGACGCCGCCGCGACGACGGCGTGCTCTGCGCGCGCGCGGAGAACCTGGACCGTGAGGTGACGGTGCGCCTTGACGAACGCGTGCGCAATGCGGCCGAGCCCTGGATTGACTACATCATGGGCGTGGTCGACGAGCTGTACAAGGCGGACAAGACACCGGTGGGCGCCGACATCGTCATCCTGGGCGATGTGCCGCTCGGCTGCGGGCTGAGCAGTTCGGCCGCGCTCGAAATGGCCGCGCTGTGCCTCTTCGAGGAGTTGGGCGGGTTCAAGTTCGACGGGCCCGAGGCGGCCCGCCTCGGCCAGCGCGT
>CAIUWO010000249.1 GCA_903902895.1 Candidatus Hydrogenedentota bacterium | reverse complement strand
TGTACGCCGCGCATTTCCTCACGCTGGTGTTCAAGGACAACGCCGCGACGGTGCCCGAGAAGTCCTTCCGGTCCCTGCAGGACTACCTGCGCAAGATCATGCGGGGCACGCCGAACACGGCCCGCAGCGACAGCAGCGCGGACCTGTACACGCGCGCCTATGCCTGCTACTTGCTATGCATGGACGGGCAACTGGACGCGATCCAGTACATTCCGCGTTTCGACACGGTGACCATGCCCGAATCGGCGCGATGGCTGCTGGCCGCGGCTCTGGCCAAGAATACGGCCGACCCGGCCCGGGTGAAAAAGTATCTTGAAACGGCTCCCAGCAAAGCGTTTGAGGAGAGAGAATACGCGCGCACACTGAACTCGGAGGTCCGCAACACGGCGGTAAAACTGATCGCGGGCAGCGAGATGAAGCTGCCGGGCGACAAGTTGCAGCCGCTGGTGAACACGCTGGCCGGCTGGCTCGACAAGCACAGCTATTACGGCATGACCACCCATGACGCGGCGTTTGTGTTCGCCGCGCTGGGCCAGTACATGGGCAAGGTGCAGGCGGGCAGCGCCCAGGCTTCGGCGCTCATCACCGGACCCGAAGGCGAGACGGCCATATCGGCCCTCGAAGTGGGCAAAGTCCGCGCCAAAGGCGCGGCCAGGGTGTTCCAGGTGCGGAACACGGGACAGGTTCCGATCATCGTCAACTTCATCTCCGAAGGCGTGCCGCTTCAGCCCCGCACCGAGGTGCTCTCGGAAGGCGGCCTGAACATTGCGCGGTCCTTTGTCACCGACCATGGCACCCCCGTGGAGCAGGACGCCCCCTTCGCCCATGGCGGCATGTACCTTGTTGACCTCAAACTGAGCCTGGACGCGGGCAAGGAAAACATCGTCGTGTCCGACCTGCTCCCGGCCGGTCTGGAGGTGGCCAATCCTCGGCTTGACGCCGATGCGGTTGCCGCCCTGGGCCTGGGCAAGGCGGAGTCCTCTGAAGAAGCCGCCCAGGAGAATGGGGACGACAATGCTGAAAACGCCGGGGACGAGGGAGGCGACTCGGAGGGTGGAGACGAGGGTGACGGCGACGGCGACGGTGACGGCGATGGCGGTGACGAGTCCGCGCAAACGCCACCCGAGGAAAGCACGCAGAACAATGCCGGGGTGACGCCATCGTTCCTGGAGGTACGCGACGACCGGCTGGTGCTGGCCTTTGACAAACTTGAGGCGGGCGAACACCACTTCTACTATGCCGTGCGCGCCGTATCGCCAGGCACGTTCCGCCAGCCCGCGGCGATTTCGGAATGCATGTACGACCCGACCGTCCGCGCCGCGACGGTGGACACGACAGTCAAGGTGGAATGAACCCGGGGCGGCGGGGCTGACAGCAGGGAAGACAGAATCCAGAATCCAGAATCCAGAATCCAGAATCCAGAAGACGGAAGACGGAAGACGGAAGACGGAAAACAATGGCAGACAGGAATGTCTGCCCCACACTACACACGGGCACAGTTGGAAGTGCATGAGGCCGGCAGGCATGGCGGCGCCCAATGATGATTAAGCACCTTTGCGTAAACGCATTCCACGGCTGCGTCCGCCATTGGCGGACGACTGCCGTGACGGCGTTGGTGGTGCTGTTCGCGCTGACGGCATGGCCCGGCGCGGGATGGTTCGGTATGGCCGGACTCGCGCTTGCGGCGCGGCTTGCGCCGGCGCTCGATCCCGCGCCCTACCTGGCCGCCCCCCCTTCCGGGGAAGTACAGGACCGGCATGGCGCGCTGCTTTACGCCTTCACCGGCAGGGACGGGCAGTGGTGCTTCCCGCGCGCGCTGGACCAGATCAGTCCGCGAATCATTAATGCCACGCTCGCGGCGGAGGACCGGCGCTTCCACAAGCATCCCGGTGTGGACCCCGTGGCGGCGCTTCGCGCCCTGTGGCTGAACGCGAGCCGGGGCCGTGTGGCCTCCGGCGCGTCCACGCTGACCATGCAGTTGGTGAAGCGGGCCGAGGCCACGCCCCGGTCCATGCGGGGCAAGCTGGGA
>CAIUWO010000248.1 GCA_903902895.1 Candidatus Hydrogenedentota bacterium | reverse complement strand
TAGGCTTTGGGCCAATTCGCGATACATTGACTATTCTTCTCGAAGGCCGCTAGTGTGGTCCGTCAATTCGTCGCCAACAGTTGCCGACGATATAACCGTGGAGCCTGTGGAATGTATCGAAACTTCCTCTCAGGGGTTTGGGCTCTGTGTCTTCTGACCTCGGCAGCCTGCGGCGTACCCGAGTCCTCCGCAAGCACTATCACTCCTGATTCCCCTGTCCTGTCGGTCGGTTTCATGGGCTGCTACCGAGGTCGACTGCCCTTGGAAGATTTCGTCCGCCTTCATCCAGACATCCCCCTAAAGGAAGTCCCATGGGGACGCAACCCGCACGGTTGTTCGGACAAACCGCTGCCCACCCGCCATGAGGACCTGCCCGACGTAATTCATATTACGGCAGGACGCTATTCGGATGACCTCATTCAACTGGCCGACCGTGGCCTTATTGAACCCTTGGACGAATGGTTCAAGATACTTGGCCTTGATCCCAAAGACTTCTTTCCGAATGCGCTCGACGCAGTCACCTACCGGGGGCATATATGGGCGTTGCCGCACCACGCCATATTTCTTGTGCTGCGCGGTGACCGACGCCTGGTGCCGGCCACCAGTACAGATTCTTTCGGGTCATGGGAGGGACTTCTCCGGTCCGCTCAAGAGTTGGCGGCAGGAAAGGAAAACCGCGTCGCTTTCAGTGTGCCGCTCAGTGCTGCGTCCTTTGCGGAATATATCACACTTGCCTCAGCGGGCTCGGGAATGGGTCTGGCTGATCCCGCATGGGTGGAAGGCGCCCCTTTCCGCGACGCGATGGCAATGATTGCAACGTACCGCGAGAAGGGAATTCTTGATAATCGTCAAATGAACAAGCCTCTTTCCCGGGAGTCCACGGCAGTCCTTGGTCTTGATTTCCTGGACAGTGTCCATCCGGAAACGACCTATGCGGTTTATCCCGTACCCACGCGCCTTCGGGCAGGCGACACCGAGGCCGCCGGCAGCGCACCCAACGGTCTTATGGAGGCCTTCGCTGTCAAGAGCGGGTCCTCAAGAACAGACAGCGCTTTGACAGCCTTTCTCCAGTGGCTTGTCTCGACGGACACCGAATGGCGTGTCTTTGAAAAGACGAACGAACTCAAACCAAATGTAGAGTGGCTCTTTGATACGGTGCATGTGCCCCTGCGCGACTCCGTCCTAAAATCGATCGATTTCGAATACGCAGCCCGCAAGTTTCCGGACTACCCCACAGTAGTTGCGTGGTGTCGAAGAACTGTCTTTCCAAAACGCCCCCCGGCCATCGAGACCGCCGTATGGACACGGGTTGACCAGGCCATAGACTATCGACAACCCGGAGCCGACTGGGAAAAGCAGATGGCCTTGTTAAAACGGCAATTACTGCAGGCTGTGCGCACCACTCCGGTGGAAAGCGCGGCCTACAGCCGGTATTGACCGCCATGTGGAGATTCATCCTTGCCCTGCTGCTTCCGGCCGTTTGCATGCCCGTCGCACCCGCGCAACCCACCACCCAGGCATCTCACCAACCCCTGAATGTACCCCGCGAAGCCGTCGCGGAAATCCTCAACCAGTGGAGTGCCCCTCTCAAGGGCGCACCCCACCACCCCCTTGCGCAACAGGGACTGGATGCCCTCGCTTCAGCCTATACGGCACAATTGAATTCATCCGCCCCGCCACCCCTGCTCGCGATCGCCGAAGACTTCGCCGATGAAGACCTTGGCTTGTTTGCGTTCGAGCAGTATTCCAAGACATCCTCCGCCGCAGCCGGGCCGAACATGCTCCGGCAGGCTCTTGACCGCTATGCGGACACACGCCTGGCAGCCGAAATATTAGACGCACTTCAGCCTGCCCAGCCTGACCCTGTGCCCTTCTTGCAGGACATCATCGCTGTCCACGGCAAGACCGCCGTGGCTGGCTATGCAAAGGAGCGGCTCGCCGAAGTCCCCGGCGCAGTTCAGGACAACATCGACAGAATACGGTTGTTGCTGGAAGCCGCCGCCATCGCAGCCGACCATCCCGCGCGCCTGGCGGCGCTGAATCAGAGAATCACCATCCTGATGCGCGACCAGTCCATGTTTGTTATCGCCGGCATGTTGCCGGGTGGCGACACAGCCAGCCCGTTGGAGATCCGCATGAACGCCGATCTTCTCCTCCGCATGCTCGATCATTCCATGAAAAAGGACACGGCAACAATTCCGGACACGTTACGGATGATTGAAACCCATATCGCAAACCGAAATGTCGTCCAGTTTGATGGTGCCGTGCTGGCGTTTACAGAAGCCTGCAAAGCGCAGTCCGCCGACTCCCCGGACCCTGCCATGATCCTCGCGGGTCTCCAGAGATATCTTGCAGCCAAGAAACAGGCAACGCCCGAACCGGCGTGGCGCGCGGTGCTTGAACACGCGCTGACACCGCTCGCCCGGACTTTTTGCGCAAGGATAAAGGCACTTCCCGCTTCTGCAATGGACCCGAACGCCCTGCGGGCGCTCCTTTCCAGAATGGCTGAACAGTACAAAGCCGAAGGACGCTATTTGGCGGAAAATGACTGCCTGGAGCGCATGCTTCAGATGGATGAAGGGACTCCTGAATCCGCTGCAATGTATTATCGTCTCGCAACCGTGCAGGCCATGGGCTGGGCGAACTACGGTCGGTCTGCTGAGTCTCTTCGCAGCGCCGCCATTCTGTCCTCTAATCCCAAGACGCGTCACACGGCGATGGCCGCTGAAGCACTGGACCTCTATCTCGCTGAACGTTATCCGGAAGCTCAGGAAGCCGTGCGCCGCGCGCTGGAAAACGTATCCGACCGCAACCTGCGCGTGGAAGTGCGTTGGGTCGAAATCCTAATCCTGGACGCCATCGGCGCTTATGACAAGGCGGAAAAACTCACGGATGTCTTTCTGCGCGATTTCAAAGACACACCCACCGCACAGCAGGCGCTCCTGCTCAGGGCGTACCGCCAGTTTCAGCGCGGTGACTACAATGCCGTCGTAACCACGTGCAAAATGCTCCCAGCCGAGGGATTGGAGAGCCACGCCGCGAAAAAGCTGGGGGAGATGCTCAGTGCTGTTGCCGCCCGCGGCAAGGCAGGGGTGGAGGAAAAGCCCGCGCCCGCCAAGAATGCGCCCAACGTGATTCTTATCAGCCTGGACACAGTCCGTGCCGATCACCTGGGTTGTATCGGCTACAGCCGCAAGCCAACTCCGAATCTGGACGCGCTGGCCGCCGAAGGCGCCGTCTTTACTAGGGCGTCCAGCGTCTCATCATGGACGAAACCCGCCCACGCCGGCCTTTTGACAGGCCGCCATCCGGCAGTACTCCAAGCCAACAGCTATGACGACGCCCTGCCACCGCATTGCATGACCATGGCCGAGTACCTGGGCCGCATGGGATACACCACGCTCGGGACCGTCGCCGCGCCGCCCCTCAACAGCGCCTTCGGTTTCAACCGCGGCTTTGACCTCTACGACGACTACACCTACGACCTCGATCGCGAGTGCAACCTGTTCCGACGAAGTGGAATGGGCGAAATCACCATCCACTCCGGTTACACAGCCTCCCTCATGACCCGCACCGCGCTTGCCCAAGTGGACCGGGCCCTTTCTCCGGATCGGCCCTTCTTCCTGTTCTTGAACTATTTCGACGCCCATCACAACTACGAACCACCCTGGCCGCTCCGCGAAGAATACAGCGGCAACTACTATGGAACCCAGTTCGGCCCCATCGACCCGTGGGTAAAGGCGGGCGACACACTGGAGACGCTCCGTCCCGAGATAGACGCCCAAAGGCTGCGCGATCTCTACGATGGGGAACTGGCGTCGCTCGACGGGCAAATTGGCGCCTGGGTTGCCGCGCTCAAGGAACGCGGCCTGTACGACAGGACTCTCTGGGTCGTTGTCTCCGACCACGGGGAGGAATTCCTGGACCATGGAAGGCTGGCTCACGGCACCTCCCTGTACCAGGAAAGCGTGCACGTGCCAATTATCATCGTTGGACCGGGAGTGCCCAAGGGCAAACGCATCGAAACTCCCGTGTCACTCCTCGATGTGCTCCCGACCGTGCTCCACCTGGTCGGTAGCCCTGTTCCCGGGGAACTGGACGGTGCCAATCTGCTGAACCCCGAAATAGACAGACCCATATATGCCCTGCTCGACCTCCCTGAGTTCCGATTCTCCAGTGTTCTCCTCAAGAATCTCAAGCTGATAAGGAACCAACAGACAAAACAGGACATGCTCTTCGACCTTGCCACGGACCCGGAGGAGCAGAAGGACATCGCCGCAACGGCACCGGAATATTTGGGCCGCCTTCAAGAACTCCTTGACAAACAGCAAGAACGCGACCTGGAAGCCCGGCGCACCGTTACCCAGGGCCAACCCGCAAAGGCAACGCCAGACCAACCCAATATTGCTGAGCTTATGGAACAACTCCGTGCCATGGGTTACCTGGGTGCACCGTGACAGCAATGAACATGACACAAGTCGCGGTTGTCGCCCTGACCTGTCTTCTTTCCGGAGTGGCCCACCCCGAAAATACGAATGATCAATACGTGTCATTTCCCATGACCGCTGATCTCAAGACGAAGATCGATGTAATCCTTCAAGACCATGCAGAGGTGATGCGTTCCCTTCCGAACCACCCTCTGGCCCCGGAAATGCTTGAGGAACTGATAAGCCTCGTTTCCGCCGAGTTGAGACTCGACACTGACTCCGCCACCCGGTTCGTTGTGGAGCACTTTAGTGACAGCGACCTCGGACTTTACGCACTTTCATCGCGCCTGGATGCGTCGAAGCCGCAGACATTTCCCGTGACTGACCCCTGTGTGAATTGGTGTTTGAACCATCCCAACACCCGTGTCGCATGCCTCGCCCTTGACGGCATTCTATCGGCACACTCCGACACGTTCACTGCCTGCGGGGAACAGATTCAGATGCACCCCAGAACCCGCCTCGCCGCCTTTGCCGGATTACGCCTTGCTGAACGTCTCTCCGCAGAAGGAGACGTTGTCCGCGCCTCCGACGCCCTTCTGGCCGTTCTTCAAAACCCTTACAGTCAGGCCGTATCCGCCACCGCCGCCCAACGCGCCAGGCAAATATGGACGGCAGGCAACCAGTGGATGCCGCTCTGCATCATAGACTCCCGAAACGATGACACGTTCGTGCCACCAGCAGTTCTGAGACGCCTGTATGAGCATTTGACCGCCTTGACTGACCCCGCCCTCCCGAACGATGCCCCCCTTGCGGCCGCACTCTGGAACCAGTGGCCCGGCACCCAAACCGCCTTGGAGTCCTTCAGTATCGATGAACGACTCCCTGCCGTATGCCGCGTTCATGCCTGCCTGACCGTGGCGCAATACTATGCCCGTGAAGGACTCGTTCAACTCGCCACCGCATATTTGGAACGGGCATTTGATGGCTTCACCGCCGAACCGTCCAAGTTCCCCGCGCGGGTGGAACTCGCCTTCGCAGCCTATGCCATTGATGCCGCGCCCCCAGGACAAACCGCCCAACCCCGCGGCATGGAACAGGCCGTTGCGGAACTGCTTCTGGCCGGGCGCTTTGAAACCGCCCGACGGGGTTTTCTGAAGGCGGTCGATGTGGACCTGCAGCGCCTCCCTTCCGATGACCGGTTATACTACGCCCTGCGCATAGCCGATCGGCAGGACAAAGGAAATGACATTCCCGCCGCCGCTGAAACGCTGCGCGCCGCGCTAACCATTCACGGCGGGCACCCGGCTCTTGTGAAACGACTCCAAAACAAGCTGGCAAGAATTCAACTCATTGAGTACTACAGCCGTTGGAGGCCAGAGCCGGTCAAGGGCGGCCCCGCACGGAAAGAGGGGGAAGAAGCACCATGATGACCGCATGCCTGCTGCTGCTTTCCGTGGTCCAAGCGGCATCGGACGGGAATCTAAGCAGCCTTGTCTGTGTCGATTCCCATGCCCAGCAGGCCGGCACCATGCATATCATTGTCCGTAACGATTCCGGCCAGACACTCACGCTTCATCCCCGCGAAATCTTCCCGCGCGAGAGTACGGCATCCCTGCCCGTCTGGTGGATGCAGGCGACCCCGGAAACCCTCATTCCCGGCGCCTTCGGAGAAATAGCGTTTAGTGTGAAACGTCCCACGGAACTCCAGGGCGGCTACCGCTGTTCTTTTGCGGAAGGCAACTGGGAATTCTATATGAAAACGGGGGAGAGGCCTGCGATCGACGTTGTCCATATGGTCCTTGATCCGGCCAGTGGCGATATCTTCACATTTCTCCAGAATACCGGTTCCGACGCCCTGGAAATCTCCGGTGTCCGCATTGATGGTCTGACCGTCGACCTTGCACCGGAATGCAGGGGACGCATGGTCGCACCCGGCGCCATTGCCATGGTATATGGCTCGCTTCCTTTTCCCCAAACTGCTTCCACACCGGTCCAACACATTGTCGCCCAAATCGACACACCGGCCGGCTCCTGCCACCGCCACGCCTTGCTGTTTCGCGGTCCCGTTTTCAGCCTCGGAACCGAGGAGTCGGAGGCAAATGTCTTTCAATGCCCCACACACCGCCATGGTCCCTGGGACACCGTGGGTGACGCGCTCTTTTCCCATGCGACTGCGGGGAACTCAATCATTCCCACCGTCCATTTCTGCCGCAACCGTTTCCCCGAGGGACTCGCCGCTTTCGGACAGTGCCTGCCGCGCGCCTTGGTCAATATCCAAAGCGCCGACCTTGAGCGTGGCACACCGCAAGCCTGGCAGGCACTCAACACACTGGCCCCCACGATTGGCCCGGCGGTCCAGCCCGGTATTTTTGCGGCTATCCTTGAGCCGCACTCCGTCGCGGAAGGCAGCTATATTCAGCCCCCTGACAAATCCGCACCGACACTTCCCGCCCGTGAGCTGCGACACCTGGCCTGCCTTGCCATCGCCAACGGAGCGAAGGGGATTCTCTTCCGCATGGGGGAGAGTCCGCACCCCGACTTTAAGGAAATGACCGAAGCCCTCTCCCGCGAACTGGGCCGCATCACCCCGCTGCTGGGCATCAGCGGCGTTGTCACCCTGCCCGTTTCCTGTTCCGACCCGGCCGTTTCCACGGCGACGCTTGCCTGCGGCCGCAACACCCACCTCGTCATCCTGACAAGGTCCAACCTGGCCCAATCCAAACCACCAACCCCGCTGACGGCCTCCGTAACGCTTCCATCAGGCGTTGAAGCAACACATTGGATGGAGGTGGGCGGTTCGTGGAAAGCCGCCGCGCTCACACCGCCGACGTCTACCGTGACCATGGCCCTCGACAAGTTCGAGGACGATGCACTGCTTCTCGTCACCAGACAATAGTTTCATTCTGACGGAAACAGCACGGTGCAGGGGGCATACGCCTTCAGTGCAAGCGTCACTTCGCGGCCGGAGATCGTCGGAGAGCCTTCCAGCAACTGCCCGCGAAGGTCCACATAGCGCGCTCCATCGGTCTTGAATCCTTCTGGAAGCTGTACCGTACAGTCGCCCGAAACTCCCGCCTGTTCCCATGCGCGCAACAGCCTCCCGGCACCGTTCGGATTGCCGCCAAATGCCGTCACCAACACACCCGCCTGAGACACGGCCAAACCCGTTCGTGTCACCGGTACGCTGCCTGCCGCACCGTCCGCAACACCCACCCAGCAGGGCGTCCGCGCGTTCAAGCCGGGCGTCAGCAATGCCTCGGTGGTATTATCGCTGTTGGCCGCCCACAGCAGCACGCGTGATGTCCATGATCCTTCAATCCATAGCGGGAAGTTTGTGGACCACTGGTTGTTGAATACATTC
>CAIUWO010000247.1 GCA_903902895.1 Candidatus Hydrogenedentota bacterium | reverse complement strand
GACACCGACCAGAACCACGCCACAGGGTGGAACGGGTATGACGTTGCCCTAAACATGAAAGTCACGGACGACAAGAAAACCACGCTCAGCCGCTGGCAGCAGGACGGGCCCAATCCGGGTTGGACTGAGGCCGGCCAGCTGGACTACAGTTATTCGGGCAAGACGCTCGAGTTGGCTGTGCCACGTGCCCTGCTGGGATTAAACGGCGACTCGCTGGCGTTTGATTTCCATTGGTCGGACAACCCCTCGGACGCGAACGATATCATTTCGCTTTGCGCCACCGGGGACAGCGCGCCAAACCGGAAATTCAACTACCGTTGCATCTGGAAGAAATGACGCGAACACTGTTTCGGCAACAATACCAACCGAAGGAGATAGACTCATGATGCAGAGATTCACCCACACCGCAGTCGTGCTTGCTGTAATCCTGCTGGCGACCACCGCCCTGGCGCAGGCCCCCTACGAGGCTGCCCCGCTGCTCAAGGCCGGCGACGTGGTTCCCGGTGTCACGCTGAAGACCAATGAATACGACATCGCCACGAACGTGACCGTCAGCAGCGGCCTCAACCAGTTCTCCTTAAGCAGCATTTACGGCCCCTACACCGTAGCGGGCAATGACATGCTGCGCGACCGAATCAACGAGATCCGCGCCATCGGCATACTCAAGAATATCCAGGGCACCGACGCCTACAAGACCGGTCTTGAAAACGCCGGCAAGGGCATGGCCAACAATGTGAAAATGCTGGTGACCCAGCCCCTCGAGACCCTGTCGGGCATACCCGTCGGTGTGGGCCGCTTCTTCTCCAATTCCTACCGCGCCATCAAGGACCCCAAAAAGAGCAAATACGAGGACAGCACGGCCAAGCAGATACTCGGCTACAGCAAGGCAAAGCGCGCCCTGGCGTTCCAGGTCGGCGTGGACCCCTATTCCTCCAATGAGCAGTTGCAGGAGATTCTCGGCGACGTCGCGTGGGCGCAGTTTGCCGGCGGCATGACCGTCGGTGTCGTCGCCGCAGTCATCCCCGCGGGCATCGGCACGGCCATCAACCTGACTAACTCTTCGGTTGAAGTCAGCAAGATGCTCCAAAATGAATCCCCGGAGAATCTGCGCACCATCAACGCCGACAAGCTCAAGGCACTCGGCGTCTCCAAGAAGCAGATTGACGCGTTCCTCGGCAACCAGTGGTACTCCCCAACCCGCCAGACCATTCTCACTGACGCGCTCAACGGCATGAGCGATGTCGATAACATCGCGTTGTACATCAATTGGGCCGCCGATGCCGTCTCTGAGGAGCAGGCCTTCTTTATCCAGAACAGCGCTGTCCTACTGCGCCTCTACCATGCCAACAAGCAGCCGTTCCGGGCGATCTACCTGGCCGGCGCCCTGCCGGTGGCCGAGACCCGCGAAGGCGCTTTGGTCATGGCCCTGGCCGCCGACTACCTCTACTGGGGCGAGAAGACCGCCATGACCGCAGAGGCGATCCGCGCCGACCTGCCCGCCAAATTCAAGGACGCCAAGATGACCATCGTTCTTTCCGGCACGGCGTCCCCGGTCCTCCGGCAGGGCGTCAAGCCCCTCAATTGCGAAATCGTTGAGAACGGCCTGACAGTGGTCGGCAAACGCTAATAATCAAGTCCCCCACAGCAACGCGGGGCGCCAAACCACTTCGGTTTGGCGCCCCATTTTTTGTCTCTTCTTAACTGCAGAATCCCTGATCCCAACGAAGATTCTCGGGCATTTTGAAACAGTGTTCGGAATCGCGTTTGGCACAGTTCGTCCGAAAAACGAGCCTGTTCCTGTGGCCGCAAGACGAACCCAGTGGCTTCGCAGGTCCCGACAGGGACCAATGTGAATAGCCGGAGCGTGCCCGAAGGGCACCTCCGGAATAACGGCAATGGCGCGCTCAACCCCGAATGGGGTTGAATTTGTGGGGGTACGAACCGGGCACAACCGAAACGCATTCAACCCACTGCGGGGTTGAGAAATGTCCCGCGACTACCGGTGGTTCCCTTCGGTCACCACCGGCTATTCACATTGGTCCCTCCGGGACCGTAAAGTATTACGTCTCTTCTTCCTGGCCGCGCGGTGGCGGGGGAGGGGCTACACCTTCTCCGGCCCGTCACCCTTCAACAAGTCTTTTAACGCCCCGAAAGCCTCATATCCCAGCGGATTCTCCGCACCCCGGTGCGACTCTGTCCCCTCATAGTTCCGCCGCTGCTCCAGTGTGCCATGCTCATTCTCATGGCAGGCGACGCAAAGCAGTTCCCAGTTCGCCCCGTCCCGCGGGTTGTTGAAATGGTCCCCGTCCTTGTGGTGGACGGTCAGTTCGCCCAGCGTTTTCCCCGAATAGGATTTGCCGCAGCGCCCGCACAAATGGGGGAACAGCTTCAACGCCTGTTCCCGGTACGTGTTGGCCTTCTCTGCCTTTTCCTGCCGCATGTTTGCCAGCAGCTTCGCCATCCGCTCCCGGTCCGGTTCTTTGTTGCTAAGTCTCACTGCCGAAAACTCCTATCAGCGCCATCCACCCTTCCGCTTTCATTGTCCACTGTGCATTGTCATTTGTCAATTCCACTTGACCCCTGCATCACATTCCATTAATACTCCCCAGAAGAACCAACGGAGTCCATTGCCATGAAGACCTGCCTAATCCCATGCCTTGCCCTTCTCCTCCTTGCCGCGACAGCCCTGTCCGCACCAGACAAAGAAGGCGCATTCGCCACCGTCGTCGCGCCGGTCGGCCCTGACAACCCGCGCAACAGCGAGGCCGCCATCATCGCCCTCAAGGACGGCTCCCTGCTCTTGGGATGGACCGAATTCTACGCCGGCAACGGCGCGGACCACGGCCCGGCGCGCATCTCCGGCCTGCTGTCCAAGGACGCGGGCCGCACTTGGACCGGCAAATACACACTCGTCGAGAACAACGGTGGCTGCAATGTGATGGAAGTGAACTTCCTGCGCCTCAAGGACAACCGCATCGCCCTGTTCTACTGCCAGAAGAACAGCGAGGAAAAGGACTGCCGGGTCATGATGCGCACCAGCGCCGATGAGGGCAAGACCTTCGCAAATCCGAAACAGCTCAGCCCGGCGGACAAATATACCGGTCTGACCAACGGCCGCTGCATACGGCTCAAGACAGGGCGAATCCTTTTGGAAGCATGGGAAAACGGCGACAGTTACTGCTGCCTTTCCGACGACGACGGGGAAACCTGGCACGATTCCAAACGGGTGAAGCCCGCCAAAGGCGAATGTTGGGAACCGGCAGCCATCGAACTCAAAGACGGACGCGTCCTGATGCTCCTGCGCACCGGCCTCGGCGGACAGTACACGACCATCTCAACCGATGGGGGAGAGACCTGGAGCGACCCTGTTGCAACCCAGCTTGAGGGAACCGCCGCGCCGGTCTCCCTGTCCCGCATTCCCGGCAGCGGGGAAATCCTCGCCGTCTGGAACCACAACCCCGGTGCCGGAGCGCGCAACCCATTTACCGCCGCCGTCTCCAAGGACGAAGGGGAAACGTGGACCAATTTCAAGAACATCCAGGACAAGGCCGAAGATGCGTGGGCCTATCCCGCGGTCACATGGGTGGACGACCGCGCCCTGCTTACCTATTTCAACTACAGCGGCGGCCTGTCGCTCTGGCTCGAATCCATCCCGACAGACTGGTTCCTAAATCAAAGCTAATCCACCGGCTCAGCCGGTGAGAATTCATAAGGCTCTGCCGTTCCGGCAAGACGGTTAGCATATGTGATAAACGGTTCCCCTGAGGAAGGCCCCGAAAGGCCAGGAGAACCGTTATGAAGGAATGGCAGAGTCAGGCCCATGTGAAGTGGGACTGCGTTTATCACGTTGTGATTGTACCGAAATACCGACGCAAAGTCTTCTTTGGCAAGTTGCGGCGGCAAATCGGGACGATTCTTCGGGAACTGTGCAGGCAAAAGGACTTGGAACTGGTGGAAGGCAATGCGATGCCGGATCATGTCCATATGGTATTGCGCATCCCGCCGAAGTACAGTGTCGCGATGGCACTGGGTTATCTGAAAGGAAAGAGCGCGATTCGAGTCCATCGTGAATTGATGGGGACGAAAGGAACTCTTTTCGGACGCGCCTTCTGGACGCGTGGATACTGTGTGGGTACAGTCGGGCTTGATGAGGCGACTATCCGCGAGTATGTCCGCAATCAGGAGGAAATGGACAAGAAAGTGGACCAGATGCAACAAGGTGAACTAGACCTCAACCATTAGGCCCCTTTTAGGGGCCTTCCTCAAGCCACCGGCTATGCCGGTGGTCGCTGACTTAGTCGTGCCCGGCTAGGGCTTTGACCTGCGGCCAATCCCGGACAGGCCCATCATGGATAGCAGGGCCAATGCGCCGAGCAACAGGTCGCTTCCTCCGCTCTTGAGGCTGAGATTGGCCTTCTTGCCGCCGCATCCGCAGCCGCCGCTGGATTCCAGCGACAGGGTAACCGTTACCGTCTCGCCGGTAACTATCGTCGCCGACGTTGATGACGTGGTGTAACCGGAAGCCTCCGCGGTGACCGTGCGAGACCCCACCGGCACGTTCGCCAGTGTGTAGACACCGTTCACGTTTGTCGTAACGGGGTTCACACCGCCGACGTCTACCGTGACCATGGCCCTCGACAAGTTCGAGGACGATGCACTGCTTCTCGTCACCAGACAATAGTTTCATTCTGACGGAAACAGCACGGTGCAGGGGGCATAGACCTTCAGCGCAAGCGTCACTTCGCGGCCGGATACCGTCGGAGAGCCTTCCAACAACCGCCCGCGAAGGTCCGCATAGCGCGCTCCATCGGTCTTGAATTCGTCCGGAAGCTTCACGGTACAGTCGCCCGACACAGCTGCCTGTTCCCACACGCGCAGTATTCGTCCCGCTCCATCCGGATTGTCGCCGAATGCCGTTACCAGTACGCCCTCTCGCGATACGGTCAGGCCCGTATGTGTGGCCGGCAAACTTCCTGCCGCACCGTCCGCAACTCCCACCCAGCACGGCGTCCGCGCGTTCAAGCCGGGCGTCAGCAATGCCTCGGTGGTATTATCGCTGTTGGCCGCCCACAGCAGCACGCGTGATGTCCATGATCCTTCAATCCATAGCGGGAAGTTTGTGGACCACTGGTTGTTGAATACATTC
>CAIUWO010000246.1 GCA_903902895.1 Candidatus Hydrogenedentota bacterium | reverse complement strand
CGATTTCCGCAACCTGCCCCTTCCCGAAACCGTGCTGGAGGCGGGGCCCGACCTGTCCCCGAACGCGGGGCTCTACACCAACTGCTTCACCTGGGTGCCGAAGGCGCCCGACTGCCTGCTCATGTTTCCGGCCGTCTACGATGTGAGCAATGACACGACCGAAATCCGGCTGGCGTCGAGTCTCGACGGCAAGGTTTGGAACTGGGTGCCCGGCGGCGCGCTGAAGGACACCGCCGCCTTCGGCCAGTGGGACGGCGGCTGCATTTTCACCAATCCGCCGCTGTTGGAACAGGACGACGGCAGTTTCGCGCTCATGTACCACGGCTCCAACGTGCCCCACAAGTATCCGCGCGGCCTGATGAAGACGGGATGGGCATGGGCCATTTGGCCGCACGGCCGCCTGGCTGCGGTCGAGGCGGAGGAGAAGGGCGAGTTCTCCACCGTTGCGCTCATACCCAAGGGAATAAGACTCTACGTCAATGCCCGGACCAAACGCGCTGGAAGCGTCCGCGTGGCGGTGCAGTCCGCGCCGGGTGCGGAGGCGCTTCCGGGACACGGTGCGGACGAGTGCATTGCCATTGTCGGCGACCAGCCCCGCGCGTTGGTCCGGTGGAATGACAGCGAGAACCTCGGTGTCGAAGCCGGAAAACCGGTTGTCCTGCGGTTTAAGATGGAGCAGGCGGAGCTGTTCTCCATCGAGTTCGGGGGGTGATAATATGCGCCGTGCCCCAAATTCTGCTATTCTTCTCCGGCGAAGCGGCCGCGACAGGGTTGAACCGCGCGGCATCGGTTCCGTAATCTTACCGGGAGAGGGTTCTCCCAGCTACGTTCAGGGTATTCTTAATGAACATACATCCCACCGCCATTGTGCATCCCGGCGCAGTGCTTGCCGACGACGTTGAGGTGCAGGCGTACACGATTATTGAAGACCACGTGACCATCGGCGCGGGGACGGTTATCGGGCCGCACTGCGTCATCGGCACGGGCACGGTCATGGGTTGCAATAACCGCACCTTCAGCGCGGCGCAGATTGGCGTGCCGCCGCAGGACCTCAAGCACGTCAAGGGCTCGATCGGAAAGACCCTCATCGGTGACAACAACGTGTTTCGCGAGATGGTGACGGTCAGTTCCAGTACCGTCTATCCGGACGGCGAGGAGCACAAGGGCACGACGATAGGCAGTTACTGCCTGCTGATGGCGTGCTGCCATGTCGCCCATGACTGCTACGTGGGCGACCGCGTGATCATGGCGAACAGCGCCGCGCTGGCGGGCCATGTGACGGTGCATGACGGCGCCACGCTGGGCGGCATTGTGGGCATTCACCAGTTTTGCGTCATCGGCACGATGGCCTTCCTGGGCGGCATGTCGCGCATCAACATGGACGTGCTGCCGTACATGATCATGGAGGGCCATCCGGCGCGCTGCTACGGGCCGAACGTGGTCGGCCTGACGCGCAACGGTTTTTCCAAAGAGGCGATTGCCCGCATCCGCCGCATGTTCAAGCTGGTCTACCGGTCAGGCCTGAACACCACCCAGGCGGTGGCCGAGATAGAAAAAACCGTCGAGGACTGCGCGGAGAGGGACGCGATCCTCGGCGTCATCCGCGAATCCCGACGGGGCATATCCCGCTGATCATAGAGGAAAGCGAGTAAGACTTTCGCCAAACAACTCAAAGTTCCTGTCTTGCTCTTGCTCCTAATCTTGCTCCTGCTCCGGTTGATAATTAACGAGTTTCAGTCTTTCCTCAAGTGAATTTTCGCTGATTTCATGATTGTATTGAAGCAAGCCTAAGAGCAAGATTAAGAGCAAGAGCAAGACAGAAGAGATGCCGGGACAGACCCGTTTTCGCGCCCAAAGGGCGCTTCGCTTTGGCCAGTCCCTGTATTTTGGAGGTTTTTCATATGAGCGCACTGCGCGCCGGCGTGGCCGGTGTCGGCCATCTGGGCTATCATCACGCGCGGCTCTATGCCGCCATGGACGGCGTGGACCTGGTCGGTGTGGCCGACCCCGACCCCGCGCGCCGCGAGAAGGCGTCCGCCGATTTCGGCGTGCCCGCATTCGCCACCGTTGACGAACTCATCGCGCAGGGGCTTGACCTCGCCTCCGTGGCCACGCCCACCACGTCCCACCGGGAGACCGCGCTCGCGTTTATCGCCGCGGGCGTGCATGTGCTGGTGGAAAAGCCGATTGCGGCATCGCTTGCGGAGGCGGAGGCCATCGTCTCCGCGGCGCGCGCGCGCGGCGTGAAAGTGCAGGTTGGCCATGTGGAGCGCTTCAACGGCGCGGTGCTGGCCCTCGCGGGCGCGCTGGGCGCGCCCCGCTTCATTGAATGCCACCGGCTCAGCCCCTACCCGGGCCGGGGCAGCGACGTGAGCGTCGTGCTCGACCTGATGATCCATGATCTCGACATTGTGCTGAGCCTGGTGAAGGGCAAGGTGATGTCCGTCGACGCCGTGGGCGTGCCCGTGTTCTCCGCCAGCGAGGACATTGCCAACGTGCGCCTCCGCTTTGACACGGGCTGCGTGGCCAACCTCACCAGCAGCCGCATCTCCCTGGAGCGCATGCGCAAAATACGCATTTTCGAGGACAACGCCTATGTGTCCACCGACTACAGCGCCCAGGAGGTGCTTGTTTACCGCAAGGCGCCGGGACCGGTGCCGGAGGGCGTCAATCCGATGGAGCGCATCCGCGTGGACGCGCTGCCCGTCGAGAAGGATGAGCCGCTGAAACTCGAACTGGCCGCGTTTGCCCGCGCGGTGCGCGACGATGTCCCGCCGGTGGTTTCCGGCGAGGACGGCATGCGCGCGCTTGCGCTGGCGGAGCAGATCACGGCGCAGATCAGGGACAACGCGTGAAACGACTCTTCTTTGTGGCCGGAGAGTCCTCCGGCGACATCCACGGATCCAATCTCATCCGCGCGCTGCGCGCGATGCGGCCGGGCTGGTCTTTCGAGGGGCTTGGCGGAAAGCTTATGGCCGGGGCGGGCATGGACCTGCGCCACGACCTCGCGGGCGAGGCGATCATGGGTTTCGCCGAGGTGCTGCGCCACCTGCGCCCCATTCGGCGGCTTTTTCACGACACCGTGGCGCGGCTGCGCGAGACGCGGCCCGACGCGCTGGTGCTGATCGACTACCCCGGCTTCAACCTGCGGCTCGCGGCCGAGGCGAAGAAACTGGGCATTCCAGTTGTTTACTACATCAGCCCGCAGGTGTGGGCATGGAAGAAACGGCGCATCCACACCATCGCTCGGCTGGTCGATCTCATGCTCGTCATATTCCCCTTTGAGGAGGAGTTGTACCGGCGTGTCGGCGTGCCCTGCGCCTATGTGGGTCACCCGCTCCTCGACCATATCGCGCTTTACCACGCGCCGGACGGATTGTCTAAGGAAATGGTTATTGGACTGCTTCCCGGCAGCCGCGAGCAGGAGCTGCGGCGCATCGCGCCGGTCATGTTTGAGATTGCCGCGGGTATACTTGAACGGCATCCGGAGGCGCGGTTCGTGGTGCCCTGCGTCAATGAGGCCCGGGCGGGGCAACTGCGCGCGCTTGCCGGCGGCTTTCCCGCCGAGCTGCGGGTGGGCGGCATGTACGATGTGCTTTCGCGCGCGCGCTTCTGCCTCGTCGCGTCGGGCACGGCCACGCTTGAGACGGCCCTGTTCGGCGTGCCCATGGCCATACTGTACAAAACCAGCGCATTGACCTACTGGATCGCGCGCATGGTGGTGGATATCAAACACATCGGCATCGTGAACATTCTCGCAAAGCGAGGCGTGGTGCCCGAGTTCATCCAGCACGGCGCCACGCGAGGCAGCGTGCTGCCGGCGGCGCTTGATTTGATTGGGGACACGCCCGCAAGGCGTCAAATGCTGGACGAGCTCCGCGCCGTGCGCGAGGGGCTGGGCGGCGCGGGCGCGTCCGGCCGGGCCGCCGAAAAGATAGTTGGGCTTCTGGAGGAGAACGTTCATGGATGACCGCATTTATCTTGTGGACGCGATGGCCTTTGCCTTCCGCGCGTTCCACGCGATCAAGGCCACGCTCACCGACCCCGAGGGGCGGCCGACCAACGCGCTCTACGGGTTCACGCGCATCCTGCTGAAACTGATGCGCGAGCATTCGCCCTCCCACATTGCCATCGTCTTTGACGCGCCCGGCCCGACCTTCCGCGACGAGATGTTCGCCGAATACAAGGCCAACCGCAAAGAGACGCCCCCCGAGCTGAAGGAGCAGTTCCCGCGCATGCACGACCTGGTGCGCGCGCTCAACCTGCCGCTGCTGTCCGTGCCCGGCGTGGAGGCCGACGATGTCATCGGCACGCTGGCCGTCAGGGCCGCGGCCCAGGGGCTGGAGGCGGTCATCGTCAGCGGCGACAAGGACCTGATGCAGCTGATCGGCGGCCGCGTGCGCATGTTCGACCCGGGCAAGGGCGAGTCGGGCGTCTGGTACGGGCATGACGAGGTGGTGGAGCGCTTCGGCGTCGGCCCCGAGCGCGTGCCCGACGCGCTCGCGCTCATCGGCGACGCGGCGGACAACGTGCCGGGCGTGCGCGGCATCGGCGACGTGACCGCAAAGAAACTCATGGCCCAGTACGGCACGCTCGAGGCCCTGTATGAGCATGTCGATGAACTGAAGGGCAAGCAGCGCGAGAACATCGAGGCGGGCCGCGACCAGGCCTTCGCCAGCCGGGAACTGGTCATCATCAAGACCGATGTCCCGCTGGACATCGCCCCCGGCGACTGCGACCGCAAGCCCTGGGACCCCGCGCGCGTGCGGGAGGCGTTCACCAAACTCGGCTTCCTTTCTCTCATCGACGAAACGGGCGTGGCCGAAAAGAAGGAGACGCTGGACTACACACTGGTGACCGACGAGGCCAAACTTGGGCGCGTCATCGCCGAGATGCGCGCTGCGGGCTGCTTCTCCGTGGACACCGAGACCACTTCGGTCGAGCCCATGTTCGCCGAGCTTGTAGGCATATCACTTTCCTGCGCCGAGGCCAAGGGCTACTACATTCCCGTGAGCCACGCGCCCGACGCGCTTGCGCTGCGCACCGACCCGGACGACCTGCTCGGCGTGGAACTGATGGACCAGATCCCCAAGGCGCGCACGCTGGAACTCTTGCGCCCCCTGCTAGAGGACGCAACCATCGGCAAGATCGGGCACAACATCAAGTACGACATGATTGTGTTCCACAACGCCGGCGTGGAATTGCGGGGCGTGGTTCTGGACACCATGGTGGCCTCCTACTTGACAGATCCGTCAAGGTTAAGGCACAATTTGGATGAAGTCAGTCTTCACTACCTCCGGCGCAAGACCATTCCCATATCTGAATTGATTGGAAAGGGGTCCAAAAGCGTCACATTCGACCAGGTTCCCGTGGACCGCGCGTGCGAATACGCGTGCGAGGATGCGGACATGGCGTGGCGGCTCGCGGGGGTGCTTGAACCGGCGCTGCGGGAGCGCGAACTGATCGACCTGTTCCAGGAAGTGGAACTGCCGCTCATTGGCGTGCTCGCGCGGATGGAGGAGGCGGGTATCGCGCTCGACACGGCGCCGCTGGACCTTTTGCGCGTGGAGATTGGGACACGGCTGGCGGAACTGGAGGGCCTCATACACGCGGAGGCGGGCGGCCCTTTCAATATTAACTCCCCGAAGCAGTTGCAGGAAATCCTGTTCGAGCGGCTGGGGTTGCGGACGGTGCGCAAGACAAAGACGGGGCAGTCCACCGACGTGGACGTGCTTGAGGAGCTTGCCGCCGAGCATCCCCTGCCCAAACTGATACTTGAATACCGATCATTGGAAAAGCTCAGGGGCACCTATGTGGACGCGCTGCCGCGCCTGGTCCACCCGCGCACCGGCCGGATTCACACCTCCTACAATCAGGCCGTGGCGGCGACGGGCCGGCTGTCGAGCAGCAACCCGAATCTGCAGAACATCCCCGTGCGCACCGAGTACGGGCGCCGCATCCGCGAGGCCTTTGTGCCGGGCGGGCCCGGCATGCTGCTGATTTCCGCGGATTATTCGCAGATCGAGCTGCGCATTTTGGCGCATCTTTCCGGCGACGCGGCGATGTTGCAGGCCTTTGCAGACAACGCGGACATTCACCGGGACACGGCGGCGCGCGTGTTTGGCGTTGGACCCGACCAGGTGACTCCGGAAATGCGCCGCCAGGCCAAGGCGGTGAATTTCGGCGTGGTCTACGGCATCAGCGATTTCGGGCTGGCCAGGAACCTCGGCATCAGCCGGGGCGAGGCGGCCCGGTTCATAGAGGCGTACTTCAAACAGTACCCGCGCGTGCGCGAGTGGCTGAACGAGGTGGTGGTGCGGGCAAAGGCCGACGGCTACACGACGACCATGCTCAACCGGCGGCGCTACCTGCCCGAGTTGAACGGGGCCGACGCCGTGGCGCGCAAGGGCGCCGAGCGCATGGCGCTGAACACGCCGGTGCAGGGCACGGCGGCCGACGTCATCAAGGTGGCCATGGTGCGGCTGGACGCCGCCCTGCGCGGAACCGGCGCGCGCATGCTCCTGCAGGTGCACGACGAACTGGTGGTGGAGGCGCCCGCCGCGGAGGCGAAAGAGGTGGCCGCGATGATGGTGCGCGTGATGGAGCAGGCCGTAAAGATAGACGTTCCGCTGCGCGTGGACGCGGGCGTCGGCCGAAACTGGGCCGAGATACACTAGAAACGAAATTGACAAGCCCCCGGCGGGTGTGGCATGGTGTTGCAGTCATGGCAGGGACCGGACAAGCTCAGAACCGGCGCCATGCGGCAACCTCCCGGCATACCTCCCCCAAATTCAGGATATTTTCCCGCTGCGTTGCGGGATCGCCAATAGCGATTGCAAGTCAGAGAAATGAAGTCTTAATGAAAGGACCATTCATGCCAGAGAACGGACATCCGGACAAGCCGTCAGGCGGCTACAACACCGGCGGGCCGAAAAAGCGCTCTTTCCCCAACCAGCGCCCCCAGCAGGGCGGCCGCGGACCGGTCAAGGGGCGCCGCCCCATGAACCAGGGGCCGCGCCGGCCGCAGGTGCTTGATGTTGCCAACGAGCCCATGCCCGAGATGTCGTCCGACGGGCCGGAAGTGGCGATCAGCGCGCTCAAGGCCATGTCGATGCAGGAACTGAACGACCTTGCCGAGCAGCTGCAGCTCAAGGAGTACGGCGGGCTCAAGAAGCAGGATCTGATCTTCATGATTCTGCAGTCGAGCATCGAGAAGGCCGGGTCGGCCTTCGGTGAGGGCGCGCTCGAAATCCTGCCGGACGGCTTTGGATTCCTGCGCTCGTCCGACTACTCCTACATGCCCGGTCCGGACGACATCTACGTGTCCCCGTCGCAGATCCGCAAGTTCGGCCTGCGCACCGGCGACACGATCACCGGCCATGTCCGCCCGCCCAAGGAGGGTGAGCGCTACTTCGCCCTGCTCAAGGTGGAGTCGGTCAACGGGGAAAGCCCCGAGGACGCCTACCGGCGCATCATCTTCGACAATCTCACGCCGCTGCACCCGAACGAGCGGCTGCGCCTGGAAACCACCCAGAGTGAGATCGCGATGCGCATGATGGACCTGATCTCGCCGATCGGCAAGGGCCAGCGCGGACTCATCGTCGCCGCGCCCTTCACCGGCAAGACCGTGCTGCTCCAGAAGATCGCCAACAGCCTCACGACCAACCATCCCGAGGCCACCGTCATCGTGCTGCTCATCGACGAGCGCCCCGAGGAAGTGACCGACATGCAGCGCTCCGTCAAGGGCGAGGTTGTCGCCTCCACCTTCGACGAGCCGCCCGAGCGGCACATCCAGGTCGCCGAGATGGTGCTCAACAAGGCCAAGCGCCTGGTCGAGCACAAGAAGGACGTGATCATCCTGCTCGACTCGATCACGCGCCTTGCCCGCGCCTACAACGTCATCGTGCCGGCCAGCGGCAAGGTCCTGTCGGGCGGCGTCGACTCCAACGCGCTCCAGCGGCCCAAGCGCTTCTTCGGCGCGGCGCGCAACATTGAGGAGGGCGGCAGCCTCACGATTCTCGCCACGGCGCTCATCGAAACGGGCAGCCGCATGGACGACGTGATCTTTGAGGAGTTCAAGGGCACGGGCAACATGGAGCTGCACCTTGACCGCCGCCTCATGGAAAAGCGCATCTTCCCCGCGATCGACGTGATCAAGTCGCGCACCCGCAAAGAGGAACTGCTGCTCTCCAGCGAGGACCTCGAGCGCATCTGGCTGCTGCTGCGCGTGCTCAGCCCGCTCGACCCCGCCGAGGCCGCCGACCTGCTCATCGTCAAACTCAAGAAGACAAAGACCAACGACGAGTTCCTCGCGCTCATGCAGAAGATGTAGAGCCCCGGAACAAGACGCCAACCGTCAGTAACACATCCCCCGGACGCATGCGTCCGGGGGATGTTGCTGTTTTAACCGTAGCAGTGCAAAAAGCCACGCTGGTTTTCTGGAAGCGGAAAGTTCTGCAAGTGCGTTGTGTGGGCTTCGCGAATCGCACCAACGCTTCCCCGGAGGGGAAGAATGTGAATAGCCGGAGGTGGCCGAAGGGCACCTCCGGAAAAGTACGGAAACACCCTCAACCCCGTAGCGGGTTGAATGTGGAGTTTTGTGCCGTTGTCGCGCTCACATTCAATCCGCTACGGGGTTTCCGCTATTCCAGATTTCTTTTGCTGTCTCCCGAGTCCCCTTCGGTCCCATGGTCCACAGAAATAGGCTTCGCCTTTGGTGCAAACATTGGCAGAATGAACAAGTGGACCTCAGCGAAGATGAGCCCACACAAGGCAACCATGCCTAATATCCCATCCCCAAAGAAAGGCGGCATGTGCAGAAAGTCAGTGAAGATTACAGCCCCGCTCAACCCGAAAGCTCCACCCACTAACCCTACCAACAGATAAGTGGGAGAATTGTTGCCCGTGAGTTCATGGGGAACTTTATGATGCTTAAAGAGCATGAGCGCTGCAAGAGCCCCCCAACTGCATATTAACAGCAACCAAACGCCAAAAAAGAGCATGCGCTGTCCATCGGGCATGGAATGTGAAACCACGCCGAACAGAAAGCCGCCGGAAAAAAACATTAGGGAGTTCCAGTCAAGAGGAATCCGGTAATACCTGTTCATTTCTTCTCCTCCAAGATCATACGGGGATTTCTACTCCCCCCGGTCGTCCCTTGCGTACTGGTCCAGTTTGCGGTACAGTGTGCGCAGGCCGATGTCGAGCATCACCGCGCAGCGCGGCTTGTCATAATCGCAAAAGCGCATCGTCTCCTCAATCGCCGCGCGCTCGATGGCGGCCATGGGCACGCCGATGGGCACGCGCAGTTCGCCGCGCGCGGGCCGGGCCGCGCGCCGGATGCGCGCCGGAATCTCCGACACCGTGATTGCGCCCGCGCCCCGCGCGGCCGTGAGCATGCCCTCGACCACGTTTTCCAGTTCGCGCGCGTTGCCCGGCCAGTCGTAGCGTTGCAGCACGTCCAGCGCGGCGGCTGACAATTCGCGCGGTGATTCCCCCGTGGTGCCCGCATGGCGGGCAATCAGGTCGCGCGACAGCAGCGGGATGTCCTCGGGCCGCTGCCGCAGCGGCACGGCCTCCACGGTCAGCGCGGAAAGCATCGCGGCAAGTTCCGGGTCGACACCCTTGGCGCCGCCCAGTTCCTGCGGGGGCAGTGATGTGGACGAAAGCACGCGCGCATCGGACTTGATGCGTTTTTCGTCCCCCATCCGGGGCGCGGCGCCGGTGCGCAGCCATGACAGCAGCCGGGCCTGCGCCTGCGCTGAAAGCGCGTCCACATGGTGCAGGAACAGCGTGCCGCCGTCGGCCCGTTCGAGCCGGCCGGGCAGTGTCCCGCCCTTGCCGCCCTCGCCGAACAGTTCCCGCTCGATCACGTCCGCCGCAAGCGCGGCGCAGTCCGCCTTGACCATCGGCCCGTCGCGCCGTGGCCCGCTGTGATGCACCGCCTCGGCGATGCGTTCGCGGCCCGTGCCGGGTTCGCCAAAGATCAGCACCGGTTCCTGGCGCGGTCCGGCATGGCGCACCGCGGCATAGACCCGCAGCATCGCGTCAGAACGGCCCGCAAGGCTTCCCAGTCCGAAGCGGTCATCCAGTCTCCGCCTGAGGTCCGTCTGTTCCAGTGCCATGCGCTGCCACGCCATGCCGCGCCGGATCACCGCGTCCAGCCGCGGCAGGTCCAGCGGCCGCGCCTGCACATCGTGAGCGCCCGCGGTGATCGCCTCGGCGGCGCGCGCCAGATCGGCGCCCTCCGCCACCAGCACGGCGCACAGTTCGGGGTTGCGGCCGCGCGCCGCGGCCAGCAGCCGCATCCCGTCAACACGGCCCGCCCGCCATTCCGCCACCAGTGCGCCGACCGGCCCGGCGGCGATGCGGTTTGCCGCCTTTTCGCCGTCGGCCACCCACGCCGCGGCATAGCCGCGGTCGCGCAGCCATGACAGCGCGCGACGGCCCGCCGCCTCGTCGTGGTCCACCAGCAGCACGCTGTATTTCGGTTCCTCAGCCATGCCCGCATTCTAGCGCAACGGGAGGGAGAGTTGACAGTAACGGGAGGGAGAGCCAGCGCCCGCCTTCGTGGCATCCTCAGGCCCAAACTTGTTTCGGGGCTGAGGGTGCTCCCTGGCGCAGAGAAATTGCTCCGGAAGAGCACCCCCAGACTGCGCCTCTACTGCGTTTCGGCGCGGCCTGAGGATGCCACGACGCCGCATCCCCCCAATATGGCTCGTCCCATCTGTCCCATTCGTCCCACAGGTCCCATTCCCCTCTCCCAAAAAAACGCGGACCCTCCTGCGCATTGCCGGAGGGCAACCATCGTCATTGCGAGGAGGGCGCAGCCCGACGAAGCAATCTCTTGAAACGATATACTGGACGACAAGGTCTTGGTGGGAAAGGGATTGCTTCGTCGGCCGTTGGTCTCCTCCCAATGACGGACTTTGGGTCTGTCCCGAGGCACAAGAAGCAGCGGGCCCCCCGGCGCATTGCCGGAGGGCCCGCGGAACTGTCTTGGTGAAACGCCGGCTACTTCTTCACCGTGTCCAAATGCGCCTGAATCCGCTTGACCAGCGCCTCGTCCTTGGAGGCCGACTTTGCCTTTTCCAGAAGCATGAGCACGTCCAGGTCGGCAAGGCCCTTGTCCTTTTCGCTCTTCATGCAAGCGCTGTCGGCCAGTGCAACGCCGGCCTCGGCGGCCACCTCGGGGTCATCCAGGAAGGGCGCGATCGCGCGGGCCGCCCAGGCCGTGCGAATGGCGCCAAGCCCTTTGAGGAAGACGCGTTTCTCGTCGGCGTTACGCAGTTTGGCCGACACCGGCGCCACTGTGGCGGCAAGGTCCGTGTCGCCCGAGGCGCGCTTGGCGGCGTCGCAAACACCCTCGATCACCGCGATGCGCGTGGTTGCCGCTTCAACGCTGTCCAGTAGCGCCACGAGTTGGGCCAGCCCGGCCGCATCGGGCCATACCGCCAACTGG
>CAIUWO010000245.1 GCA_903902895.1 Candidatus Hydrogenedentota bacterium | reverse complement strand
CGTCAAAGCGAAGCCGCTCATGGCTCATGCCAACAATCGAAATCAGGTCATGGAATTCAAACAGCCTCAGGTTGCGGTAGACGGTGTCCAGTGAGACGGTCGGCATGCGCTTCTGAATCCGTTGATGAAGGATAATCGCGTCCGGGTGGTCGCCCGTCGAGGCCAACTCCCGGTATATCTCCAGCCGCTGGTGCGTAATCTTGAGTCCCTGCTTTCGGCAGGCCTCAACGAACGTTTCCACCCGCCTTTTGACAACTGCCTTCGGGATGCGCATTCGATTGAACCAATCCATGTTTGCTTGACGACCATACTTATTCTAACCCCCATTTGCGGCAAAATCAACGTTCCGACCCTGCCTTACCTACGATCTGTTCTTATTTAATTTGAAGTCTTGACAAGGTGTTCCGCCTGTGATATTCTGGTCTTGCTGCGTGAACCCAGAAACAACGCCAATGGAGGACAAGCCATGAAAACACCCCTGTATGGCACCGTTCTTTTCACGGCCCTGGTGGTCCTGGCGGCGACGGGCGCCGGCATGGCCCAGGGGACCGCCCCGCCGTTGGGATTGCCGCCGGTTCCCTATCCGGAGGCGAACCCCCAAACACCCGAAAAAGTGGCCCTAGGGGAGAAGCTGTTCAACGACAAGCGCTTCAGTTCGACGGGCGAGGTGAACTGCGCGCAGTGCCACAAGGCCGACAGCGCCTTCACCGACGGCCCCCTGAAGGTCTCGGAGGGCATCAACAAGCTGACCGGAACGCGAAACGCCCCAACCGTCATCAACGCCGCCTACTTCAAGACGGCTTTCTGGGACGGGCGCTCCCCCTCGCTCGAGGACCAGGCGCTGCATCCCTTCGTGAACCCCGTCGAGATGGGGCTCAAGGACCATGAACCGATACTGGCCATAGTCCGGACGGACCCGGACTATGTGAAGGCGTTCAAGGCCGTCTTCGGCATAGAGGGCGACGCGGTGACGATGACCGAGGTGACGCGGGCCATTGCGGCCTTTGAACGGACGCTGGTGTCAGGGAACTCGCCGTTTGACCGGTGGTATTTCGGGAAAGAGGAGAACGCGCTCACCCCGCAGCAGAAACGCGGCTTTGAACTGTTCGTGAACCAGGGGCGCTGCGTGTCCTGCCACCTCATTGAGCAGACGCAGGCGCTGTTCACCGACAACCTCTTCCACAACATCGGCGAGGGCATCAACGACATCCAAAAGGATGTGCCCGCGCTGGCCACCGAGTTCATCAAGGCGCAGGCCACCATGGCCGAGGTGGACATCAAGGTGCTGTCCGACAAGCGCACGTCCGAACTCGGCCGCCTGGCGGTGACGAAGTCCATGGAGGACATCGGGTCCTTCAAGACGCCCACGCTGCGCAACGTCGCGGTCACGGCCCCCTACATGCACGACGGCGCCCTGAAGACGCTCCGCGACGTGGTGGTTCACTACAACCACGGCGGCGTCAACAAGAAGGGCGATCCCGTGAACGACTTCCTGAGCGGCGGCATCCGGCCTTTGAACCTGACCGAGGCCCAGGTTGACGATCTCACCGCCTTCCTGGAGTCGCTCACAAGCCCCGAATACGCCCAGCCGGCCCGGACGGCAGCCGCCGGCAAGAAGGAGAATTAGCCATGACTCCAGAAAACCCGACACGGCGCGATTTTCTCAAGGGGGCCGGGGCTGTCGCAGCCGCAAGCCTGCTTCCCATAACCAGCATCGAACTGGCCTTCGCCGACCCCGGCCAAAATTTCACGTTCGCCTACATCTCCGACGCCCACATCCAGCAGATCGCGGGCGCAAAATTTGTGAACAACTGGGACCGGGGGCTCATTCGGGCCGTGGCCGAGGCCAACCTGCTGACGCCCAAACCGGACTTCGTGATGTTCGGGGGCGACCTTGCCCAGCTGGGCAAGAAGGAGGAGCTGGACCACGGCGCCGAAATGCTTGCCAAACTTGACGGCAAACTGCGGTGCGTGATGGGCGAGCACGACTACTATCTCGACCTGGGCGAGTACTGGTCCAAGCTGTTTGGCCCCCAGCATCACAGTTGGGACCACAAGGGCGTGCATTTCATCGTGCTGAACAGCATTCTGACCCACGATGACTGGACCTTCAACCGCTGGCCGACCGCCGTGCAGCGCATGAATGAAATGGCCGGGCTGGACAACCCAAACGGGTCGCCCTTCATGGTGGGCGAAAAACAGCGCGAGTGGCTGAAGAAGGATCTCGAGGGTGTCAAGAAGGAGACCCCCATCGTCCTGTTCTCCCATTCCCCCATCCAGAAGATATACAAGGGCTGGAACTTCTGGACGGACGACGCGGAGGAGGTTCAGGCGCTCCTGCAGCCCTTCGACTCCGTGAATGTGGTGTACGGCCATGTCCACCAAATCCAGTACAACCAGATCGGCAACATCGCGTTCAACGCCGTCATGGCCACCGCATGGCCCTGGCCGTACCCCCAGAGCTACACCCAGGCCGAGAGCCTCCTGCCCAAACTCACAGTTCCCATGAACCGGGCCGACCCATTCTTTGAGCGCGACGCCACCGGCTGGCAGTTCATCGGTGTGGACACGGGCCGGGTGGCCATGCACTACCGTCTGTCGAACAACACGGACCGGATCGTGGCGTTCAACCGGGCAAAGGGGTGTCCTGAAGACACGGTCTATCAGGATCAGGCCGCCCAGATTCCACCGCAAAACCATTATTGAGGAGAAGGCAACATGTCCAAGCGAATCATGGGAATCACGCTCATTGCGTTGATGGTCGCAGTGGCCGTCATGGGTTATGTTTCGGTCACCTATGCCGACAAGTTCACCAAGGAGGACCAGGACCGCTGGCAGGGAGAGTTCATGAGCGTCGTTAAGACGGGCCGCG
>CAIUWO010000244.1 GCA_903902895.1 Candidatus Hydrogenedentota bacterium | reverse complement strand
GCTGTATTCCAATGAAAGCGGCGACAGCCTGATCCGCAAGGGCCGGCCGCGCACCGCCGAGGACCTGGTCGACCTGTTCAACCTGAGCCGGACCATGAGCCAGTGCAATTCGGTGGGCGGGCTGGTGGACAAGCTCATTGAGCTGCTCAAGGAGCGCCTGGACCCGCTGTTCGTGTGCATTGCCCTGCGGCGCGAGGGCGAGAAAGCGCTTACGGCGCTGCCGCGCGCCGAGGCGGTCAACTTTGACCGTGACAAACCGCTGGTGGACCTGGCGTTCCAGTCGATGGAGAAGCGCAAGGGGGTGCTGCTGCCCGAGCACCGGGACAGCCAGGGCAGCCGCGCCATACGCACCACCCTTATCGCCCCCATCGTGCTGGGCCGCGAGGCCGTGGGCGCAATCATCGCGCGCAGCGAAACCCCGGCGCGGATGTACGACGAGGCCGACCTGGAGCTCATGATCTCCCTGGGCCATGCCGCCGCGCCCTACGTGCGCGCCATCGAGCGGCTTGAGAGTCTGGAAAGCGAAAACCGGCGGCTCGTGGCGGGGATCGCCAGCACCGGCCCCATCGTCGGCGCGAACGCCGGCATGAACCAGGTCCGCGAACTGGCGCGCAACTGCGCGCGCTCCATGCTCAACGTGCTGATTCTGGGTGAAACGGGCACGGGCAAGGAACTGCTGGCCCGCATGGTCCACGATTTGTCCGACCTGTCCGACAAGCCGCTGGTGGTCGTGAACTGCGCCGCCATCCCCGACGAGCTATTCGAGAGCGAGGTCTTCGGGCACGAGCGCGGGGCGTTCACGGGCGCGCACGCGTCCAAGCGCGGCCTCATGGAGGAGGCCAACGGCGGCACGCTGTTCCTGGACGAGGTGGGCGACCTGAGCGGACCCAACCAGGCGCGGCTGTTGCGCGCCATCGAGACGGGCTCGTTCCGGCGACTGGGCGGCACCGTGAACGTGCAGGTGACGGTGCGTGTGCTGTCGGCCACCAACAGGGAGCTGCAGCGCGAGGTGGAGGAGAACCGTTTCCGCCGCGACCTGTACCACCGGTTGAACGCTTTTGAAATACGCATCCCCCCGCTCCGCGAGCGGCTGGGCGACATTCCCGAACTGGCCGGGCATTTCCTGCACGCCGCGCTGCGGCGCAACGGCGCGCGGGAGCTGCGTTTCACGCCGGAGGCGCTGCGCGCGCTCCAGCGGCAGCCCTGGCCGGGAAACGTGCGCGAGCTGCGCAATGTGGTTGAGCGCGCCGTGGTGGTGGCGCGCGGAGAGATGATCGAGGACGCCGACCTGAACCTAACGGCGATCCGGGAATCGCGGCAGGAGGCGTTCCCGTCGCTGGAGGACCTGGAGCAGAGCCACATCCGCGAGGCGCTGCGGCGCTGCGGCGGCAACATCAAGGAGGCGGCCGACCTGCTCAAGATCGGGCGCAGCACGCTGTACCGCAAGATCGCCGAATACAAGATATCGGTCTGAGGCGTCCGCCATGCCCCCCACCGCCGCCAAACCGCCCGACCGCGAACGCGACGGCGGCCCGCGCACCCTGCCTCCCGGCGTGTATGACGAGGGGTATTTCCTGAGCGAGGCGGTCGAGGGCTTTGAGGGCTACCGGCGCGGCGAACTCTCCGCGCTCCGCCGCAAACACCTGGCCATGATTTCCCCCGCGCCGGGCATGGACCTGCTCGAAATCGGCTTTGCCCGCGGCGAGCTGCTGCGCGCCTGCGCCGCCGCCGGCGCAAGGGTCACGGGGCTGGACTACTCGCCCGCCGCCTGCGCCATCGCCCGCGCCGACGGCGCCGCGCGCGTCGTGCGCGGCGACTGCCAGTCGCTGCCCTTTGCCGACGCCTCCTTTGACCGCGTGTTTGCGGGCGACGTGATAGAGCATCAGAGCCAGGAGGGCGGCGTCCGCCTGCTGGCCGAGATGCGCCGCGTGCTCCGGCCCGGCGGTGTCCTGCTCATACACACCACGCCGAACCGCTGGTTCCGGCGCTGGATGTGGCCCTGGCTGCATCCTGTGCTTGCCCGCATGGACGCCGGCGCCGTGGCGGGCATGGAGGCCCAGTTCGCCGTCATGGACCGGGTCCACCTCTACGAGTACAGCCCCGCCGCGCTCAACGCGGCGGCGCGGCAGGCCGGGTTTCCCCGCACCACACGGCGCGTCTGGGTGGACCCCGACCTGTTGCGCGGCGGCGAGCACCGCCTCACCCGGGGACTGGCCCAACGCTGGCCCGTGCGCATGGCCGGGGCCATCGGAGGGCGGCCGCCGCTGGCCTGGCTGCTGGGGAATGATTTGTATTTGTGGTGCAACCGCTGAAAGAAAGAGGCTGGAAGCCTCTTCTACGGCAGGCGTCCCTTCGAAG
>CAIUWO010000243.1 GCA_903902895.1 Candidatus Hydrogenedentota bacterium | reverse complement strand
GGAGGCAGATTCCACAGCCAAGGCAGCATGCGCAGGCCCCGGAAGCCCAGTTCGCGCACGCAGCGGCGCAGTTCGCGCACCCCCTCCATCGGCCGGTACAGGTTCACCGAGGCGATGCCGGTGAAACGGTCCGGATGGGCGGCCACTACCGCGGCCACCTCCTCGTTGGAGATGAGCGGGCCCTGCGGCCCGTACCACGCGCAGAGCAACCCGCGAGTCACCCCGGCCTGGTCCATCGTGGCCAGAGTGAACTCGGCCGGAATCTCCGTCGGGATATCACCACCCAGCCACCGCCGCAGCGATTCGAACATGGGGTTCATGATGAAGCCCGGCGTCGGGTGCTGCATCCAAGCGTCGATGATTCCGTATGGGGTGTCCATGGCGGGTCTCCTTATGGTGAAGGCATCATACCCAAAAAGAAAGGGTGCCGCATAGCATGAAATCATTGCCGCGGCGCCGCTTGCTTCGCGGGACCAGCATGCATAGGATAATCGCGCTGGCACGGGGGCAAAACACGCGGAAAGGTTAACGCCATGGTCGTCCGGTTGTCGATGCTGTTTGAGGCGTACACAAAAACGGCGGGCATGTGCCTGGGCCTGCTCGTCTTTTTCGGCGTCATCGCGCTGCTGGCGCGTTTTCTGCGCGTGAAAGCGCTGGACTTCAACATGTCCGCCCGGACGGTCTTCTGGGCCTGCATGGTTCCTGGATTCCTGCTTTTGTCCGTCTGCCTCACGCTCATAGACGAGCCGCGCTGGCAGTTGTCGCATGAAACCCTCAGTTGGATGTTCATGTTCTCCGCGTTCCTGGGCATTCCCGCCGTGATGCCGCTGTTCGCGGGGGCGGTGTGGGCATCGGCGTTCCGTCTGTTGAAGACCCCGGTTCGGGCTGGGTCGCTCGTGCTGGTGATGCTGGGCGTCTTCGCCCTGGGCTGCGCCGCCTCAAACATCCACGACGTGGTCTGGTGCGCGGCCATCACCGACACCTATGCCCAGCACCAGGCGGCCGGGTATGACCTGGATTTCTTCGTGGCGCTGGGCAACAAGTTCGGCATTGCGCGCGAGGTCACCGCGGACTACGCCACGCTCGGCCCCTGCGCCATGGTGATGGTGCTCGGGGAACTTGCCGTGGCGGTGGCCTGTTTTAGACGGTTGGGCAGGCTTTCCCGCATTGTGGGTTGACCCGAAAAAGTTCGTCTTTGCGAGCGAAGCGAAGCAATCTCTTGCCCGCGATAGACTCGCCCCGCCAGGGCCGTCGTTTCAGGAGATTGCTTCGTCGGACTGCGTCCTCCTCGCAATGACGTAGTGAGATGTTCGGGTCAGGGCGTCTCCAGCGCCCTGCGCAGGGCCGGTTCCAGCGCGTCGGCGATGCGCTGGAATCCCAGGTCGGTCGGGTGTGTGCCGTCCACAGTGGCCTCGCCGTCGCTGCCGAGCAGCGTTTCTCCGGGCACATAGGACAGGCCCTGAATGCCCTTCTCGGTCAGCCGCTCATAGGCGGCGCGAAGCGCAGCGTTCTTGTCCACGTAAGATGCCTTGGCCCCCGGCAGAAACGCCCCCGCCTGATAGGCGATGTTTTCGACCAGCACGATGGGCGTGTCGGGCCGCGCGGTGCGCAAGGCCGTAACGAACGGCTCGGTCCGTTCCGTGACCATCTCGGGTGACATGTTGGGCACGCAGTCCAGCACGTAGACCGCAGCGTCCACTTCGGCGAGCAGTTTGCCCAGTTCGGCGTCCAGCTTTCCGTTGCCCGAAAAACCAAGGTTGATCACCGGACGGTCCAGACGTCGGCCCAGAATGGCCGTGTGCGCCATGCCGGGACGGGACGCACAGCCGCCTTGGGTAATTGACGTGCCGTAGAAGATGATGGGCTTGTCCTTTCCGGCCGGACGCGCGGGCGCTTTCGCGAGTGCCGCGGTCGGGGCCACACCGATCTCCAGCGACTCCGTGCCGTTGTAGAGCGGCAGATAGACCATGTACTCATGGGTGCCCGCCGGGATTCCGCCGGCCAGGACCGCCTGCGTGCTTTGTCCGCTTGGCCGGCCGTTGCCAATCCAGCGCCACACACCGTTGTCATTCACGTACAGGTCCAGGCCGCTCACGCCCGTGGCGGGCATGTGCGGCATGCCCAGGTTGTCATTCGCCACCTTCCAGCGCGCCGAAATCTTCTCCGCGTCCGTGGTGAACCGGACACAGATGCCCGCAGAGTGCCGGCTCAGGCTCCACACCGGGTCGGGCACGGCCCCCTTGGCCCGGGCGGGCAGGCGGTCAAAG
>CAIUWO010000242.1 GCA_903902895.1 Candidatus Hydrogenedentota bacterium | reverse complement strand
GGGGCAAGGGAGTTCACCGGTTCCCCGGGGTAGGCCTTGCCACGCCAAAGGCGTGCCATCGGCCAACCCCGGGCTTTGCTGCATAACCCCGTTGGGGTAAAAACACAAAATGTGGTCCAAACTGCACGCCCTGTGGGTTCAGCCGCCCGGAATGCATGCGAGCAATGTCCGCCATAAGAGGTATATCAGCAAAGACCAATCCCCTCAGGTACCCCTGCCTGGAAAGGATAAGGAAAGAGATGGTGGCTCTAATCAGGAGGCCCAGACGGCTTTTACAGCGGTTTCGGGCAGAAAGGGGGGGGAGGAAAGGGGCGGACGAGGACGTGCGCTAGAAAAAGGTGATTATCTGCGCCAGCCCTGCCGTGGACGGGAACAGTCCGGGATAGCGGTTGAACGCCACGTGCCCGTCCATATAGAGCGTGTTGGCGCCGCCCGGAAGGTGGTTGAACTTGACTGACGAGTCGCCGCTGTTCGTGGCGACAATATCCCACATCACTGGCAGACCGCTTTGCGCCACCGCCGCCGCACCTGGGCTGTTGATATCAGTGATGAGAAAGCGCTCAATCCCGTCCCGCAGCCGGTGCAGGAGCGTTCCGGTACCGCTGCCCAGCGGCTGGTTCGGCGGGCTGCTCATCGAAGAGACCATGCCGTGCAGACTATCGTCTTTGAGGTCCGCGTCAAGTTCCCCGTCGTCCGAGGGGTCATAGTTTCCCAGGGGCCCATGCAGCAGGCCGGGCATGGACGGGTCGGAAAGCAGCGACACCATCAGGTAAGCCAACTGGCTGGTGATGTCCACCGCCGGAGTGTAGCCGAAGGCACCCGTGTTGATGGCTGGGGCGCCCGCGTCCACCTTGTCCAGAACAAACGAAATATAGTGGTAACTGGCGTCGCCGTTGGAGATACGCCCCGCATATTCACAGCCCAGCCCCGGAATGGGCTTCACGATCCGCAGCGGATTATCCCCTTGGTCCGGGTCGGAGGGACAAAGCAGCACGTCCGGTTCGCTCAGGTATTCCGGATAGACGGCCCGCATGTCGGGGCACAAATCCATGTCATCCTGCGATTCGGCGCACCTGTCCGCTATAGAGGAATCGTGCCCCCAAAGCTCGTCGCCGTGCAGCCGCGGCCACCGCCCCCGCGCCTCCCCGGCGTACAAATTCAGGACCAGTCCCAACTGCTTCAGGTTGTTGGCGCAACTGGCCCGTCGCGCCGCCTCCCGCGCCCGGGCAAGTGCGGGGAGCAGTATGGCCGCCAGAATGCCAATAATGGCAATGACCACCAGCAGCTCAATCAATGTAAAACCGCGACACCGCATTTGACGGGCCCCCTGCCGTTACTACATTTTCGCTCTTTGAGTATACTATATTCTATTGTTGCGTTTGACAACAGAGGTGAGCACCGAACAGGAGGCGGGCCGAATGCCGTTTTCCGGCAAAAGGCTTCTCGGACACATCGTGCGGTTCTGGCGGTTCCTTGAGCGACCACCGGCGCGCGTCACCGACGAGGCGGGCCGCAAGAATGTCGTGCTTCTGTCGCGGCTCCAGTTGTCCATTCTCGTGCTGGCCCTTATTTTGGCACCCACCCCCGACCTTCTTGTAAACCCGTCCGGTTTCTTTCGGGCTCCAACCAACTGGGCGGTTTTGTCGGGGATTCTCGCCATGACGGGGTGTTGGCTGCTCAACCGGATTGGCGGTTTCTATAAGATCGCTGCCCTGCTGACGGGGGTGCTCTTTGCCGTTCTTGCGCTGCTCATGACCCCCGCCCTTACCGATGGGCGGTTTTTGTGGACGCTCTATTATCTTGTTGTCCCGGTGATGGTCTGCTCGCTCTTTTTCCGTGCCAGATGGACGGCCCTTCTCGCGATTTGCGAAATGCTTGCCATTTGTCTTATGCCGCTTGCCTTTCCAAGCATCGACCCGCAGGGCCTGCCTGTGGTTTTCTTTGGCATGGTTTCGGGGCTTATCCTGATCATGGTGACCCATACCAAAAACTTGGAGCAGGTGCGCGGGGATGAACTCGCGGCAAGCCGCGAACTGTACCGGGGATTGCTCGAAACACTTTTCGATGCGGTGGCCCTGGTCAGGGACGGTGCTGTCGTGCAGGCGAATCCCGGATTCGCGCGCCTGTTCGGGTTGGGGGAGGGGGAGTTGCGGGCGCTTCCGGTGGCCCATCTGGTTGCGGCCTGGCCGTCCGTGCAACCGGGAGAGGTGATGGAGACGACCGGTGTCGGTGCCAACGGTGCCGCCCTTGATATAGAACTCGTCTGCAACCGCGTCAAAGGGGGGGATGCCGAAACATTCCTTCTGGCCGTGCGCGACATCTCGGAGCGTAAACGCGCCAATCTGGAGCGTGAACGGCTGGTGGCTGCCATTGAGCAGGCCGCCGAATCTGTCGTCATCACCGGCGTGGACGGCGCCATACGATACGTGAATCCAGCGTTTGAGCGGCTCACCGGCTATTCGCGGGAGGAGGCTGTCGGCCAGAATCCGCGCGTCCTCAAGAGCGGCGAGCAGGACGCGTCCTTTTACCGGGACATGTGGGACACCCTCACCCAGGGCAAAACCTGGGAGGGAAGGATGGCCAACCGGGCCAAGGACGGCTCCCGTTTCGTGGAGGACGCCACCATCTCGCCCGTGTGCGACCCGCGGGGAGTCATCGTCAACTATGTCGCCGTAAAGCACGACATCACCGAACACCTCCGCGAGCACGAGCAGAAGGCCAAGCTTGAGGAGCAGCTTGTCCAGGCGCAGCGCATGGAGTCCATCGGACGCTTTGCCGGCGGCGTCGCCCATGACCTCAACAACGTTCTGGCCATCATCCTGGGCTACGGAGAGGTTCTGGAGGCGGAGGTTCCGCCGGGTTCGCGTCTGGCCGAGCCGATAGGCGAGATCAACGCCGCCGGGCAGCGCGCCATACAGCTAACCCGGCAGCTTCTCGCCTTCAGCCGGCGGCAGGTGCTCGAAGTGCGTCCGCTCGACCTGAACGCAGTGGTCGGCGATTTCGAGAAAATGCTCCGCCGTCTTCTTCGGGAAGACATTGAAATGACGGTGCTGCTCTCGCCCGTGCCCCGGTTTGTAAAAGCCGACACGACCCAGATCGAGCAGGTGCTCATGAACCTGTGCATAAACGCGCGGGACGCCATGCCCAAGGGCGGCCGTCTGACCATCGAGGTCGGGCGCGCGGTTCTGGACGAACCGGCCGCCGCGCTTTGCCACGGTATTGCGCCCGGCGCATACGCCACCCTCACCGTCACGGACACCGGCTGCGGCATGGACGAGGACCTGCAAAAGCGCATCTTTGAGCCCTTCTTTACCACGAAGGAAAAGGGCATGGGCACCGGCCTGGGACTGTGCACCGTCTTCGGCATCGTCAAGCAGCATGGCGGCGGCATCGTCGTGCGGTCGGCACCCGGACAGGGCACCGTCTTCACAGTCCACATCCCCGCACTGGCAGACGCTTCCGGGCAGACACTTTTCCCGCGGGAGCCTGAACCCGCGAAGGGAAACGGCGAGACCGTGCTGGTGCTCGAAGACGAGCCCTCGGTCCGAAAGCTCGTCTGCCGCATGCTGCGTGACCTTGGCTATCGCCCAATCGAGACGGCCGACGCCGAGGAGTGCATCGCCGTCGCCAAGACTTCGGAAAAGGTGGACCTGCTGCTGACCGACATCATCATGCCCGGCATGGACGGCTGTGAGGTGCGGCGGCAGGTGGCCGCCCTGCGGCCCGGCATCGGGACGCTCTTCATGTCCGGATACACCGACGACATCCTGGCCCGCCACGGTTTTGAGGAAATGGGAAGCCAGTTCATCGCCAAGCCCTTCACCCACGCCGCGCTTGCCCGAAAAATCTGTGAGGCCCTTCACTCCGGCCCCGGCGGCCTGGCAGGGCCGGACCAATGAACACATATTCGGCACCAGTGTGCGGCAGACATTCCTGTCTGCCGTCTTTTCTTCCGTCTTCTGGATTTCGATTCTTTGGCTGCGGCCAACGGCTGCTCCTGGTATCCCGTGGCCCAATAGACTCCCCCTCCTTTCCTTTGTGGAATGAAGAGACAAGAAAGCAGGACGCATGAAACCGAAAAAAAGCAATCAAGACAAGGCCGGGACCAGGGCGGTCCAGACGCCTGCGGACACCCCGATCGATGACCTGTCCGAGACTGCGGAACAGCCTGCGTCCGTTTTCCCCATCGTCGGTATCGGCGCGTCGGCCGGGGGCCTTGCGGCTTTCGAGGCCTTCTTCTCCGGCATGCCCGCGGACGCGGACCCGGGCATGGCCTTCGTGCTCGTCCAGCACTTGGCCCCGGACCACGAGAGCATCCTCACCGAACTCATCCAGCGCTACACCCGCATGCAGGTCTTCGAGGTCCAGGACGGCATGGTGGTGCGGCCCAACTGCGCCTACATCATCCCGCCCAACCGCGACATGGCCTTCCTGAACGGCGCGCTCCAACTGCTGGAACAGTCTGCGCCGCGCGGACAGCGCCTGCCGATCGACTTCTTCTTCCGCTCGCTCGCCCAGGACCAGCGCGAACGGGCCGTATGCATCGTCCTGTCCGGCACCGGCAGCGACGGCACCCAGGGCCTGCGCGCCGTCAAGGGCGCGGGCGGCATGGCCATGGCCCAGAAACTCGACACCACCGAGTTCGACGGCATGCCGCGCAGCGCCATCGCCACCGGACTGGTCGACTACGAGCTGGCGCCGGCCGAAATGCCCGCCCAGCTTGTCGCCTACGCCGCGCACGCGTTTGGCGGGTCCCTCGAGGTCGCCTCGGCCCCGATGCCCAAGGCCGAGAGCGCGATGAAGAGGATCTTCGTCCTGCTGCGCGCACAGACGGGCCACGACTTTTCGCAGTACAAGCCGAGCACCATCCACCGGCGCATCGAGCGGCGCATGGCCGTCCACCAGATCGACACCATTGACCAGTACGTCAAGTTCCTGCAGCGGACGCCGGACGAGGTGGATGCCCTGTTCCGCGAGATGCTGATCGGCGTGACCGGCTTCTTCCGCGATCCCGAGGCCTTTCAGGCGCTCGAGGATCAGGCCATCCCCAAGCTCTTTGCCGGGCGTCCCGCCGACGCCGCGATCCGCGTCTGGGTGCCGGGCTGCTCCACCGGCGAGGAGGCCTATTCCATCGCCATCCTGCTCGCCGAGCACCAGGATGCGCTCAAGCAGCGCCACACCGTGCAGATCTTCGCCACCGACATCGACAGTCAGGCCATTGCCACCGCCCGCGCCGGCATTTATCCCGCGGGCATCGCCGCCGACCTGTCGCCCGAGCGGCTGGCCCGCTTCTTCACGGCCGAACCCGGAAGTCGCGCCTACCGCGTCCACAAGGGCATCCGCGACATGCTGATCTTTTCCGAGCATGATCTGGTCAAGGACCCGCCCTTCTCCAAGCTTGGCCTTATCAGTTGCCGCAATCTCATGATCTACATGGGCGGCGAGCTTCAAAAGCGGGTCATCCCCCTCTTCCACTACGCGCTGAACCCGGGCGGACTGCTCTTCCTGGGCACTTCCGAAACAGTGGGCGACTTTGGCGGGCTCTTCGCCACAGTGGACGGAAAGTTGAAGCTGTACAAGCGCAAGGACGGCGCCCATGGCGGGTCGCGCGGCGCCCTCGGCCGCTTTCTACCGGGCATGGCCGCGATGGGTGCGGAAATACCGCGTGCCGCCGTAAAGCACACCTTGCCCGGCAGCCGGTCGTTCCGCGAAATGACGGAAAAGGCGCTGCTCGCGAAGGCCGTTCCGGCCGCGGCGCTCGTCAACGGCCGTGGCGACATCCTCTACCTGCACGGCCGCACAGGCATGCACCTTGAGCCCGCCCCGGGCGAGGCCGGCGTTGGCAACATACTCAAGATGGCCCGCGAGGGCTTGCATGACGGCCTGGCCACGGCCCTGCACGAAGCTGCCGCGACAAATGAGGCGGTGCGCGCCCCGGGGCTGCGCGTCAAGACCAACGGCGACTTCACTTTGGTCAACCTGACCGTCTGTCCGGTGGCGTCAAATCCAGGCCTGACCGCCGGTCCGCCCCTTTACCTGGTCATCATGGAGGAGGTGCCGCCCTGCGATCCGGAATTGGCGCGCCAGTCCGCGCTGCATGTCCTTGCCGGGGAAAGCAGCGCCGATGCTGCCACGGACGCGCGTGTCGCGGTGCTTACGCAGGAACTGAAAGTCAAGGAGGAATATCTCCAATCGGCCAAAGAGGAGATGGAAAGTTTCAACGAGGAGCTCAAGTCCGCCAACGAGGAGATGCAGTCGGTCAATGAGGAATTGCAGTCCACCAACGAGGAACTGGAGACCACCAAGGAAGAATTGCAGTCGGTCAACGAGGAGCTAACCACGGTGAACGCCGAACTGCAAACCAGGGTGACCGAACTGACGCGCGCCAACAACGACAAGACCAACCTGCTGGCCGGCACGGGCATCGCCACCGTCTTTGTCGATCATCAACTGCGCATCATGCGCTTCACCCCCACCGCCACGGCTATCATCAATCTGATCCCCGGCGATGTGGGGCGGCCCGTGGGCCATATCGTGTCCAACCTGCCCGACTATGACGGCCTGGTGGCCGATGTGCAGGCCGTCATGAACACGCTGGTGCCCAAGGAGGCCGATGTGCGAAGCGCCGAGGGTCGGTGGTACCGGCTGCGCATTCAGCCATACCGGACGATCGATAACGTGATCGAAGGCGCCGTGATCACCTTTGTGGAGGTCACCGAGACAAAGCGCGCGCAGGAGGCGCTGGCCAAGGCCAACGACCTGCTCCGTCTGGCCGTGGTCGTGCGCGACTCGAACGACGCCGTCACCGTGCAGGACCTGGAGTGCCGCACCCTGGCATGGAACCCCGCCGCCGTGCGGATGTACGGCTGGACCGAGGCCGAGGCGCTGACGATGAATGTGCGCGAGCGCATCCCCGTGAACCTGCGCAAAGACGCAATGACCAAATTGCAGCAGCTCAGCCGAGCCAAGATTCTCGAACATTACGGAACACAGCGGATCACCAAAGACGGGACTTTCCTGGATGTTTCGATCACCGTCACGGCGCTGCTGGACAGCGCCCGCCAGATATACGCCTTCGCGACCACGGAGAGGGTCGTGCAGGGGAATTGATAATTAGGAATTAGGAATTAGGAATTGAAGGCAGGAAGCAAGGAAACAGGGAAACAAGGACAGGGCGTTTATGAAAGAGAATGTTGTCCAGGACAAGAGCTATGCCTTTGCTTTGCGGATTGTGAATTTGTACCGCTGGCTGTGCGAGGAGAAAAGGGAGTTTGTGCTGTCAAAGCAGGTTCTGCGATCTGGCACCTCCATCGGCGCAAATGTGGAGGAGGCCATAGGCGGTCAGTCCGACCGGGATTTTCAGGCAAAAATGAGTATTGCACACAAGGAGGCGCGCGAAACGCACTACTGGATTCGGCTTCTTCATGATGCGAAGCTGATGGATGAGAATGCATACAGGTCCATGATCACAGACTGTGAGGACCTGATGAAGATTCTGAGTTCAATCACGAAAACGATGAAGGCGAAAATTATCG
>CAIUWO010000241.1 GCA_903902895.1 Candidatus Hydrogenedentota bacterium | reverse complement strand
TGGCCAAGCTGGACACGCTAATGCAGGAGTTGGAGCGGGTGAAGGCGGGGACGAAATGACTGACACCATGCCGGAATACATGGTGCGATTTTGGATGGCGGAACGGAGACTCGCCAAAGCCAAGGTGACAGAACTCGACAAACTGCTTGCCCCATATGACGCGATTGTCACGCTCGACCCGGGCGACAAAAATACAGCAAGCCTTATGAAAAAGCTGGAGAACGCCCCAAAGGAACCGGGACATCTGGTTCGTATGACCGCCCAAGAAGCCAACGCGCTTAGTTCCCTGACAGTTTAATCGTCCCGCCCCCTGTAGGGGGTCAATCTGACGCGGCTTCATAGCCCCCTCAGCGAGAATCAAACCTACACGCGGCACATTCCGACTGCCTTTTCAGCGCAGTCACGATGGAATGTGCCGCTTTTCTTTTTTGGAGTTTCATGGCAAAGCGCCCGCAGAAAAACATGCCCAAGATCGGGTTTGACGAGCACGGCGAATACGTGTTCTACACCGACGACCAGCGCGAGATCGACCTTGCGATGCACTGGCGCTACGACGAGGACGGTCCGGAGGACTGTCTGCGCTTCTTCTGGCCGCACATTTTCGAGGAAGACCAGGAGAAAATAGCGCTTGGCATCATGACGGTAGAGGAAAGCCGGCGCGAGCACGAGCGCATTATCTGGTCCGAGCAGCGCAAAGACTACATCCGGTTCATAAGCGACCCCGCCATTCCGTGGGAGTGGGCCATGGGCTACCGGGGCTATGCCAAAAGCACCATCCTACGCGGTGAATGCGCGCGCGTGCTGATACTGCACCTGACCCCGTTCCTTGCGTGGACCTCAAACGAGCTTCCTTCGGCGATATTCAGCACGGAAACAATACGGACCATGTGCAACGCCCCCATGGTGAAGCTGTGGTTCGGCGACATGCGCCCCGAATCTGTGGACGGCATGAAGGCCGACTGGGGCGAAAAGGCATGGCAGTTGTGCGACCCCATTACCGGGATCGCTTTTGCCGCCGTGGCCCCGGTCTCAGAGGGGCAGGTCATCAACGGCAAAAACGTGGTGGTCGGCTACACAACGACCCGGCCCACCTACATTGTGTCCGACGACGGCGAGGACCGCAGGTTCATCGACAACAGCGATCTGCGCCGCGCACACCGGGACTGGTGGTTTGGCGTGGTGGAGCCGTGCGTCCCCAACGTGCGTCCCAACTCGGAGACCAACCGCTGGAGCATACAGCGGGGCTATCCCGCGCCTTTCCTGTTCCGCGTGCCCGACACGCCCAAGCATATCGACTGCCTGATTCTGCGCCTGGTCAAGATGACCGGCCAGTACGTGGGCAAGAAATACCCCATCGCCGTGCAGCGCGAAGACGGAACTTTCCAGTCCCTGTGTCCGGAAGAGCGCAGCGACGAACAGGTCCTGCAGCTTTTCAAAAAGGCCCAGGCCTCCATGAACGAGGGGTACTTCTGGACCGAGTACATGCTGGACGCGACACATCGGTCGGAAGAGTGCTTCCCCGACGAGTTTTGGCATTACCGGGAAAGTGAACTGCGACTCGGCAGCAATGACGACGTGTTCCGGTTTATAACCTCCGACCCGTCCGAGACGGCCGGGGGCTGCAAATACGCGGCGCACGCCTACGCCATAGACGCATTCAAGAGCGTGGTCTACCTGCGCAGGCGCTTTGCAAAGCGCATGCAGTGGGACGAGTACATCCGCGAGCTGGTGTCCCTGGCCAAGTCCACAAACACGCGCATCGTCTACGTCGAGGGCCTGAACGGAAAGCCCATGCTCCGGGCCCTGCTGGAAAGCGAGTCCAAGAAACGCGGCGCGCACCTTGAATTCAGAAACCTGAAAACCACAACCAAGCAGTACGCCGGGAACAACGACTTCGGCGACCGAAAAGACGCGGCCAAATGCCGCCGCGGCGCCAACGTGTCCCGCATGTTCCTTCCCTTCCTGCCGACGCACCCGAACGGGCACGTCTGCTTTGAGGAGTCCATCCGCGACAGCGAGCTTGAGGGGCTGCTGCACAGCTTCCCGAACTGCGAGGAATGGGACGATGTGGACTGTCTTGGCCACGTTCCGGCGGTCATGGCTGAGGAGCACATAGAGTTCCACCGCCAGTTCGACACCGACGCGGAGCGCGAGGCCTACGAAGAAGAGGAAAACGCGTATGACCCGCAGTTCGCCTGCGCGGGGGTATCCGATGACTGGTGATCGAAACTACGAATACCCCTGGGTTGGCGACCGGCAGCTTGACCTGTCCCCCAAAAGCGCGCACACCACCGCAATCATCAAAGAATTGCGGCAGCGCGTGGAATGGAGCGACAACGCGCTCGCGCCGAACATGGGCAAAAACCGGGAAATGGACCGGATTCTTACCGCCTACATGCCCGAGGACGCCTACGACCGCGCTGTGAAGTCGAAAGACCCCCGCAAGCAGTTGACCTTTGTGGTTCCGATGACTTTCGCCATGAAGGAAACCTTCCAGACCGTGTTCAACGACACGTTCAGCCGCGGCGAGGCCATCCACCTGTACCGTGGCTTTGGCGGCCCCGAGTCCCGCGTGGTCGGCGCGCTTTACGAGCGCTGCGTGGCGCGCCAGTCCAACTGGTTCCGTCAGCGCCTGCACATGGACACGCTTTTTGGCGACTCCGTGACCTACGGACGTGGCCGCGCGATAGTCCGGTGGCGCAAACACAAAGGCATGGAGCCCATCCAGGAAGAGGCAAGCCAAATCCTTGCCATGTACCTTCGTGCCAAGGGCCATGACGTGTCCGCCGGCCAACTGCTGACCTACCTCCGGCGCAAAACGCTGTTTGAGGGCAACGAGATCACGCCGATCTCCATCTACAACGCCATCATTGACCCGCGCAGCAACGTCAACAACGCCATGGACGCGGAATATGGTGGCTGGCGCTGGGGCGGAAACCTTTACCAGCTACTGCGCTGGGAACAGGACCCGGAAGAGCGTTTTTTCAACGGCAAGTACCTGATTGACAGCACCGAAGGGCAGAGCGCCGGACAAGGCGAGTGGTGGGGCGGCTTCCCCGACGCGCGCGGCGGCGAAGGCCGCAGCAGTGACACCTCAAAATACGACGACACCAAGCCGGACAGCCTGAATTTCGTAACCATGTGCTGCGAATTCATACCGCGCCGCTGGTTTGGAGAGGGCTTCCCCGAAGAACCTGTCCGGATGCAATTCACCGTGGCCCCTGGCGACGTGATTGTGCAGGGGCATATTCTTGACCACTGGCACGGCATGTTCCCATGGGTTGACGTGGCCCCAAATGACGGTCAACTAAGCACCCCCACCAGCCACCTCATGAGCACGTATGCGTTCCAGCAGTTCGGATCGTGGCTAATGAAGTCGCGCGCTCAGGCCGTGCTCACGCTGTTGAACGGCAAGATTATCGTCAACAACGACAAGGTGAACATTCAGGATTTCATGCGCACGGACGTGGGCGGCATAGTCCGGCTCAAGGCGGGGGCCTACGGCGACGACGACATCCGGAAGTACGTTCACCAGCTTAGCTTTACCGACCCAACCATGGGCCACCTGATGGACATGGGCGCGGTGGACCAGATTGCCCGCAACGGCAACGGAATCAACGACGCGGTTATGGGCCAGATTCGCAGCAGCAGCGACCGCGTCACGGCGACCGAGGTCAACAACGCCAAGAATCAGGGGTTCAACCGTCTGGCCCGGCTCGCGCTGATAGTCGACGAGCAGATGATGAAGCCGCTTGGCTTCCAGATGGCCCACAACACGCGCCAGTGGATGTCTGAGGACGTGTTTGTGCCCATCGTCGGCGAACGCTACGAGGCCGAATTGCGGCGCCAGTACGGGGTGGACAGCGGCCACGGCGAGATCAGGGTTGGCCGCAACGCATTCAACGCGCTCTTCGAGGTGGAACCGCGCACCGCGCTTCGCCCCGGGCTCGATGACGTGGCGGCCATGACCGAGCTCATGAAACCGCTTCTGGCCATTGACGGCGTTCCGCAAGAGATACAGGCCGACTACCGCATTTCGGATGTGTTCGCCAACCCCATGCAAAAGCTCGGGCTCCAGAACATCAGCGACTTCCGCAAGCTGAACATAAAAGTTGTGTCCGACGAGCAGGCTATTGAGCAGGCGCAGGCTGGGAACCTGGTCGGCGTTCCCGGCGGCGGGGCCAGCCCGATACCGGCGGTCCCGTTCATGGGAGGGCCGGTCGCATGACGGACGCCGAGAAAATTATCCCCGACGCGCTCGACTGGCCCGAACTGGATGACCTCGACTTCACCGCTGAAGAACTCGACCAATTCCAGAACTCGCGCGTCTATCTGGCCCTGCAAAAGGCGCTGCGCGAAAAGCTCAAGGGCAGCAACGTGCTTCTTCGGCACATGAACACCGAACCGCACGTGCGCTCCTGGAGCGCCGGGCGCGTGGACGGCATCGAGAGCGCCCTTGGCCTGATTTCCATCCTGCGCCAAAACAACATCCGCCAGAACCCTGAGGCGGACACACCGGAAGAACAAGAGGAACTGTCGGCCACTCTGGCCGCAACCGAACAGCGCGCAGAACAAGAACTGCGCGCACTACTGGAGGACACATGAGCGAAGAATTGACCCAAGGCTTGGGCGACGTGACCGGTGGCGAAGGGCTTTCCGGACTCATTGAGCGAATGGCGTCGCAAAACGACCCCGGCCCCGAAGCCGAACCGGACACTGGCACGCCGGAACCTGACCTGATTGCACCCGAAGGTGAAGCGCCGCCCGAGACGGACGCCGAAACCGAGCCGGAAGCGGACGACGCTCCGCCCACCATGACCATCCCGGCGGACCGCTACAACGCGCTCCTGGGCCTTCTTGCCAAGGCGGGCATCCAACTGCCGACGGATGGAGAAGGTGACGCGCCGCCCGAGACCCAGGTGGACACCCGCAACGCCATCCCCGGCGAGGAAGTGAACCCCGAGCCGTTCACGCTGACCGAGGAGGAAATGAGCGCCCTGTGCATCGACGCGGATTCCGCCCAGGCGCTGGCCCCGATGTTTGACCGCGTTGCCCAGCGCGCGGTGAAGACCATGGAAAACCGCGTGGCCGCCATGACGCTCAAGGCCATGTCCGAGAGTTTCAGCCGCCTGCACGTCGCGCAGCAGTTCTACGACGAGCACCCCCATCTTGAGCAGTTCGGCGAGATCGTCAACCAGACCATCGCCATGGTCAAGGCGCAGCACCCCGAATACCGCCCGCGCCAGATCATGAGCGACGTGAAAGCGCTTCTGGGCAGTCTCACGCCCAAAGGCGACGACATTTCCAAACAGCTTGACGCCGCAAACCGCGGCACAGCCACCGGAGCCCGGTCCGCGTCTGCGCAGGCGCGGCCGTCCGCCCCGAGGGCACAGTCCCCAACCGAAGCGGCGATCCTTGGCCTAAGTGGGTCAGGGCGGGCCATCGACCCCGAGCTGAAGAAGCTCGGATACTGACAAGGAGAAGAACATGCCGAAGACGCGAAAGACGCAAGTCTATGGCGTGTCGGTCCCGTCCGCTGTGAAGACGGTATCGGCAGCCACCACCCTTAACCCGGGCGACAACTTCGTCCGGTGCGGCGCGGGCACCTATGCGGTGGCGCTCCCGCCGATCACCGACTGCGCCGACGAGACCTTTGTGCTGTACCAGACCGCCGGATCGTCCAGTGTGACCGTCACGCTTGGTGAAGGCGCCGCGTTCAGCAAGCTCGTGGCCGCAGGCGCGCCCATGACCGCCGTCGGCGACTACCGCGTCATCAAGAATGTGGGCGGCGTGGCGTGGATCGAACTGGCCGAACTGAGCACCTAAGGAGGGCTGAAACATGCTCGACATCAAGAGCTACATTTCGACGTGGTTTGCGCCCATCAGCGCCGGTTTTCAGTCCGCGATATCCGCCATCACCGCCGAACTGGCGACCACGAAGGTTGCCGCGTTCAACCGTGAGATTGCCCTGCCGCCCAACACCAACGTGGTTGCCGGGCGTCTTGTGAGTCTTGCCAATGTGGGCGGCGCGGCCAAGTGGTCCTTCGCCAGCACCAGCACGCTTGGGACCCTCTACGTCACGACCGAAACGGACGCGGAAGAGGGCCTTCTTACCGCCGAGGTGTGGGGGTCGCGCGCCGCGCACGCCTGCACCAGCACCGCAGCCGCAATCGCCATTGGTGACATCGTGGTCATCACCGCCAACGGCGAGGTCGTCAAGACCAGCGCCGGTGCGGGCAAGGTCCAGATCGGCACTGCAATGACCGCTGTCGGCGCGACAGGCGGCGCCATCCAGATCGCACCGTTTGTGCACGGCGCGGTCGTCACGACTGCATAAGCAAACCAAGACCGAAAGGAAAAGTTCACATGGGCGAAATCAAACGCGGACCGGTCGTGACCTACGACCGCGGCGCAAACATCCAACCGGAAGACTGGAACAAGGAAGTTGTCAAGGTCGTTCCGAATTCCCAGGTCCCGCTGACCGCGTTCACGGACGCGGCCGGCTCGACGACCACGCAGAGCCGAATCCACCACTGGTGGCAGAAAGACCAGCCCGCGCAGCGCGGTGCCATCACCGGTGTCTACACGGACGGTGCCATGTCCAGCGCCTACGCATCCGGCCTTGCGGACGCGCAGGTTCTGTACCTCAAGATGGCCGAGGCCGACGCGGCGCACCTGCTCAACGGCATGACCATCACGGCGGCCGCCGTCCCCGAGGATGACGGAACGGTTGTTCTGACCGCACTGCTCAACCTCGACGTGCGACACGTCAGCCTCGACGGAGCCAACAGCCGCGTCACGGTGAAGGTTCTTTCCAAGGGTTCTGACTACCTCGCGTCCGAGAGCGCGATAATCGTCGCGGCGCAGATTGCCGACCCGGGCCTGAGCTGGTTCCTGTCGGGCGATGCGCAGGCCGAAAACTCGGAGCTTCCGGACAGCACGTTCTACGAGCCGGTCGAGTTCGAGAACCGCACGGCGATTCTCATGGCCGCGACGGAAATGTCCGGCTCCGAGCTGAAGGAACTGGAGCGCGTCAACCGGGACAAGTGGCGCGAAGCCATCGAGGACGCGCTGCTTGTGTTCCGCCGCAAGCGGGAACACGCCTTCATCTTCTCCAACGGCAAGCTCCGCTGGGAAGGCTCCAAACAGCGCCGCTTTTACAAGGGCCTGCTGGAGCTCATGCGCGAAGCCGGGGCCTCTTCCTACAACTGCGCCACCAACACCCGGTGGGCGGACAAGGTGTGGGACACCGGCGGCGGCCTGATCATGCTCGACGACATGATCGTCGACACGTCGCGCATCCAGACCAAGAGCGACACGAAGATCATGTTCCTGGGCGACCTGGGCATGCAGTCGATCAACCGTGTCGTTCAGAACAGCACGCATTTCTCCTGGTCGGCGGATGAGAGCGTTTACGGCGTCAACCTCAAGGTCCTTCGCGGCGCGATGAAGACGCTGAAATTCGCCATTCACCCGACGTTCAACGAGGAGCCGCGCCTGCGCCGGTCCGGGCTCATCACGGAAATGCCCTGCGTCAAGCGGGTTAATTTCCGCCCGATGCAGTTCATCACGGGCAAGCAGGGCACCGACGAGTCCGGTTACGACTGGGTTGACGGCAAGAAGGCTGGCTGGATGGTCGAAGAGAGCGTCGAAGCCACGCACCTGAAGGCGTTCGCCTGGGTTGACAACCTTGGCGCCGACGGCCCGAGCGGTTCCTGAGTTATCCCGGCCGGGGGGCGGCCCGCGCGCCCCCCGGTCCAACAGGAGAAAGACGCATGAATTGCCGACAGCTACGCGAACAGCTTGTGAAAGACATGGGGCACTATGAACTGGTGCAGACCGTGGACGGAGACGCCCTCGTTGACAACGGCGCAAACCGCTGGCTTAACGAGGGCATCCGCTGGCTGTCGATGCGCACAACCCCGCCGACTGACGAGACGCGCACGAAGACGGGCGTTGCTGCCGGCGACTACACGTTCAACGTCCCCGGCGTTCGCAATCTTCGGCGGCTGTGGCTGAGCAATCCCACGACCGGCGAGAGTACGGAACTGCAAAAGGGAGACTGGCCCGCACTGCGTAATTTCTACGGGCAGCAGCCTGTGGCGATTGACGCTGGCACACCGGAATGTTTCTGCCGCAACCCGCGACTTGGCATGACCCCCCCGGCGACAGCACCGGTCAACCAAGTCTTCCCGTCTGCGTCCACACGCATGGCCCAGTGGTTCAGGTACACAAACTCGGTGTATCCCGTCTACACGTACAAGGAAAAATACACCGACGACGCGACCGAACCGCTCAGCTATTGGGGGGCCACAGAAGACGGGCTTGTGTGCGCGCCAACAGGGGTCAGCGCCGACGGCAACGAGTTCTCCTACGGCATAGGGCTCATGTTCCGCTATGTGACCGAAACCATGGTCCCGGCGACATTGCGTCTTGAATACACCTATCCGGACGGGTACACGCCAAGACTTTTGCAGTGTTCCGTCACGGATGCCGGGAACGGCCTCTACACGACCACATGGACCAATGACCCTATCCTAAACCGGGACGGAATCCCCGCGGGCGCGCCGTCCGAATCGGCGGCGACGGTGGACATTCCTTTGCCAACCGAACTGGGCGAGCATTTCATCGTGTTTGTGATTCACGGGGATGCGTCCGCCATAACCACCGACATGCGGTTCACTATTTCCCGGTGCGAAGTGACGGCGGACGAACCGATCACGGAAGATAATTTCCTTCTTTTGCCCCCGGCCGACCAGGCGTACACGCTGGAGGCTTTGGGGTCTGTCTACGCGGAAGCGCTGGACAGTGACAACGACATCACCTGGTGGACAGAAAGCCATCCCAGCATGGTGCTTCGCGCCGCGCAAATGCAGTACGAGCGCATGGCCATGAGAAATGAGTCCGGCGCACAGCAATTTGAGCCGTCGCTGACGCAGGAGCTTCTTTCCATCCGCTTCATGCTGGCCGAGGAGGAAATGGCCGGACCAAGCGAACACTGGAGAATCGGCTATGAACGGCCTTAACAAAGTGCAGCGCAAGGCGCGCCAGGTGCAGCCGCAACAGATATTCCCAACCATGGAGGACCGCCCCATGCCGCCGACCAAACCCGCTTCCGTGCCAGTCTGGAACCCGACTGAGCGCGTCACCCTGGCGGCCAAGGAAACGAAGCTTTCCACGGACTGGGTGGCCGTTGTTGACGGGACCATCGCCGACGGCCTTGTGCGCGCCCTGTTCACCGCGGGCGATTACCTGCTCGCGCAGCTTGTTGTGGACGGCACAGAGGGCGATTTCTTCCGCATCAACGACGGGTTGAACGACATACCCGGCGCGCTGAACGTGAAGCGCGGCCAGCGCATTCAAATCCGGTTTACCTCCATCGAGACGGCCGACGCCCAAATCGGCGTCGGGTTCATGTTTGCATGACGCGCACCCTTGACATACCGATTTCCAGCGGGATGCACCCGACCGGCACGGACAGCCGCGCCAGCAAGTGGTTCCGCCTGTTCTCCGGCCTCCGGATTACCGACCATGGCGCGGAGCCGTGGCCCGCCATGACCGCACAGCCCCTTGTGCTGCCCTACGCGGCAAACACCTCCTGGGCAACACTGCGCAAGGACGGTCTTGTGATGCGCGCCCAGGCAACCGGGGCCGCGCCGGCCGCGTCGATTTACGAGGGCAGCGACACGAAGACAACCGTGTACTCTCCCTATGAATGGGCTGCGCAGCCGGTGACGCCTCCAGCGGGCGTGGCAAGCCCTGAGCAGCGCGTCCCGGTGAAATGGCACATGGTAGACATGGGAGGGGCTTGGTTCCTGTTTGACGGGGCGGGCGGCGTGTATTTCCGGAGCGGTCACAACTCGAATCTGTGGTACGCCAAGTACGGCCAGAAGACCGGCTGTGCCCATGACGGGCGTCTTGTGTTGGGCGGGTTCGACAACTCTCTGAACGCCACAACCTCGGCGGCCCATGCCTACGACTACGCCGCCTGGCACAGCTATTTTGCGACACATTCCGATGATCTTCCCGCGCCCTATGCTTCACTGGCCGTCGGCGCGCCGGGGGCGAACTGGGTTTGGTGGTCCAGTGTGGGCGCGGATGACGCGCTGTTCTGGTTCAACAAGACACACCTCGAAGACGGGATACTTGACCTGTTGACCATGGGCACCTCCGGGCTGGCCGTCATGCCGTTTACTGGTTCGATAGTGCGCATACTGCCTCTACAGGGCGGCATTGCGGTCTACGGTTCCAATGGCGCGTGTTTTCTCGCGTCAGTGATGGACCCCACGCCGGGTTACGCTGTCCAGCCTTTACCGGGATGGCCGGAAGGTTTGGGCGTGATTTCCGTGGACGGAGACACCGGCGGTCATCTTGCCGTGACCAACGACGGCGCGGTCTGGACTGTCAGCCCGGACGGCGGGGCGACCCCGCAAGAATTCAAATACCTTTTCTCCGGGGCGAGTCCGTCCGTTGTGAAAGACCCCTATCTTGGCGGCTGGTTCATCGGCCCGGACGTGTACGGCGAGCATAGTTATTTAGACCGGCACGGGCTGGTGCGCGTCAATCAAAGGCCTACCAGCGTGTTCGTGACCACAAACAGTTGGACCGGTGCGCTCCCCGCCGCGACCGTGGTGCTCGACATCATCACCGACACCTACCCGGTGACGGGCGGCGCGGTTGTTGCCGCGGTAAAGCTGCACGGGTCTTGCGCTACGGACACCTACGTGTCCCTGCTGTTCCGCAGAAACGGCGAGTGGGTCGAAACCGCGTCCCAGTTACCCGACTCGCGGGGGCTTGCCGTGTTCAACCTTCCGGCACACCAGTTCCGTGTTCGCGTCCATGGGGCCACGCTGACCGGCGTGAAACTGGAGCGGCTGGAGGTGTTCCTTGACGGGCTGACCGTTGATGGCAACGCGAGTTTGAGGGCCATCCTATGAGAGAGTATCCCTACATAATCCGCGAGCACCTGGTCAACGGCCTTGCTCCGGACAACCATGGCACCAAGAATTCAAAACACCTTGAAACACTCAAAAACCTGAGGTGTGTCCCGCAGGGTGCGACCGCGCTTGAGACCGTCACGCAGGTTCCATGGACAACGGGCCTTACGCCCGCATGGCCCTTCCCGCAACTATGCTCCGAAGAGGATGTCAATATCGTTCTGGGCGGAAGCGCCGCATCATGGGCCATTCTTGGAACGTGGTCTGGCGACGCGACCCCGGCTGTCACGACAGGCATTTATCAGCCCGCGACCCCGGTCAACCAGTTCGTGCCCGGATTCGTGACCGGCGTTCCGTACCAGTTCGCCGCCATGCGCGACCTGTGGATTGCCACAAACGGCACCTACCTCCTTTGGAAGTTCCCGTTTGGGGACGGCAAGGTCGTTGGCGCGGCCCTGCCCTGCCTGTCCGTGGCCCAGCACAGCCACAGACTGCTTCTGGGCGGTCTGTCGGGCAGTTGGTTCACTGAGTCCACCAATGCGCGCTGGAAGGCCATCATGGACGCCTGGCGCCGCACCCAGCCCAAGGAACTGTTAATTCACGAAGACACCGCGTTTACGAATAACTGGGTTGTCTGGTCAGAACGCGGCGGCGGTGCCAAAGACGTGCCCTATCACTTGGTCATGGTCATGCTGGGAGCCTACGGGACCGCCGCGTTTGACACGGCGGCCGAAGAGATAGTTGCAAGGATCGAATCCGGCGAGATCGGCATGGTCAACCCCAGGGGCGCGGGCCGCGTCAAGGCGATGGTCCCCATGGGCGACACAGTCATCGTCTACGGGCATCATGGCGTGTGCGCGCTGACCCCAGACCAGGGCGGCGCGCGCTACCTGGAGCGCATGGTCCACCATGAAGGGTTGTCAGTGGGGTCCGCTGTTGCGGCCGGCCGGGATGCGCACGTCGCCATTCTGGACACGGGCGACCTTGCCGTAGTGGACGGACAGGGCGTCAAGGTTGTTGGCTTCGGCCACCTCTTCACCGGCAGAAATATGTCCGTGAATTACGACCCGAACCGGACCGAGTGGTGGATTGCCGACGCGGATGGGGGCTACGTCTGGAACGGGTCGGCACTGAGCGGTCCACACGATGTGCGCCCTTCCGGCCTTGTCCGGCGCGGCGGCAAACTGTGGGGCACCTCCACGACCATCCCGTCTGTTCTGTCGGTGGAAGTCAAGACCGTTCCTTTCGACCTTGGCGAACGCGGGTCCAAGCACGTCACCGAGGTCTATTCAGAGTCCGAAGGCATTTCGGCCATGTCGGCCCGGGTGGACTGGCGCACGTCGAGCGAGGCGTTGTTCCAATCCGGCCCGTCTGCTCCCATGAACCCCCAAGGCGTGGCCTTTCCGCGCACCTCGTTCGTGGACGGCAAGGTTGTTGTCACCGGGTCCGCGACGGGCACAGTCCCGTCCATAACCGCCATTGGAGTGCGATTCCATGACGAAGACAAACGATTCCGCCGCGGACCAAAGGGAAGTGTCGCAAGCTCAGACGAGCCGGGTGACGCCTGAAAACGTTGCGTTCCGCGAGTTGACCATGGGGGAACTGACCACATACCGCCCGGTCATCGAGCAGTTTATCGACAGTGTCGGCGGAAATGTGGGCGAGTTGTTTTCCCGGATGATGACCGGACACGCGCAGTGCTGGGCGCTCCTTGCCGTGTTTGAGGGCCGCACCGCCCCTGTGGGAATTGCCATCACGAAGCTCCTCGATGACGCGGTTTTGAAACAGCGCGTTCTGTTCGTGGACATGATGAGCGCCGTCCCTGGGCTTGACCAGGCGGCATGGGCGTATGCCGAAAAGAAGCTGACGGCTTGGGCCAAGATTCACGGCGCCAGTCGAGCCGAGTTCCTTGTGGTGAACGAGGCGCTCATTCCGCGCGTCAAAGAACTGGGCTATGAGAAGGTTGGGACGCTCGTGGCGAAGGGGCTGTAAATGGCAGTAAAAACCTTCGAGCCCACCGTTGCATGGCCCGTGCTGATGGCCCTGAACGGGCTTGCCGTGGAGAGCAACGCGGCGACGACCACCTCCCCATGGGCGGACGTGACCACGACCCCCTCCACATTCCAGGGCACCATGGGCGGTGGCCGGTCGGGCGAACAGACGCTAGTCCTTTCTGTCCTGAGTGCCATGAACCCGGAAAACAACCCCTACTACAACGGTGACGAGGAGAATCCGGGACCGGGAGTCGTGCCGTCCATTGGCGATGATGCGTCCGCGTTTGACCCTTTCGTCAACCCGTTCATAACAGCGGTCGGAAATGTCGGCTTTGCCCCCGCCGCCAAGGCCATGGCGGACCAGTATGTCCACCATGCCGGATGGGACGATACGGCCAGTGCCCTTGTCAGCGGCCAGCAGTCAGCCGCACTGTTGCGCGAGAAAAGTGCGGCCGCCCGGACCTTCGGCTCCATGATGACGCTCAACGCGCGCATGGCCTCCATGACCAGCGTGGTGTTTCACGCCGAGCACGTCAACGCCATCTTTTTCAACCAAGACTTTGCGATGGGAATCGCGCTCAACGTCAGACAGCAGCAGGGCGAAATGTTCCTGCGCCGCTGGTCCGCCGCGGTGCGCCTGTGGGAAGCCAAACAGCGGGGCCGTATCGGGCTCATGTCCACCATGGTTGACCAGCAGAAGACGTTTGCGCAGGCCGAAAACGACCGGCTCCAGTTGTGCGACGAGGCCATGGAAAAATACCACACGTGGCGCTTAGACCTGTGGTCCTACCTGTTGAAAGGTGTCACCGCCGTTTCCGGGTCCCCGGTGCAGCCCCGTGACATGACGAAAAAAGAGCGCATCCTGTCCGCCGTCACCAACAGCGCTTCAGTGGCCTTGCAGACCGGCGCGGCGGGCGGCAACCCCGTCGCCGGAATAGGGTTCGGCGCGGTCAGCCTTGCGGCGCAACTGTGGGGGATGAAGTAATGGGCGCGAGCAAGAACGAAAGCCTGTCCTCCGTCACTCTGGTTCCGTCGGTCGAGTGGCCGGTCTACGAACTCATGTCGGGCCGGACCCTGGACTCTGACGGCGTGGCCGGATTTGGGGCAAACGACTTTTACGCGCAGTTCGCGCCGGCATACATGCCTAACATTGCAGCGCCCACGGTTGTATACCAGACAAGATTCCGCTTCTCCCCATGGAGCCCCGGTGTTGGAGCATGGTGTTTGCCCGCCGGTGCTGTTGCTGGGGGAGTTACAAACGCAAATGCCTTATGGTGGAGCAAGGACGGAATTCCACAGACCGTTGGTGGACACACTCCAGTGCGCGCGCTCCGCACCTACACGCAGTCCACCACCACATGGTGGGTGACATATGATCTGGTGGGTTCGGACTTCTTCTGGAAGTTAGAGGCATCATACAGCGGGCTTGCCTACGACTACTATTGGACCTATGCCGGCGCGCCCGCCGACCCGATGGAGAGCGGGCATCCCCCATCCCACGCGCTAAACGCGGATGACCACATCCACTTTTCATCCATCCGCGAGTTGATCTCGGAGCTTCACGCCGACACGTCCATCCAGTTCACGACGGGCGTTCGCACCGTGGACAACCCTACCGGATTTGTCACCGTGGACGGAACGGCCATGAACGACGTGTCGCAAACCGTCATTACAGACATGCCCAACGACGACGTGCTTACCGCCATGGCCACCACTACCACGGGCGCGCTGGACGTGGCAAAGACCATCTTTGACGAACTGGACTGCACCACCGCCGTGGCTAATGCGGTTGGGGCACGGGAATTGCGGACCCGTCCGGAACACTTGCGCGGGTTGGGAAAACTGCGTGCCGCCATGGGCCGGACCGGTCAAATTTATACCACGCAGTTCTCCGGAACGCTGGCAGCGGCAGAGACCAACCGGCTGGGCACGCTGGTGGACTTTGAGCAGAAGCTGACCCTTGGCCGCGAGTCCTACCGCAAACAGTTGCTGGAAAGCATCCTCGACCAGATTGTGTCCCTGCACCTCGTGGACATGGCTTGGGCGCAGGACTATGCCAAGGCCATACTCTACTACATCACCGCGCAGGTGTCCGCAGACCATGACGCGATGGAACTTTCCGCGCAGGGTTCCAAGGCAAACGCGTTGTGGGACTTGGAATTGTACGACTACGCATGGCAGCCGATCAGCGTGTTGAACGGCGCGCCGCTCGTGTCCAAACCGATGAGCAAGAACCAGCGGATCGCCGCCGCCGTGACCAACGGTGCGTCTGCCGGTCTACAGATAGGCGCGGCCACCGGCAATATCGCCGTGGGCGCGCTGGTTGGAGTCGCATCAATTGCCGCCCAATTGTGGGGCATGAGCTAAGGAGCACGTTATGGGCAAGAAAGAAGACAAGCAGGCACTGAACGCCTATCAGGCCGCGTCCATGCTGGGCGCGTTCGGGCAGGGATTCGCCACACCGGACAGCGGCTACGGCCGAACGGCGGCCGCGCTGAACGACTCGGCGCAGGGGGCCATTGCGGCGCAGGCCAACTATATGGCGGCGAAGAAGGCGAAGAAGAAGGGGGGGAGTGTAGCAGGTGCCGTCAAGGGCGCAGCGTCCGGTGCCGCGGCGGGAGGGACCGTGGGCGGGCCTTGGGGTGCGGTCATTGGCGGCGTTGTTGGTGGCGCAGGCGGCGCTATTGGTGGCGACACTCAGACGGTGACGGAAGGTGCAACTTCAGTAGCCGGTGCCGCGGGTTCTCTGAAGAGTTTGCCAACGCAGAACCCCTACGCGGACTTCGACAACACGGGCACAGCCATGAAGCAGCCGAACCAGTACGACACCGTGACCGGCGAGCAGGGCTTGGCCTCTCCCGGAGACGCGCTCGCAAAGTCTGTGGGTTCGGCCCCAACACCCGCCCATGACCCGGTCGGGGCAAACGCGGTGCTTGCCCCGGAGACTGCCCCGGCCACACCCGCGCAGACGGCGGCCACTACTGGAGACTGGGTAGCCCCGGTCATTCTCGGCGCGGCGGGCGCGCTTGGTACCGGTGCGCTCATCAACTCCAAGAAGCAGCCCCTCGCTACGAAGGCGCAGGCCGCACAGACGACTCCGAGTGCCGTCATGGGCGTTGTGGCCCCCGGCCAGGTGGGCGGTGCGAACATGACAGCGGAGCAACTGAAACTTGCAGACCCGATCACGCAGGCCGCATGGGCTCGGGATAACGCCGGGGCCATGACCCGCGACCACTGGAAAGTGTTTGACGCCGGAACGAAGAGACTGCTGAAAAAGCAGGGCGTTATCCCGCCCGCGTCGAATGTGCAGAAGGTGCTGCAGGGCCGCTATGTCTATGACCCGAACGGAGGAACCCAATAATGGGCGCAGTAATCGACACGCTGACAGGCCGGTCCATCGACACGGGCAACCTGGACGCGGCATCGGCCATGAGCTACGCGACGGCCTTGGACGCCTACAAGCGCGGCCAGGACCCGAAGCGGATGAATATCGCGTCAATTGCGAACCTGTTGAGTTCCACCGTCGAGGGGGGCACCATGCCCGCGCCCGTGGAACCGCGCATGCAGAACGTGAACGGCGGCGCGGTGGTTGGCCTTGGGCTAAGAGGGACGCAACTGGTGCTCGACCAGCAGTCTCAGGCGAACAAGCTGGCCCGCGAAGACTACCGGCAGGGACAGGCGCTGGCACAGCAGCAGCGCGAGACGGCGGCCCGGCAGGAACTTGCCCGGCAGGAAATGCAGCAGCGCGCGCTTTCGGACGCTCAGCGGCACAAGGAGACGCTGGACTACCACGATTTGGTGCTGAAAAATGCCGAGCGGCAGGCGGCGCTGGATGAGACGAAGGCCGTGCAGGATGCCGAGCGCCTGAACAGGCCGGACGTGCGGGTCACGAACGACGGCTACATCATCAGGACGAACCCGGACGGCACGGTCGAAACGACGGTGGACCAGACCATCCGCAATGGGCTGCTGGCCGACGAAGCGCGGCAGGCGGCGCGGCACGGTGGCGGAGGGGGGTCTGGTGGCACGTCCTCGCAGGGGTTCTACGAGGTTCTAGGACCAAACGGCGAGTCTACCGGCCAATACAGACAGAAGGGCAGCACTGCTCTTTACATATGGGACGGGAAGGGTTTTGTCTCGCAAAGTGCATCCGGTTCGCGGCGCTCTGCTGCCACCCCTGACGTTCGCATGAAACTGAAAGATAAAGCCATTGAGCTAGAGGACAAGGCGGCAGGCCTGTTCAAAGACCCACAGGACCCGACTGATACCGTCGCAAAAGCAGAAGTAGACGCAAAGCGCAAGACATGGATAAATGGTCACCTTGCGCACTACGAAAACATTCTCCTTGGCGACGTTCCGGAAATGCCCGAAGACACGGGGTACTTCAATTCCGCGCCCCGTCTTCGCACAAACGCTTTCACGGCCACACCCGAACAGGCGGCGGTACAGACCACCCCTGACGCTCCTCCAGCGCGCCCCGACCTGTCTACGGCGGAAAGCACAATAGCATCGGGTACCGGGCCTGAGCGACCCCCGCAGAAGAGTGCCATCGACGCGCTTATTGCCGGAGAGGAAGTGCAAGTGCAGCCAAAGAAGGCAGCACCGTATGTGACCCCGGCAGACGCGAAAGAGATTTCCCCGACTATTCCCCCCGGATACAAACTCCAGTACAACAGCAAGACCAAAGAGACTCGGCTTGTTCCCATGACCGAGCAGGACAAACCCAATGCTGAAAGATGAGTGGGAAGACGTTTCGTATGGAGCGTGGCGCAATCAGACGGCTGTTGCCTCAGGCAGCGAGGGCGAATGGGTAGATGTTCCCACAGCCCCCGCGCCCATTCGCACATGGGCCGACAACCCCATTGAAAGCGGACTGCGCTCTCTGGCGGGAAACTCGCGTATTCCCATCATCGGTGGAATCGCTGAAGGTGTCTGGCAGGGAGCAAACGACCTTGGCGGTCTTGCCGCCCGTGCGGGTTTGGGCGATGCCGACGCGATGAACGCAATACAGAACGAGGAAACACAGCGGTTCACGGATGCGCAGGGAGACGGCTTTGTCCCGCGCACCGTGGCGGGAGCCGCACGGTCCCTGACTCAGACGCTTCCGATAGCCCTTGGCGCGGGTCTTGCCGCCCCTGCCGTCGGCATTGCCGCACGGACGGCGGCCATGTACGCCCCCATCGCGGGGGCCACTGCCACCACGGCGAATCAGGCAGTCTCAGAAGGACGCAGGGAAGGTCTTTCCGGATGGGATTTGGCGGGGCACGTGGCAGGGCAGGCCATCCCCGAGGGAGCCATTGCCGGGGCCATGAACATTGTCGGCGCGGGCGGCATGGAAAAGGTGTTGGGGGACCTGTTCAAAGACGGCGCGGTAAAGGCGGGGCGCACACTGGCACAAACCATCACCGAGTACGGCTTTGACTTCGGCATGGAACTGACCGAGGAAAACGCGACATCGCTGGCGCAAGCTGTGGGGGCCAAACTGTCCGGCGTGGACCCGGAATCACTGACCTACGGCAACCTCAAACAGACCATACTTGACACCACGGCGCAGACAGCATTGAGCATGGGGTTGGTGCAGAGCGTTCAGGCGGCGAGACGGTCCGTTCAGCCCCCGCCGCCCCTGCCCAGCGCTGCCGAGCAGAACGCCAGCAAGCCGGACATTATGACACCGGAGGCAATGCGCGCGGCCCTTGCGGACAAGGGCTATTCGCCCGCCGACATTGACACCATCATCGGCCAGAACGCGGGACCGGGACCTGGGTTGTCCCCGGAGCACCTTGCGGCGCGTCAGGATGCGCACGGCGACCGCACCATCGACACCGCCACGCTACCCGGCGCCACCGTGCGCCCGGACGGACGGGTGGACATATTCCCGCCAGTGCCCCCGGCAGGCCCGGTAAGCGAAGGCCCGACTATCGACCCGGCCGCAGCACAGCAGGGCGACCCTGAGGCTGTGGCGGCGCTTGTGGCCCGCACCAAGGCACAGACCGCGCAGACGGTTGCGGCAGAGCAGGCCCAGCAGAATACGCCGTTGCGGCAGTATTACGTTGACCTTATCAGGCAGGGAGCCACCCCTGAGGAAGCCCGCGCCAAAGTGGCGGCGCGTCAGGCCGAGATTGACCCGGCCTTGCAGCGCGCCGCCGACGTTGTAAATGGGGTGCCCCCCACCCCGATTCCCGAACCTACCCCCGCGCCTGACACCTCACAGGCGCAAATTGCGACCGGCACGGTTCCTCCATCCGCCGTGCCGGACAACCAACCCACGGAGACGCCATCCGATGCTCAAAGCCCTGCTATCCCTCCTGTCGCGCCGGTCGTGGTCAATAAGCAAGACGTGGACATGGGTCCCCCGCCAGCAGGGCCGGGACGCGGACCAGGCGCTGACGGAACGGGTCAAGGAGCTGCGGGCGATGGGGCCCAAGCACAAGCCGCGGTCGTAGGGCCGATCCTTGGCGACGTGGTGACACTTGAAGATGGCACAACGGGGACGGTCATAGCCGCGCCGGCCAGTTCCAGCGTTGCCGTTGTCCGGACCAAGGACGGCAAGAACCGCCGCGTGGCGAAGTCCAAAATAGACGTGAGCAACGACCCGCTCGACATCATGCGGTCCGACTTGCGCCGCATGGGCGGGGTCAGCATCCCCAAGGGCGCGACCGGCGCATGGTGGGAAGACTTCGGCTTCACCGCCCGCCCGCAGCCCGGCCTCTTCTCGCACAAGAGCACGATTTCATGGGACCAGTTTGCCCAGCAATATCCGGACCTGTTCAAAGACGATCAGGGGCGGCCGGACTTCACGCCAGACCGATTCGGCCAACTGGTGCGCGGCAGGAACGTCAAGACCATCGACGCGCCCAACGTGAACGAGCGCGCGGGCAACGAGCAGATGATTGCCGAAATGCCGACGCAGCCGGATACCACGCGTCTTGCCCCGGAACAGCAGACCATGGGGACGCTGGTTTACAAGAACGGCGAATGGCACCAAGTGCAGGATCGCGACGGCCAGACCGTGCTCAAGGACGGCGGGATTATCCCCGTGGGCGACCAAGAGACCGTGCGCGTTGCGGGCTATATCGGCCCGAAAGACCCCGGCTATGACAAG
>CAIUWO010000240.1 GCA_903902895.1 Candidatus Hydrogenedentota bacterium | reverse complement strand
CCTGGTGCGCCATGCCTTTCCGGGGCTGCCGGTGGTGCTGGGAGGCGTCGAGGCGTCGCTGCGCCGGGCCAGCCATTTCGATTTCTGGACGGACAAGGTGCGCCGCTCGATATTGCTCGACAGCAAGGCGGACCTGATCGTGTACGGCATGGGTGAACGCGCCGTGCTGGATATTGCCCAACGGCTACGCGACCTGCCCGAAGACACACCCAAGCCCGCGCAGGCGCTGCGCGGCATTCCGGGCACGGCCTTTGCCGTGTCGTCGCTGGCAACGCTGCAGGCGGAGGGTGTTGTGCCCGGCGATAACGACCTGATCGTTCTGCCCGGCCATGAGGCCATTGCGCAGGAACCCAAGGCGCTGATGACCGCCACGCTCGCGCTGGAGCGGCAGGTGCACCAGGGCACGCACTGGGCCGTGCAGGCCAGCGGCGCGCAGCAGGTGCTGTTTGCCCCGCCTGCGGCTCCGCTCGACACGGCCGAACTGGACGCGCTCCACGGGCTGCATTTCACGCGCCGGCCGCACCCGTCGTATACCGAGCGCATTCCAGCGGCCGACATGATTCAGTTCAGCATCACGGCGCACCGCGGCTGCGCCGGCGGCTGCACCTTCTGCTCCATCACGCTGCACCAGGGGCGGCAAATCCAGTCGCGCAGCGCCGCGTCCGTGCTGGCCGAGGCGCGCAAGTTCACGCGCCATCCCGACTGGAAAGGCAGCATCTCCGACGTGGGCGGACCGACCGCGAACATGTGGGGCGCGCGCTGCGCCGCCAACCCGTCCGTGTGCAAGCGGACCGACTGCCTGGCCCCCCGGGTGTGTCCCCATTTCAAGACGGACAACGCCAAGCTGATGAAGCTGCTGCGCGAAGTGCAGGCTGTCGAGGGCGTAAAGCACCTGCGCGTCGCCAGCGGCATTCGCTATGACCTCGACAGCGGCGACGGACATTTCCTGCGCGAACTGGTCCACGACTTTGTGGGCGGCCAGCTCAAGGTCGCGCCCGAGCACATCAGCGACAAGGTGCTCCGGCTCATGCGCAAACCGTCCTTTGCGCGCTTCGAGGCCTTCCTCGAACTCTTCGCCGACGCGTCGCATCAGGCGGGCCGCGAACAGTACGTCATCCCCTACCTGATCAGCGCGTTCCCCGGCTGCACCGACGACGACATGCGCGACCTCGCCCGCTGGCTGCAGCAGCGCGGCTGGCGGCCGAAGCAGGTCCAGTGCTTCATCCCCACGCCCGGCACCGTCGCCACCGCCATGTACCACGCCGCCATCGACCCCGAAGGCAACCCGATCCCGGTCGCCCGCAGCGACCGCGACCGGCTGCGGCAGCATCATATTCTGCTGCCTGCGGAGGCGTGAATACGTAGGGTGGGTGGAGTTCCGCGAAAGCGGGACGCAACCCACCATTCCTTCACACACGTCAGGACCCAAAGACGGTGGGTTGCGTTTCGCCGCGCTCCACGCCACCCACCCACAGCCCCGGCCAAGCCGGACTCTTGAAATGAATGCGTTCTTGTCTTTAAGCTTATGCTCAAGCTGTGGAGGATTGTCCCAATGGGGTGGATGATCACCCACGGTCGGATTGTAAAAGGGAGGTTGTGACATGTTCTTCTCAAGAGGATGGACCCTATCAAGCCGTGCCATGGCGACGGCCATCACCGTGGGGTTGCTGTTCGTCCTGCTGGCCGGAGAGGCGCGCGCACAGGTCTACGTGTCGCCCAACGGGGACAACACCACCGGTGAGTCCTGGGAAAAGGCCCTGCGCTCGATTTCCAACGCAGTGACCATGGCGCAAACAGCGGGAAAAGAGGTGTGGATTGCCGAAGGTGTCTACGGCCTGACGGCCGCCGTGAACATCCCGAGCGACATGACCGTGTACGGGGGGTTTCCGAACGCCGGCAACCCCGGGATGGATGACCGCGATCCGTCCCTGCTCGCCACAACCCTTGACGGGAAAGCCGCGGGTGGGAACTTGATCGTGTGTTCGGGCGTGTCCAACGTGCGCATTGACGGACTAAACCTGGTCAACGCGACAGGCAACAGCAATGGTTACTGCTCCGGCGGCGCGCTGTCCATAAACGGCACCAGCACCAATGTCACCATTGCGAACTGCACCTTTTCGGACAACACGGCGCCGGGCTTCCAGTTTGGCGGCGCCATGAATATCTGCTATTCGGACGCGACCATCGTCCACTGCGCCTTCTATTGCAACTCGTCCGGTTCGGGTCCGGGCGGAGTGGACATGTACAACGGAATCGCCACGCTAACGGACTGCGTGTTCAGGGGAAACGTCGGCGCAGGCGGCGGCGGCGGCATTGGCACCTACGGCTCCGCGCTTACCGTCAACCGGTGCGCCTTCATCGAGAACGAGGCGCTTTGCGGCGGCGGACTCATGTCGGGCGAGGGCTCCCAAACCATCGTGACCAACAGTCTTTTCGCCGGGAACAAGGCCACCGACTACGCCGGCGCCATGGAGTTCAACATGGAAGGCCGGGTGCAGGTGGCCAACTGCACCATTGTGGACAGCACGGCATCACGGATCCCGGGCGGACTGCACATTCAGAACTCCCGAAACGCAAGCGTTACGAACTGCGTGTTCGCCGGCAACAGGATGTACGCCTTCAACCTGTATGAAAGCGGCACGGTTCCGATTACGAACTGCCTGTTCTACCGGAACCCTGACGGCGTGTGCTGGGACATGACCCTTGGGGCGGTCCTTGGGGTGAGCGGAAGCGGCGGGTTGAACGCGGCCGTCGCCGACGCAACCGGCAATATCGAGGGCGATCCCCTGTTTGCGGACCCGGCGGGAGACAACTTCCACATTCTGGCCGGTTCGCCCTGCCTGAACGCGGGAGCCGCCGCGGGCGCGCCTTTGCTCGACTTTGACAGTGAGCCGCGCCCGTCTCCGGGAAGGGGCGTGGACATCGGCTTTGACCAGTTTGTGGACACGGACGAGGACGGCATGCCGGACTGGTGGGAAGCGGCCCGCAAACTCAGCGCCGGCACCGCCGACGCCGGTTTGGATCCCGATGTCGACGAACTGACCAGCGGCCAGGAGTATCGCCACAGCTGCGACCCGAAGGCGGCCGACACGGACGGGGACGGATACCTGGACGGCGATGCCGTGACGCGGGGAATCAACCCGCACCAATTGCTGCGCGCGCCTGTCTTCGTTTCGCAGTCGGGTGACAACAGCGACGGCTCGTCCTGGGCGAAAGCCTACACGAGCCTGCCGCCGGCTCTGGCAAAGGCCGCGGCGGAACGAAAGGACGTCTGGGTCGCAGCGGAGGATTTCGTGCTGACCGAGACCGCGAACGTCGGGAGCCACACGGGGGTTTACGGGGGATTCCCCATCAGGGACACGCCCCGGTTCCGGGATCGCGATGAGGCGGTGCGTGGCACGGTGCTCCGGGGAGAGGGCGCCGAAATCAGTGCGTTCACCTGCAGTGGCGTGTGGGACGTCCGAATCAACGGGTTTACGCTGACTGGCTTTGCCGGCAGCCCGGTCAGTTGCACAAACGGCAGCCACAACGTGAGCATCGAACACGATATTTTTCAGGACAATCATGTGAATGGCTCGGGCGGCGGGATCATTGTCAACCACGCAAGAGCCCGCGTCACGGACTGTGTGCTGCTGGAAAACACCGCCGGTAGCGGCGGGGGCATCGCGATGGACAACGGGGAACTGGACGTCGCACGCTGTTTCTTTTCGGGGAATGTGGCGGCATATCTCGCGGGGGGGATCGGCGGCTACGATTCCGGCCTGACCGTCGGTCAGTCTGTGTTCAAGGACAATGTTGCCGCGGTGGGCGGTGGCATTGAAATGCACGAGAGCGACTCGGCGGTCTGTGTTGACAATTGCGTGTTCAGCGGGAACCAGTCCACCGACCGCGGCGGCGCCGCCGCATTGTTCGAGTACGACAGGCTTGTCAAGATCGCGAACTGCACCATGGTCGGCAATACGGCGGGCGGGCCGGGCGGCGGAATTCGCTTTCTGAACACCACCGGCAGCCTCCTCAACTGCATTTTTGGGGCGAACAGCCCCTACGCGATTGCCGCAAATGATTCCTCGGCAAATATCCCTGTGAACAACTGCCTCTTCGCGCCCGGTCAGGATACCTATCTTATGGATGGTCCCCTCGCGTTTGCGACCGCCGAGGGCCCGCAGGGCTTGAATGCGCAGGTGGGCAACGCGCACAACAACCTGGACGGTGACGCGTTGTTTGCCGATGCCGCGGCTTTGGATTTCCGGATGCTGCCGGGCTCGCCCTGTGTGGATGCCGGCACGCTGGTCGGCGCGCCATACGTTGACTTCCGGGGTATTGTCCGGCCGCAGGGCAATGGCGTCGATATCGGGGCGTACGAGGGGACGGGCGGGGCCGTGGCGGCGGGTGTGGCGCCTGAGATCACACAGCAGCCCGCACCGTCATCGCAGGCCGTGGAGCCCGGTACGAATGTTGCGTTCGCGATAGCGGCGACGGGAACACGGCCGCTGTGCTACCAGTGGGAGAAGGACGGCGCGCCCATTCCCGGCGCGATCACACCGTCCTTCACACTTCCCGCAGTGCAGCCGTCCGACGCGGGCAGCTACACCTGCGTGGTCACGAACATCGCAGGCCCCGTGACGAGCGCTGCGGCGGTGGTGAGCATGGCCACGCCGGGTGAAGGGGAAGGAGAGGGCGAACCAGGAATGGTAACGGTGCCGGACGTGGTCGGACAATCCCAGGAGCTTGCGACCACTTCCATCCTCGGCGCGGGACTGACGATTGGCACCGTGGAGCAACTGTGCAGCAATACCTTGGCGGCAGGCAGCGTCATCAGCCAAGCCCCGTCGGCGGGCGCGTCCGTGGCTACGGAAAGCGCTGTCTTGCTGTCGGTCTCCTCCGGGCCGTGCCCGGCTGAAGGGGAGAACGAGGGAGAGGAACCGAACGAAGGCGAACCGGGAGTCGCAACAGTGCCCAACGTGGTGGGACAATCCCAAGGGGCTGCGACCACATCCATCCTCGCCTCGGGACTGACACTCGGCGCGGTGGACCAACAGTGCAGCGGCACTGTGGCGGCGGGCAGTGTCATCAGCCAAACCCCGGTGGCGGGCACCTCCGTGGCAACGGAAAGTGTCGTTTCCCTGTCGGTCTCTTCCGGCCCGTGCCCGGCCGAAGGAGAGGTGCCCGGCGAAGGGGAAGGTGAACCGGTGACGCCGCCGACAGAGACCGCACTGCGCGGACAACTGACGGCGTCCTTCCCGGCAATGGACGGCGACAGCGACGGTCAGATCAGCTTTGAAGAGGCCGCGGCGGCGTTGCCGGGGTTGACGCAGGTGGTCTTCGACCTGTTGGACGCAAATCAAGACGGCCAGATCAGCGAGGCTGAGGCGGGGCTGGAAGAGAACGCGGGGTGTGCCGGTTGTTTCGGCGGCAAGGACGCATACTCACCAAAACGACTGGGCGATCTCTTCCTGCTGGGCCTTGGCCTGACCAGCCTGCTGGCCGTCAAAGGGCGCAGGCCTTAGCCCGGAAGGGTAACACTTGCAGCAGGCATACTGCCCCTGCCGCGGAACCGCGGCAGGGGCAGTTCTCATTGGGTCGCGGCAGCGTCTGGGTCTTCGGGTCTCTGTGCGCGGAGCGAAACGGGGAACGAAACCAAAATCCGCAGGGTGCCCAAGCGCAGCGGCTTTGCTTCCAAGACGGTGGGTTGCGTTTCGCTGCGCTCCACTTCACCCACCCTGCAACTACAACTATTCTCGTGCTTCGCGCCGTTTGACCGCAAGTCCAGCCCGGGTCTATAGTCCTTTCGGGTCTCGGGAGTCAGGTCCATACGGTTTTCGGGATGAAACCGGAGAGGTTCCGGCAATGGACGCAGCGAAAGTGCGGGTGGAATCGGATTTTCCGAAACCGATGGCCCGCTTGATGTACGTTGTTCAGCGTCTCTTTGTGCTGGTAATACTCATCACGGTGCTCATACCCCTCCTGACGGAGCCGCGTATTTGGTCGCCCCTGATTTGGTCTGCCACGCGGGCCCGCCACCCCGTACTGGGCTGGATACTCGAAATTGGGGGGCGCGTGTCGCTGGTTTTGGCCGTTTGTTTTGGAAGCAGCCTCTCCCTCTATACACTTTGGTTCTATCTGCTGGGTTGGAAACGCAACGCCCGGTGGTTCCAGCTTTCTCCTGAAGGCTTGGAAATTGGATATACCCGGGGGCCGCAGGAGCAAATTCCCCTTGCTGAGATTGAATGCGTTCACGGGCAGACCGTCCCGCAGGGAACGCTTGCGACGGTTGTGGTCACAACGCGTACGGGCAAAAGGACAACACTCAGTACCGTTACCGGAGGGCCGGGCGCGGTAGACAAATTCTGCGCCGAGTGCGGTCGCGTGGGGTTGACAGTAAAGCGGGAGACACCTTCGCTGTGGCGCGTTCTTGGGCCCTTCCTGGCTGCCGGGCCGGTGTTCGTCCTGCTGGTGGTGGCGGTGCGATATATGCTCAAGTGGTAGCCCGTGGGGTGCTTGAGGCATCTGACCTATCCCCAGTTTGGCGCCACCTGCAAGGTGACCAGATGCCGTAGCGCGTCCAGGGCGTATTCCAAGCGCACACCCTTGTTCCTGATGTAGAAGAACCCCATGCGCAGCAGGTTGATGACGCGCGTCCTGCGTGT